>JAJYYG010000022.1 GCA_021801235.1 Actinomycetes bacterium
GGCCTCGTCCCGCCCCACGCTCTGGTGGCGCCGGCCGATGCGCACCCCCCCGGTCAGGTCGTACATCCACAAGGCGGTGCGGTAGACGCGGGCGACGCTCCGGTTGACCACGCCGCCGCGGCCGAACAGCGGGATGAGGAAGGGGAGCGGGGTCACCAGGTGCGGTGCGTTCTGGAGGAGGCGTTGGCGCTCGGCCAGGTTCTCGTAGACCAGTCGGAACTCGCGTTGCTGCAGGTACCGGAGCCCGCCGTGCACCAGCTTGGACGACTTCGAGGAGGTGCCCGAAGCGAAGTCGTCCTTCTCCACCAACGCGGTCCTCAGGCCGCGGCTGGCGGCGTCGAGCGCCACACCGGCGCCGGTGATCCCGCCGCCGACCACCAGCACATCGAACGGTTCCGAGGCCAGGCGTCCGAGGGCGAGGCGCCGGTCGAACCGGGAGGAGGGAGGACGGTTGCCCGGGGTGGTGGCGTGCACCCACGAAGCCTGCCACAGGCGCCGGGTGGTGTCCGGAGGGGTGGGGTGGTGAGGTTTGACCCACCGTCAGATGTGGTGGTAGCACGTGGCAGTCGACACGGGACCGGGTTCGGGAAGGATGGCGGACCAGCTCCCGGGTGAGCAACGTGCATCAGGACGTGGATCAGGAGGGGACATGGCAGGTCGTCGGGTTCGGATGGGCAGGGCAATCGGGGGTCGGGTCCGGCTGATGGCGCGGGCCTCGCTCGTGTTGTCGGTGCTGGTGGTGGCGGGTACCACGGCGGTCGCCGCCGCTCCGGCCGCCCGGGCGGCGACACCTCCCGCCCCGCGGACTGCGCTGGCGCCGGGGGCCGGCTACTGGATGGTCGCCTCCGACGGCGGCATCTTCAACTTCGGGTCCTCCGGTTTCCACGGGTCGATGGGCGGCACAGCGCTGAACGCTCCCATCGTCGGCATGGCAGCCACGCCCTCCAGCAACGGGTACTGGGAGGTGGCTTCCGACGGTGGCGTCTTCTCCTTCGGCGACGCCTCGTACTTCGGGTCGATGGGCGGTACGCACCTGAACGCCCCCATCGTGGGGATGGCCGCCGACCCGACCGGCCAGGGGTACTGGCTGGTGGCCTCCGACGGCGGCATCTTCGCCTTCGGCAACGCCAAGTTCAACGGTTCGATGGGCGGCCACCCGCTGAACAAGCCGATCGTCGGCATGGTCGCCACCCCGACCGGCAACGGCTACTGGCTGGTCGCCTCCGACGGCGGCGTCTTCGCCTTCGGCGACGCCACCTACCACGGGTCGATGGGCGGCCATCCGCTGAACCAGCCGATCGTGGGGATCGCCTCGAGCGGTACCGGGAGCGGTTACTGGATGGTCGCCTCCGACGGCGGCATCTTCGCCTTCGGCGACGCCCCGTACTTCGGGTCGATGGGCGGCCACCCGCTGAACAGCCCGGTGGTCGGGATGTCGGTCACCTCCGACGGCCAGGGTTACTGGATGGTCGCCTCCGACGGCGGCATCTTCTCCTTCGGCGACGCTGCGTTCAACGGTTCGATGGGCGGTCACCCGCTCAACAAGCCGGTCGTGGGCATGGCGCCGGTCGGGGCCACCGTCGGCGGCAAGGTGCTGCTGGTGGGGACCTACAACGGCATCCCCGGCCAGTACACGACCATCCAGGCGGCGGTGGACGCCGCCCAGCCGGGGGACTGGATCCTGGTGGCGCCGGGCGACTACCACGAGAACGCCGACTTCACCAATCCCCCCACTCTGGCCGACGCCAACGACGGCTGGTTCGGGGCGGTGGAGATCTCCACCTCCAACCTGCACCTGCGGGGGATGAACCGGAGCTCGGTCATCGTGGACGGAACCAACGCCTCCGCCTCCACCCCGTGCTCGTCCGCTCCGACCGCTCAGAACTTCGGGACGACGGTCGCCGGAAAGAATGGTCCCATCGGTCGCAACGGGATCGTGGTGTGGAACGCCAACAACGTCAGCATCCAGAACCTCACCGTGTGCAACTTCCTGACCGGCAGCGGCAGCGCCGGCAACGGGGTGTGGTGGGACGGCAACCCCTACTCGGGCCACCTCGGGATCACCGGCTACCGTGGAAGCTACCTGACGGCTACCTCGACCTACTACGGGTCCAGCACGGCTCCCGCCGCCGGCTACGGGATCTTCTCCTCGGGTGCGGCCGGACCGGGCGTGTGGAACCAGATCTACGCGTCGAACATGAACGACTCGGGGATGTACGTCGGGGCGTGTCGCCAATCGTGTGACGCCTGGATCCACAACGCCTGGATGGAGTACAGCGCGCTGGGCTACTCGGGCACCAACTCGGGAGGCATCCTGACGGTGCAGCACTCCCAGTTCGACAACAACCAGGACGGGTTCGACACCAACACCCAGATCGCCAGCGACCCGCCGCCGCCCCAGAACGGGGCCTGCCCGGACGGCGGCACCAGCGCCCTGAGCGGCACCGGATCGTGCTGGGTGTTCGACGCCAACTACGTCCACGACAACAACAACCCGAACGCACCCAAGGTGGGGTACGCCGGCGCCGGCCCCACGGGCACCGGCATGACCGTCTCCGGTGGCCGGAACGACACGGTGATGAACAACACGTTCGCCAATAACGGGGCGTGGGGGACGCTGTTCCTCCCGTTCGTCGACGGTGACACGCCGCCGGCCGGAGTCACCTGTGCCAACTCGGGTGGGACCGGTCTCGGGAGCCTCGGTTGCCTCTACGACGCCCAGGGCGACGCGCTGCGGAACAACACCTACGTCAACAACGGGTTCTTCGGCAATCCGACCAACGGGGATTACGCGAACCTGACCTTCAGCACCGGCATCCCCCAGAACTGCTTCGCCGGCAACGTGGCCCCGAACACCGTCACCCCGGCGGACCTCGAGCAGACCAACGCCGTCTGTGGGGTCAAGACGACAACGGCGAACTTCTCCTTCAACAAGGGGACGCTCGGTGGTGAGGTGCTCTGCGACTCCGGCCTGCTCGGACCTGGTTTCTGCCTGACCACCGATCGCTACCCGCAACCCACCTCGGTGACGATGCACCCGCTCCCGGCCAGCCTGCCCACTATGCCCAACCCGTGTGCAGGGGTTCCGGCCAACGCCTGGTGCCCGGCAAACAAGGTGTCCTGACCGACCAGCACCCCCCGGGTCGCCTGCACGCGGCCCGGGGGGTGCTGGTCGCATCGGTCCCGCCGACTCGCAGCCCGACCGCCTGACCGGTGGTGGATGGCCGGCTCTTCAACAACGATTGTTGAACGGTATTCGTTGTTGATAAGGTAGGGAGTGGTGAGGACGCCAGAGGAACTTTCCGAGCTCTTCCGGGCCAGCGGGCGAAAGGTGACGGCCCAGCGCCAGTGCATCTTCCGCGCCCTCCAAGGGGCCGCCGACCACCCCTCCGCCGAGACGGTGCACCGGGTGGTCGCCGCAGAGATGGAGACGGTGTCGCTCAAGACCGTCTACCAGACCCTGCACGACTTGACCGAGCTGGGAGAGGTGGCCGCCCTCGATGTCGGCACCGGGGTGACCTTGTTCGACCCGAACATCGAGGCGCCCCACCACCACCTGGTGTGCCGCCGTTGCGGTACGGTGCGCGACCTCGCCGTCGCTCTCCCCGAGGTGCGGATCCCGGAGGAGGCGTCCCTCGGTTACGAGATCGGCTCGGCGGAGATCGTCTTCCGGGGGCTCTGTCCCGACTGCCGGACAGCCGTCCCTGCGCCGGCCTGAACCGGTTCACCATGTGTCCATCTACCGTCAACCCAACCACCGTCCGAGGAGGACCGCTATGCCAGCACTGAAGGACACCAGCACAGAAGCGAACCTGAAGGTGGCGTTCGCCGGGGAGAGCCAGGCCAACCGGCGCTATCTCTACTTCGCCCAGAAGGCGGACGTCGAGGGCTACCCCGACGTCGCCGCGCTGTTCCGCTCGGTGGCCGAGGGGGAGACCGGCCACGCGTTCGGCCACTTCGACTTCTTGCGCGAGACCGGTGATCCGGTCACCGGAGCACCGGTCGGGCCGACCGAGGACAACCTGAAGTCGGCGGTCGAAGGCGAGACGTACGAGTACTCGGAGATGTACCCCGGGTTCGCGCGGACCGCTCGCGACGAGGGCTTCGACGAGATCGCCGAGTGGTTCGAGACGCTGGCCCGCGCCGAGAAGAGCCACGCCGGCCGGTTCACCGAAGGGCTCGCCTCGGTCTCGTGAACCGTACCCGCCGGACGCCGGTGACGCCCCGACGGGGCGCGTCCCGCCGGCGTCCGGCGGAGCGGCGGGACCGCCGTCGGGGTGCGCCAGCGCAGAAGGAACCAGCGCAGAGGGAACTACGGAGAGGACCGCCATGACCACCACCTACGACCCGACCGATCCGGCGTACCTGGACGAGGCCGACCTCCGCGAGGAGCTCGGCCGGGTGTACGACCTGTGCCACGGGTGCCGTCTCTGCTTCAACCTGTGCCCGTCGTTCCCCACCCTCTTCCGCTTCATCGATGCCCGCGACGGCGATGTCGGCGCCATGACCAACGCCGAGCAGGACCAGGTGGTAGACGAGTGCTACCAGTGCAAGCTGTGCTATCTCAAGTGTCCCTACGTCCCGCCCCACGAGTGGCAGCTCGACTTCCCCCGGATGATGATGCGAGCCCACGCGGTCCGGCACGCCGCGGGGGTGCCGCTGCGTGAGAAGCTCACGGACCAGTTCCTCGCCCGGACCGACCTGGTCGGGAGGGCTTCGACCGCGGCCGCTCCCGTCGTCAACGCCCTGACCGGTTCGCCCGGGTCCCTTCCCCGACGGTTGATGGAAAAGACGGTGGGGATGGCCTCCGGTCGTCTCCTCCCCCCCTATGCCCGCCAGCGGTTCACCACCTGGTTCTCCCGGCGCACCCGGACCGATGGCGCTGCCGGTCCGTCCACCGTCGGTGCGCCCGCCCCCGGCTCCCAGGGCTCCGTCTCGGTCTTCCCCACCTGCTTCGTCGAGTACATGGAGCCGGAGATCGGAAAGGACCTCGTCAAGGTCTACGAGCGCAACGGGGTGTCGTGCTCGGTGCCGTCGGGGACCCGCTGCTGCGGCGCACCCTGGCTGCACCAGGGCAACGTCAAGGAGTTCACCCGTGCCGCCGCCCGCAACGTCGCCTCTCTGGTCGATGAGGTCCGTGCGGGGAGGGAGGTCATCGTGGCCCAGCCCACCTGTGCCTACGTGGTGCGGAAGGACTACCCGCTCTACCTGGCCCATACCCCGCAGGCGGCGGACGCCGAGCTGGTGGCGGCCCACACCGCCGATCCGGCCGAGTACCTGGTCGGCCTGCACCGGGCCGAGGGGTCGTCGCTCGACACCGGGTTCCCCGGCCGGGAGGACGGCACCGTTCCCGACCAGGTGACCTACCACGTGGCCTGTCACCAGCAGGCGCAGCAGACCGGGTTGAAGAGCCGGGACCTGCTGAAGCTGGCCGGCATCAAGGCGACCCTGGTGCAACGGTGCTCGGGGATCGACGGCACCTGGGGCTACCGCCGCGAGCACTACGAGATGGCCCGCACGGTGGCCGCCCCGCTGAAACGCGAGGTGGAGGCAGCCGGCAACGCGGTGGTCTGCGGCGACTGTCATCTCGCCAACGGGTCCATCGAGCAGGAGACCGGGCTCCGACCGGTCCACCCCATCCGGATGATGGCCCGCGCCTACGGGATCCCGGCGGAGGACGGACGGTGACCCCGCCTCGGCTGCTCACCCTGGACGACATTGCCGACCTGCGGGCCTACGAGCGCGAGCGGGACGACTTCCGGCGCGAAGTGATCGCCGCGAAGAAGCTGCGCCGGGTGGGCGTGGGGCCGATCGTGACCCTGACGTTCGAGAACCGCCTGACCATGCGGTTCCAGGTGCAGGAGATGGCCCGGGCCGAGCGGATGGCCACCGACGCGCAGATCCAGCACGAGCTCGACGTCTACAACCGTCTGTTGCCGGCACCCGGCGAGCTGTCGGCCACCCTCTTCCTGGAGCTGACCTCCGAGGATCAGCTCCGCCACTGGCTGCCGCTCCTGGTCGGGGTGGAGCGCTCGGTGCAGCTCCGGATCGGCAGCGACGGCACCACGGTGGTGCCGTCGGTGCCGGAGGCCGGGCACCAAGCGAACCTCACCCGGGAGACGGTCACCGCCGCCGTCCACTACGTGCGGTTCCGTCTCGACCCGGACCAGGTCGACCGGTTCCGGGAAGGTCCGGTCCGGCTGGCGGTCGACCATCCCTCCTACCCGGACGGCCTGCCCGGGACCTCGCTCACCGACGGGACCCGGACGGAGCTGCTGGCCGACCTGGCGGGCGGGTAGCCGACCAGCGGGAGCCACCCCGCAGGCGAGGTTGCACCCCGGGGTGCGCGGCCACGGTCGGCGCCACGGCTGCGGATCCGGCAGACTGTCCCCATCGAGGCGGGCGGCGACGCCACGCCGTCCCCGTGAGGAGGAACCAGTGAGCGACGTCGACGAGCCCCTGCGGACCAAGCACCCCGACGAGGTGGCGGTGGAGGGAGGCGGGCTCTTCCAGTCGCGGGCCGACGGTCAGCTCCACTTCACCCCGGAGTCGGTGGGATCGACGGACCCGATCGCTGCGCCGGTCGACGCCACCCCGCTCGAGGAGGACGAGCCGGAGGGCATCGTGCCGCCGAGCCCGCTGTGGGCGATGAAGGACCGCCGTCACGAGCAGTGGCTGCTCTTCGGCCACGCGGAGCGTGTCCGGCTCCGTGTCGGCAGCGGCGACGGTGCCGTCTACCTCATCGACGACGGCAAGCACCACCGCATGATCGGCCGGCGGGTCGGCGCCACCCTGGACGGCGTCGTCTACAGCCTGGTCGCCCGGATCGATCGGGACACCGCCGACGCCCTGGTCGCCGGCACCATCTCCGGATCGGAGGCCTTCGGCCGGAGCCACGAGGCGGGCCTGGTCGCCACCGCGGAGGACGAGGGGGTGTCCAATCTCTTCGACGTGGAGCACTATGCCCGCCCGGAGGACATCCCGCCGGAGTACCTGCCGCCCGCGGCCTTCCGGGAGTTCGCCCGCGACCTGCCGCCCGCCGAGCACTGAACCGGGCGGCCCACCCCACCCCACCCCGGTCCGCCTCCGCTGATCCGCCCACCCCGACTCGTCCGTCCCACCCCGGTCCGCCTCCGCTGATCCGCCTCCGCTGATCCGCGTCCGCCGATCCGCGTCCGCTGATCGGCGTCCGCCGGACAGCCGTCCTCCCAGCTCGCAGGGTCGCGCGCCTTTCCCCACACTGTCGGCAAAGTCGGCAGCAAGGTCGAGGTGCGGGTCCCCAGCCGGGTCCCGGGCAAGGCTCCCGTTCCATCCTCTTCCTGGTCGCCCAGGTCGGGTGACCCGCACCGACGTCCGGGGGACCCCCGGCAACGGTGCGCACGCGAAGGGATGGGACCATGACCACGGCGACGACCACCACCATCATCGGCAACCTGACTCGGGATCCCGAGATCCGCTACACCCGGGACGGCCAGGCGACCACCTCGTTGGGCGTCGCCGTCAACCGGCGCTGGCAGAACCGCGAGACCCGGGAGTGGGAGGAGTCCACCTCGTTCTTCGACGTGGTCTGCTGGCGCGAGCTGGCCGAGAACACGGCCCTCAGCCTGGTCAAGGGGGCGCGGGTGGTGGTCACCGGACGTCTCGAGCAGCGCAGCTGGGAGACCGAGGAGGGCGACCGCCGGTTCAAGGTGGAGATCGTGGCCGACGAGATCGGCGCCAGCCTGCGGTTCGCCACCGCCGACGTCCACCGTGTGGAGCGCCGGTCGGCCCACGACGGCGACGGGGCGTCCGCCGGGGGGACGGATCCGAACGGAGGCGGATCGGCCGGAGCTGCCGACGACGAGCTGGCCGATGTCGAGGCCTGAGGTGGGGGTGCGGCCGGCCTGGATGGGCGTCAGCGGCGGACCGCGGACCACTGCGGCCGCCCCCGGGCGGGGGACGGTCACCGCTCCGGGGGGCGGGGGTGCGGCGTGGCACCCGGCCCTTGCCGGCCCACCGGCTCCCCAGGCGGACCCCGGACGCACCACGCCGGTGCCACTCGGGATCGCCTCGGCGGTCGTGCTCACCAAGTCCGAGGTGTTCGGCGCCTGTCAGGCGCTGGCGGACGCCGACCGCGCCCTGCTCCGGACGGGGAGGGTGGCCGAGGCGGGGGCACTCGGCGACCTGTTCGATCTCCTCGAGCAACGGTTGGCCGTCCCCGTGCCGGCTCCCCGGTCGGCGGCCGACCGACGCCCCGGGGTCAGCCCCCGTCCGGCCGGTACTCGATCGACAGGGAGTTGACGCAGTACCGCAGCCCGGTCGGAGCCGGTCCGTCCGGGAACACGTGTCCGAGGTGTCCGCCACAGCGGGCGCAGGTGATCTCGGTGCGCCGCATCCCGAAGCTGCGGTCGACGTGCTCTTCGATCACCCCGTCGGCGAGCGCCCGGGAGAAGCTCGGCCAGCCGGAGCCGGACTCGAATTTGGTGTCGCTCGGGAACAGCTCCGCGCCGCAACCGGCACAGGTGAACATGCCGGACCCCTCCACATGGAGGAGCTCGCCCGACCACGCCGGCTCGGTCGCTCCTTTGCGCAGGACGGCGTAGCGGTCCGGGCCGAGCCGCTGCCTCCACTGCTCGTCGGTGAGCTCTCCTGGGCTCTCGATCCGGGTACCGCTGTCGTCGGTCATCGCTGCTCCTTCGCGCGTATCGCCGTGCCATGGTGAACCCCGCGGGACCCAGGGGTGTTCCCCGACGTTGGATGGGGCCGATTTGCTAACGTCGCGTCAGATCCGGTCGCCGCCAGACCGGTCCGGCCGTCCCCGGGCCGGCGGGAAGGCGCTTCCGACCACCTTGCGCGCTGGGTGCCCATGGACCTTCGAGACAGACCTGAGGACGAAGCCTTCCGCAAGGAGGTCCGCACCTGGCTCGCCGACCACGTGGTCGGCGAGTTCGCCGCCCTGGGTGGGAGGGGCGGCTCGGGGGACGAGACCTACGGGTTCGAGGTGCGGCTCGCCTGGGAGCGGGAGCTCGCCGCCGGTGGGTGGACCTGCCTGGGCTGGCCGCCCGAGCACGGCGGCCGGGGGGCGTCCCTCGCCCACCAGATCATCTTCAACGAGGAGTACGTCCGCTGCTCGGCCCCGGGCCGGGTGAGCATCCTCGGGGAGGGCCTGATCGGTCCCACCGTCATCCACTACGGCACCCCCGAGCAGAAGGCCCGCTTTCTGCCGCCGATCGTGGCGGGCACCGAGCTGTGGTGCCAGGGGTACTCGGAGCCCGACGCCGGCAGCGATCTGGCGAACGTCCAGACGCGTGCCACCCTCGACGGCGACCAGTGGTCGATCACCGGGCAGAAGGTGTGGACGTCCCTTGCCCACCAGGCCGACTGGTGCTTCGTGGTCTGCCGCACCGAACCGGGGTCCTCCCGCCATCACGGGCTCTCCTACCTGCTCGTCCCCATGGACCAGCCGGGCGTCGAGGTGCGCGGCATCACCCAGCTCACCCGGACCGCCGAGTTCAACGAGGTGTTCTTCGACGACGCCCGGACCGACGCCGGCAATGTCCTGGGGGCGGTCGGGGACGGCTGGCGGGTGGCACTCGCCACGCTGGCGTTCGAGCGGGGCGTGGGGCTCCTCGGGCACCAGGTTTCGTTCCGCCGGGAGCTCGACCGCCTGG
>JAJYYG010000161.1 GCA_021801235.1 Actinomycetes bacterium
CGCGGGCTCTGTGGCACCAATGAGAGTCCGGGCTCGGCGGGCGACCGAGCACCATTCTCATCCGCCGTGGCGGCCTCTACCAGAGGCCATGTGGGTCTGACCCTGATATTGCAGCCGGCCATCGAAGTGCGGTTGTGACGGCTCCAGAGCGCCATCCGACGGCCATGCCGAGCCGAGTCGCCCGGCAGTAGGGCCTCTGGTGCTGCCGATCGGCGCGCTGGGGTCGTTTCGTGGTGGTCGAAAGTGGCCAGGGACATGGCTCCGCAGCCTCTGGGGCGATTCTGTGAGGAGCCCGGTTCGCTCAGGCGAACATCGGGAGAGCCCGCAGGCGCTTCAGTGCCGCGATGAACGAGTCGGCGTGACGAGAGGCGCGTGCCAGTCGAAGGTAGGTCCGGCGGCCGGTCCGCACCACGCGTGCGGGGACGTTGAAGAAGCTGGCCCGGAGGCGTTTGCCCCGACAGGTCGAGAACGACTCGGGGAGAGCGAGGACCCGCACCCAGCGGGCCACGTTGTAGGCGAGCGCTGACGCCTGCCACCACAGCCAGTTGGCGGGAAAGCTCTGCAGCGGTGCGTGGTTCAACCCGAAGTCCTCTTTCAACTGACGGATCGCCTCTTCGGGAGCACCACCCCGGAGACGGTGATGGTGGTCGATGTCGATCGCCGAGGCGAACATCGGCGGGATGTTGGTGATCATGGCGAAGAACCGCCACCCTCCGAGGTCGTCGAAGCTGAGCTGCTCGCCGGCTGTCTTCCGCTGGCGGCGGACGACGAGTCGGAGGTCTCGCTTGGCGAACCGGAAGGTGCACTCGGCCACCTCGGAACCAGCCAGCTCGCCCTCGGCCTTCCTGGCTGCGGTCCACACCGTCTTCGGATCGGTGGCCAGCGCCTCGATCGCCTTGCGTAGGGACTTGTTCTGCACGCAGGTGATGGAGAACGCTGCGGAATGGCGGGTGGCGGCTTCGACCACCGGTTGGGAGAACCCTGCCGAGTCGACCCGCAGCCACAGCTGGTAGTTCGACCTGGCCTCGGTCGGGATTGCGGCCACACACTCGTCGATGAAGCTGGCCAGCTTGCGCCTCGGAGAGGCGTTGCCGCCCCGTGCCCGGATCGCCAGCACGTCACCGGTCTCGCCGACCACGCCAACCAGTGGGCTCATCTGCACCTCGCCCTTGTAGGAGAACTTCGAGCCCTCCTTCAACTTCCCGAACGTGTCGATGTAGGTGGCATCGGGGTCGATGGTCAAGATCCCCGGTCGTGGTGCTGCCCCCATCGCCCAGGCCCTCCTCAGCATGTCGCGGTTCACTGCTGCCGCCTTGGTCACCCGGCCGAGGTCAGCTCCCGCCAGGAACCGGTAGAGGGTGGTGTGGCTCGGCAACACGTGGCTGCCCCGCAGGCGCTGGGTCGCTTCGTCTTTCAGCAGCGACACGTCGGAGATGAAGTCGCCTCCGGCGAGCTGCAGCTCGACCACCGGCCGGTAGCACTCCCCGCCGGTGTACCCACCCGGGCCGATCGGGCGCAGTCCACGGCGGTCGGCGACCTCCACCAGTCCCAAGTGATCGAGCAACTCGCCGAAGAGGGCGATGCCGGCAACACCGGTCACATCGTCTTCGGTCGCCTCGACCACCACCGGTGCGACACGTTGCCAGGGCCTTGCTGTGACAGGATCCTCGATCTCGAACAGGGTCGCGGTAGTCTTCACTTGGTTGGTGCTCCTTGTGCTGGTACTGATGCGGTTTCGCAACTCACATCATCCCAGCTAGAGGAGCACTTTCCGCGTCAATCGCACCCCTGTGACCAGCGCGTCTGCAATATCAGGGTCTGAGTCGACGTGAAAGCGCATGGGTCCTGTCCTCGTTGTCGTGGTCGGTGTCGGTGGTCGGTGTCGGTGATCGGTCAGACGGATCGCGCCAGAGCGGCGTCCGCACCCTCCCCGGTGGCACCCGGGCCGGTCGGTGTCCCCTCCAGGGCGCCCTCCAGAGCGGTCTCACCGGCGTCCACCGGCTCGGCCGCCTCCCCGAGACGCTCGCGGCGGGCATTCAGGAACGCATAGAGGATCAGCCCGGCGAGGATCACCACCAGGGCCTGGTAGACGACCTGGTAGCCGGAGGCGAACGTGACCCACATCGAGAACAGCACGCTGGTGCCGGCCACCGTCAGGTCCCTGGCCAGTGCCCAGCCCTGGACCTTCCGCCGGCGGGAGACCAGGAAGGTCAGCTGGGCGATGGCGGACATGAAGTACGGGATGGCCACCGTGACCACGGTCAGGTCAACCAGGTAGGTGAAGACGGTGAGCCCGGTGCTGGTGTTGTAGCGCCAGAGCATCAGGAGCGACGGGAGAGCGGTCCCCACCACGATGCCAAACCAGGCGGTCCCCTTCCGGTCGGCCCAGGTGAAGGGCCGGGGGAACAGGTCGTCCTGGGCGATGGCCCGTGATGTCTCGGTGACGATCAGCGTCCAGCCGTTGAGCGCCCCGATGCCCGAGACGACGGCCACCGCCGCGATGAACTTCCCCGCCCAGGCGGTGTGGGGGAACATGGACTGGAAGGCGTTGACGAACGGCGATCCGGTGTGCACCAGCGTGTGGTGGGCGACCAGGCCCATGACCGCAGCGCTCACCAGGACGTAGAGGACGGCACTGAGCGCGGTGCCCAGCAACGATGCCCGCCCGACGTTGACGCGCGGGTTGGTCACCCGCTTCGCCGTCACCGCTGCCGCCTCGACCCCGATGAACGAGAACAGGGCGACCCCGGCGGCGATGCCGATGCCGCTATAGAGGCTCCCTCCCGAGGCGTTGAACGGACCGAAGTGCGCCGGCTCGACGAAGAACCAGCCCACCACCCCGACGAAGAGGAGGGGCAGGAACTTGAGCACCACCGTGATGTTCTGGAACCACGCCATCTGGCGAACCCCGGCCAGGTTCACCGCGGCGGGGACCCACAGGCCCACCATGGCGATGCCCCAGTTGGCCATCCCCGACACGTGGTCGAGGTTGAACAGGGCGTCGACGTAGAACACCCAGGAAGAGACGATGGCGGCGTTGCCCGCCCACGACTGGACCCAGTAGCACCAGCCCGTGAGATAGCCGGCGAAGTCGCCGAACTCGTGGCGGGAGTAGGCGTACAGACCGCCGTCGCTGTTGGGGACCCGCCTGGTGAGCTGGCCGAACAGGACGGCAAGGAGCATGGCTCCCACGGCGATGACGCCCAGGACGACGATGCCCATGGTCCCTGCGCCGGCCAGGATGGCCGGAAGGGTGAAGACGCCGGTTCCCACGATGCTGCCGATGACCAGGCCGGTGGCCGAGGTCAGGCCCAGCGCGTGCGCCTTCTCGCGGTTGCGCCTGGACAACGCCCCCTGGGGGCCGGCCGGGTCGGCCGGCGCGTCGGGGACCTCTTGGATCTCGGTCGTGGACACGGCCACCTCCTCTCCGCTTCGTCCCGGCACCCGTGCGGACGGGGCCGGTCGTTCTCCTGCCAAGGTACGGAGCGCGGGACGGCGATCCCAGAGGCGAAAGTCCCCGGTCCCCGGTCCCCGGTCCCCGGTCCCCGGTCCCCGGTCCCCGACACCGGGCGGCTCCGGCCAGGCGGTCCGTCCGGGCCGGGAGCAGGCCCGGCACTATCGTCGTACGGATGCCGAACGCCCGCCGACGTCGCCGACGCAGGGGCCCCCGCCCCCGTCGCCGATCGGCCGCCCGGGCGTTCGTGACCCTGGTCGTCGCCGTGCTCGTGGTCGTGGTGGTGGTCGGATCGATCGCCGAGATCTCCGCGCAGTCCGCGCCCGAGCGCCTGATGATCGACCGCGCCTACGCGAAGCTGGCCTCCCGGGTGGTGGCCGCCTCGAACCGGACGGGCGCAGCCCTGGCATCCCTGCTGGCCGGCGCCCCCTCCCTGCCCAACGGCCCGCTCCCCTACACGGCCCGGGCCCAGATCCAACAGGGCCTGGACGCGGCCGTGGCCGCGTCCAGCGCCGAGTCGGTCGACGCGCTGGCACTCGCCCCGCCGACTCCCTCGGGCGACTTCGCACCGCGGTTCACCGCGGTGCTCGGCCAGCGGTCGGCCGCCGCCTCCGCCGTGCGGGACGCCATCGACGGGCTCCTCGGGATGGCACCCCTCCCGGTCGCCGGTGCCCCGACCGAGTCCCCCGCTCCACCGCCCCCCGCCGTCTCCCCCGGCCAGGCCTCCCAGCGGTTGGCGGCGGCCGGCACCCTGCTCCAGCGGGCCGACCGCGGGTACGCCTCCCTGGCTTCCGACCTGCGACGCGGCAGGATCTCCGGTGCGGGCCGCATCGACCTGCCCCCCTCGGCATGGGTGGCCGGGACCGCCTCGCCACTCGCACCGGCGCAGCTCGGAGCCCTGCCGGCCGCGCTCGAGGCGTCGGCGGCCCTCGTACCGTTCCATCAACTGGTGATCACCGCGGTCGGACTATCGCCGGCCGCGCTCCCGTCGGCGACGCCGAACGACCCGGCCGGGTCCGGTCTCATCGGGGTCTCGTGCGGGAGCCCCGCCTCGGTGGTGCCCGGTGCCACCCCGACGGTGCTGCCGCCGACGGGCTCGGTCGCCGCCCTGGTGACGGTGACCAACTGCGGGACGGTCGCCGAGTCCGGAATCGCGGTCACCGGGACGCTCGCCCTGGCCGACCCACCCGGTACGCCGGCACCTCCCCCCGGCGCCCGCGGGTCCTCCACCCGTTCGGTGGTGAGCCTCCTGTCCGGCCGATCCCAGGCACTGGTCCTCCCGGCGTTCCGCGTGGCCGGGGGTCATCTCTATACGCTGACCATCTCCCTGGTGCTCGCGGGGACCGCGGCCGCCCAGCAGAACCCGGCGGGGACCACCCAGGAGTTCCTGCTCCAGGTCAGCCAGTAGCCCGTCGTGCGAACCGGAGCCCGTGGTTCGGCGGGTGCGGCGGGGATCTAGGATCGAGGTGGTCAGAACGGGCCCGACCGTCGGGAGCCACGGCGTCGTGGCCAGCGGTCGCCGGCGAACAACGGTGAACACCGGCGAACAACGGTGAACACCGGCGAACAACGGTGAACAACAGAGAGAAGGGTTGGAGTCTGTGGCCGAGAGCATCACGATCACCGACAACCGGACCGGCGAGTCGCTTGAGATCCCGTTCGAGAACGGCGGCATCTCGGCGGCGGCTTGGTCCAAGCTGCTCCCGGGCATCTGGTTCTACGACCCGGGGTTCGTCTCGACGGCGGCCTGCGAGAGCGCCATCACCTATCTCGACGGCGAGGCCGGCATCCTGCGCTACCGCGGCTACCCCATCGAGGAGCTGGCCGAGAAGTCGACGTACCTCGAGGTCGCGTACCTGCTCCTCAACGGCGAGCTGCCGACCACCGCGCAGTTCGACGCCTGGCGTCACGAGATCACCCACCACACCTTCATCCACGAGAACGTGCGGAAGCGGTTCCTCGAAGGGTTCCACTACGACGCCCACCCGATGGGGATGCTGGTGTCGGCCATGGCGGCCCTGTCGACCTTCTACCTCGACGCCAAGAACATCTTCGACGACGAGTCGCGGGACAAGCAGGTCATCCGCCTCATCGCCAAGATGCCGACCCTGGCCGCCGCCGCCCACCGGTTCAGCGTCGGGATGCCCTTCGTCTACCCCGACAACTCCCTCGAGTTCACCGCCAACTTCCTCTCGATGATGTGGAAGACGGCCGAGCCGCGCTTCGACGCCAACCCGGCACTGGCCCGGGCCCTCGACGTGCTGTTCATCCTCCACGCCGACCACGAGCAGAACTGCTCCACGACCGCCATGCGGGTGGTGGGCTCCTCCCACGCCGACCCCTACTCGGCCGCCGCCGCCGCCGCCGCCGCCCTCTACGGCCCCCGTCACGGCGGCGCCAACGAGGCGGTCATCCGGATGCTGACGGAGATCGGCTCCCTCGAGAACGTCGAGCCGTTCGTCGCATCGGTCAAGAGCGGCAGCGGCGGCCGGCTCCAGGGGTTCGGCCACCGCGTCTACAAGAGCTACGACCCGCGGGCCAAGATCATCAAGCGGGTGGCCGACGAGGTCTTCGAGATCACGGGGAAGAACCCGTTGCTCGACATCGCTCTCAAGCTCGAGGAGATCGCCCTCTCCGACGACTACTTCACCTCCCGGAAGCTCTACCCGAACGTGGACTTCTACTCGGGCCTCATCTACCAGGCCATGGGCTTCCCCCTCGAGATGTTCCCGGTGCTGTTCGCCATCCCCCGCATCTCCGGCTGGCTCGCCCACTGGGAGGAGATGCTCGACCAGGACTCCAAGATCGCCCGTCCCCGCCAGCTCTACATCGGCTCCGAGACCCGTTCCTACGTGGGGATCGACCAGCGCTGACCCGCCGGCTCAGCCTGCCGGGAGCGGCGGGTGGGCGGTCCGGCGCATCAGGCCTTCCTGGACCATCGACACCACCAGGCGGCCGTCCCGGCTGAACAGGAACCCCCGGGCCAGGCCCCGGGCCCCGCTCGCCGTCGGGGAGTCCATGTCGTAGAGCAGCCACTCGTCGGCCCGGAACGGCCGGTGGAACCACATGCAGTGGTCGAGGCTGGCGCCCATGAAGGTCGGGTCGTCCCACCGGATGTCGTGGGGACCCAGCATGGTGTCGAAAAGCGACATGTCCGAGGCGTAGGTGACGATGCAGGCGTGGAGGAGCGGGTCGTCGGGGAGCGTCCCGTCGGCCCGGATCCATAGCCGCTGCGCGGGCTCCTTCGCGCCCCCGTGGATGAAGGGCACGTCGCCGATGTGGCGTTGCTCGATCGGGTGCGGTCGGGCGAACCAGTCGGCCAGGGCGTCCCGGTAGGGCTCCAGCCGGGTGGCCAACGACTCGAGCTCCTCGGGCGGCGGCACGTCGGGCATCGGGACCTGGTGGGACGCCCCCTCCTCGTCCACGTGGAACGAGGTCGAGAGGTTGAAGATGGCCCGGCCGTGCTGGATGGCCACCACCCGACGGGTGGCGAACGAGCGCCCGTCCCGGATCCGGTCCACCTCGTAGAGGATGGGGGCGTGGGGATCGCCCGGACGGAGGAAGTAGGCGTGGAGGGAGTGGGGCCGCCCCGCGTCGACGGTCCGGCCGGCCGCCATCAGGGACTGGGCCGCCACCTGGCCGCCGAACACCCGTTGACGGTCCTCGTTGGGGCTCGTTCCCCGGAAGATGTTGACCTCGATCGGTTCGAGATCGAGGAGGTCGACGAGGAAGTCAAGGGAATCGCTCACCTTCCCATCCTGCCAGGCGCCCGGGCGGCCTCGTCCCGGGTCCCCAGCGGACAGCACGCCGCGGACAGCACGCTTCCCCCGCCGCCCGCTACGGTGACGTCCCATGCCCGAGATCCGCTTTCCCGAGGGGTTCCGCTGGGGGACCGCCACCGCCGCCCACCAGATCGAGGGAGGGAACGTCAACAACGACTGGTGGGACCTCGAGCACGACCCCAGCTCCGGCTGCGTCGAACCGAGCGGCGACGCCTGCGACTCGTACCACCGCTACCCCGAGGACATCGCCCTGGTGGCGGACCTGGGGCTCGACTTCTACCGCTTCTCGCTGGAGTGGAGCCGGATCGAGCCGGAGGAGGGCGAGTTCTCCCGGGCGGCGCTGGACCACTACCGCCGCATGCTGGCCACCTGCCGGGAGCGGGGCGTCGAGCCGGTGGTGACCTTCCACCACTTCACCCACCCCCGCTGGCTGGCCGCCCGCGGCACCTGGGAGGCACCGGACGCCCCCGACCTGTTCGCCCGGTACTGCGAACGCGCCACCGAGCATCTCGGCGACCTGATCGGGACGGCCGGGACCCTCAACGAGCCCAACGTGGTGGCGACGATGGGGTGGCGGCACGGCGTGTTCCCGCCGAGGGTACGCGACCGCGACCGCCGCCATGCCGTCAACGACGCGCTGGTCTCCGCCCACCGCAAGGCGGTCGACGCCATCCGCTCCGGCCCGGGCGACTTCCCGGTCGGCCTCACCCTGTCGATGACCGACTACCAGCTGCAGCCGGGAGGCGAGGAGTGGCTCGAGCGGCTGCGCCGGCCCTCGGAGGACGTCTTCCTCGAAGGGACGTCGGGGGACGATTTCGTGGGGGTGCAGACCTACACCCGGGTTCGCATCGGCCCTGACGGCTCGATGCCGGCGGAAGAGGGCGTGCCGATCACGCAGATGGGCTACGAGTACTACCCGGAAGCCCTCGAGGGCACCATCCGGCGGGCGTGGGACAAGACGGGCGGACTCCCGGTCCTGGTCACCGAGAACGGCATCGGCACCGAAGATGACGAGGCGAGGATCGCGTACGTCGCGCGCGCCCTGGCCGGGGTCCGCCGCTGCCTCGACGACGGCATCGACGTCCGCGGGTACACCTACTGGAGCCTGCTCGACAACTTCGAATGGGTGCTCGGCTACGGCCCGACGTTCGGCCTGACCGCAGTGGACCGGACGACCTTCGAACGGCGGCCCAAGCCGAGCGCGGCGTGGCTCGGCCGCGTGGCCCGGGCCAACGGGCTCGACCCGGTGTCCTGACCGGAGCCGCGCGGGAACGCGTGCCGCCTGATCGGGCCGTGCTGGCGGCGACCGTCCCCGGGGTTGCCGCACCGGTTCCGGGTAGGGTGACCGGATGACGTCCGCCCTGGTGCGCGCCGAGCATCTCTGGCAGAAGCGCCATACGCCGGAGGCGCGGCAGCTGTTCCGCTACACGATGGTCTCGGTGATCTCCACCGGGGTCTCGTTCGTGGTGCTGTTCCTGGTGTTCGGCGTCTTCCACCTCTGGGAGGAGGTCGGCAGCACCGTGTTCGCCAACGTCGTGGCGTCCGTCCCGTCCTACTACCTCAACCGGAGCTGGGTCTGGGGGAAGAACGGCCGGTCGCGGGTGATGCACGAGGTCGTTCCCTTCTGGGTGATGGCGGCCCTCGGGATCGCCGTGTCGATCGGCGGCGCCGCCATCGCCCACCATGTGGGGGTGGCCAACCATCTCAGCCACGTCGAGCAGACCGCGCTGGTCCTCTTCGCCAACATCATGTCGTTCGCCGTCTTCTGGGTGTTGAAGTTCCTCATCTACAACCGGATCTTCAAAGTGCACCCGATCGCGGAGCTGGACGACCTGGTCGAGGCGGCCTGACGAGCTCTGTGGCGACGGCGTCCCGCTCCGACGGCAAGAGGGAACCACCTCTGATCGGCTTCCAGGCGACGGCGTCCCGCGCCGACCGCAGGGCGGCGGCGACCCCCTCCTCCACGCCGGACGGGGTCCCGTCCCAGGGGAACCAGGCGACCTGGGGGCTCTCGCCGGGCAGGGGGTCGGGGTCGAGGGGCGGCGCCTCCAGGAGGTAGCGGACCTCGAGGTGGGTGTGCCCGCGCGCCGACCGGTAGACGTCGAGGTGGACCACGACCGGAGCGCCCTCCGGATGGATGGCCGGCACACCGGTCTCTTCCCGGGTCTCGCGACCGGCGGTCACCGCGGGCGGCTCCCCGGGCTCCACATGCCCGCCCGGCAGCGTCCACCGCCCCAGACGCTTGTGTACGTGGAGGAGGACGCCGCGGGTGCTGACCACCACGGCTGCCGCGGTGACATGGATCAGCGGTCCGTCCTCCGTGCCGGCGTCGATCGCCGACAGGATGCAGTGCTGCG
>JAJYYG010000113.1 GCA_021801235.1 Actinomycetes bacterium
CCTCGCCTCGCAGATAGACCGGGCTCTCGGTGTGGATCGGGAGTGGGCGGTGGCCGTGGTCGGCGCCGGGAACCTGGGCCGGGCCCTGGTCAACTCCGAGGGCTTCTCCTCACGGGGGTTCCGGGTGGTCGCCCTGTACGACGTCGACCCCGGGCTGATCGGCGAACCGGTCGGTCCGGTGGTGGTCCGACCTCTCGACGACCTCGACGACGTCGGGAACGTGAGCGGTGAGCCGGTGCCGGCCATCGGTGTGATCACCACCCCGTCCAGCGCCGCCCAGGAGGTGGCCGAGCGTCTCGTGGCCGTCGGGGTGCGGTCCATCCTGAACTTCGCCCCCCGGGTGCTGGCCGTGCCCCCCCACATCCTCCTCCGTTACGTGGACCTGTCCATCGAGCTCCAGGTCATGAGCTTCTACCTCTCGAAGGCCGAGCAGCACGGACCGGGATCGATCGCCGAGAGCGAATTGCCGGTCCTGCATTCGGTGGGGCTCACTCCTGCGGCAGAGGGCGTCGGAGAACAGTTACGCGGAACTCCCTGAAGGTCCCGGATGTCGAACGCTCGGAACCGCACTGACCGACATCGCCGCGCGCCCCCGACTGGCGCGGCACTCCGGCGCCCGGCATGCTGAAGCGGTGCCGGCGGGCGAAGGCCGCTGGGATCGAGCGGGGCCCGGGAAGGCCCCTTCGGCCGGCGTGAACGGCGTCGGGTTTGCACGAGCCGAGGAGGCGTCGAGCCGTTGTCCGTCGTGGTGGTAGGGCTTGAGCACCGGCAGGCTCCGTTGGGCCTGCTCGAACGGGTGGCCTTGGGCGAGCACGATGCGGCCAAGGTCCTCGGGACGCTGCGGGACCGAGCGAACATCCAAGAGGCCGTGATCCTCTCCACGTGCCTGCGCACCGAGGTCTACGCCGTGGTGGACCGGTTCCACGACGCCGTGCACGAGATCCAAGAGCTGTTCGCCGAGACGGCCGGGCTGGGTGTGGGAGAGGTGGAGCCCCACTGCGTGGTGCGCTTCGACGACGACGTCGCCACCCACCTGTTCTCGGTGGCCTCGGGCCTTGAGTCCGCGGTCCCCGGGGAAGGCGAAGTGCTGGGCCAGGTACGCCGGGCCCTGGAGCGTGCCCAGGGAGAGCAGGCCGCAGGACCGGTCCTCGCCGAGCTGTTCCGCCACGCCGTGAGGACGGGCAAGCGGGTCCGCACCGACACGGCGATCTCCCGGGGAACCACGTCGTTCGCCCACGCTGCGGTCGAGCTGGCCGAAGGCCGCCGGGGCGGAGGGCTGGCCGGGGTGACGGTGGTGGTGGTCGGTGCGGGGACGATGGGTGCCGGGGTGTTCGAGGCGCTGCGCTCCCTTCCCGACGACCGGCGCCCAGCCGAAGTGGTCATGGTCAACCGGAGCGTCGAGCGAGCCGCAGCGCTGGTCCAAGGCGCCACCGCAGACGCGACCTCGGTCCGGGCGGTGGGGATGACCGGCCTGGCCCACGAGCTGGCTGAGGCCGACGTCGTGGTGGCCGCGGTCGAAGTGGCCGACGCGAGGCGCAACGAGCACCCGGTGGACCCGAGCCCAGCCCACTTCCTCGCCCCGGCCGACCTCGCCCCCGGGGGAACGCGCGCCGACCGTCCGCTGTTGGTGGTGGACCTGGGCATGCCCCGCAACGTCGATCCGGCGGCTGCCCGTGTACCCGGGGTGACCCTGCTGGACATGGACCACCTGACGTCGGCCGTGACCCGGGCGATGGAGGAACGGCGGGGGGAGGTCGAGCAGGCCGCAGGGATCGTGGCCGAGGAGGTAGCTCGTTATCGGACAGCGGCACGGGCCCGTGGCGCGGCCCCGGTGGTGGCGTCGCTGCGCTCCCGCCTCGAGGCGGTACGCCAGGCCGAGCTTGAGCGCCGGCGCGGGCGCTTCGCCGGACTCTCCGATGCCGACTGGGAGCAGGTGGACGAGGTCACCCGCGCCGTCCTGGCCAAGCTGGTGCACCAGCCCACGGTGGTCCTGAAGGACACCGCCGGATCGCCGAGAGGTGATCGCCTGGTCGAGGCCCTCCGGGCCCTGTTCGATCTCTGAGCAGTGGGGTCCGCCACGGCACCCCGTCCGGGCCGCACCGATCCGGCGGCCCCTCTTGATCCGGCGGCCCCTCCCCGACCGTTCCGTCTGGCGACCCGGGGATCGCCCCTCGCCCGGCGCCAGGCCGAGCTCGTGACCGAATTGCTGCGCGGGCTGATGCCGGGACGGACCGTCGAGCTGGTCGTGGTGCGGACCGAGGGAGATCGTCGAGCCGACGAGCCGCTGGACCGGATCGGGGGCCAGGGAATGTTCGTGAAGGAGGTCCAGCAGGCGGTCTTGGACGGCCGGGCGGACGTGGCTGTGCACTCGGCCAAGGACTTGCCTCCGCTGACCCTGCCCGGTCTGTGCCTCGGGGCCGTTCCCGCCCGCGCCGACCCCCGTGACGCCCTGGTGGGCGCCACCCTCGACGGGCTGCCCACCGGTGCGACCGTGGCCACCGGCTCGGCGCGTCGAAGAGCCCAACTGGCCAACGCCCGACCGGACCTCAGGTTCGCCGACCTGCGCGGGAACATGGACACCCGCCTGCGACGGGTAGGGGACGGATCGGCGGATGCCGTGGTGGTGGCAGTCGCCGCCTTCGACCGCCTCGGGTGGAGCGACCGGCTCACCGAGGTGCTGGCGCCCACCGTCTGCCTGCCCCAGGTGGGGCAAGGCGCTCTCGCCCTGGAGTGCCGCGAGGACGACGCCGCCAGCCGTGCGGTGCTCGCGGCTGCGGACGACCGCCAGGCGCACCGCACCCTGTTGGCCGAACGCTCGTTCCTTGCCGCGGTGGGGGCAAGCTGCTCGGCACCGGTCGGGGCCTGGGCGGAGCCGGTCGGCGGAGAGAGCCTGCGCCTGCACGCCATGGTGGCCAGCGGCGACGGTCGCGTGCTGGTCCGCGCCGCCCTGGCCGGAGACGACCCCGAGACCCTGGGCCGCGAGCTGGCCCGTCACCTGATGGAGGACTGCGGGGGGGCTGCCGTGCTGGAAGCCGTCACGCCAGCGCCGGGCCCCGTCACTCCAGCGCCGGGCCCCGTCACTCCACCCCCGGACTCCGGGACCGCCCGGTGACCGTGTACCTGGTGGGTGCGGGTCCGGGGGACCCCGGGCTCCTCACCCGGCGAGCCGCCGCCCTGCTGGTCCGGGCCGACGCCGTCGTCTACGACCGACTGGTCGACCCGGCCGTGCTCTCGTTGGCCCGGCCAGGAGCCGAGCTCGTCGACGTGGGCAAGCGGCCCGGTCCGGGTGCTCCGCCGGGCGCCGAGAGCCAGCGGGCGATCAACGACCTGCTTGTGGACATGGGACACCGTGTCGACGTCGTGGTACGCCTGAAAGGCGGCGACCCCTTCGTGTTCGGCCGGGGAGGGGAGGAGGCGGAAGCCCTCTCCGCTGCCGGAGTGCGATGGGAGGTGGTGCCCGGCGTCAGCTCGGCGCTGGCGGTGCCGGCCCTCGCCGGGATCCCGGTCACCCACCGGGGAGTCGCCACCTCGTTCACCGTCGTCACCGGGCAGGTCGGCTCCCGGAAAAGCTCCGAGGGGAGCGACCCGGTCCCGGGAGGCGGGCGAGAGCGGGAGGAGGACTGGCGTCGACTGGCCGGCCTGGAGGGCACCCTGGTGGTGCTCATGGGCGTGGCAGCCCGGGCCGAGCTGGCTGCAGGGCTCATCGAAGGCGGGCGGCGGCCCGACACCCCGGTCACGGTGATCGAGCGGGGGGCGACCCCGGCCCAGAGGGTGGTCCGCACCACGCTGGCCGAGCTTCCCACCGTGGCGCTCGACCCGCCGGCGGTCGTGGTGATCGGCCCGGCGGCGGCCATGGACCTGACCCTCGGCGCCCCCAACGCCCCCAACGCCCCCAACGCCCCCAACGCCCCCAACGCCCTTGCTCCCCTGGCCGGCGTCACCGTCGTCGTCACCCGCCCCCGTCACCAGGCCGGATCGCTCGCCGACGCGCTCAGCGCCGCGGGTGCCCGCGTGCTCCTCGTGCCGGCGACCGAGATCGAAGGACCCAGCGACGGTGGCAAAGCTCTCGCGCACGCGGCAGCCGCAGCGGCTGGCTACGACTGGGTGGCGTTTACCTCGGCCAACGCGGTGGAGCGCTTCGTCCCCCTGATGCGTGACGGTCGCGACCTGGCCGGGGTGCGCCTGGCCGTCGTCGGCCAGGGCACCCAAGACGCCCTGACCCGGCACCGTCTGGTGGCGGACCTCTCCCCGGGTCTTTCGGCCGGCCCCGGAGCGGCCGGTCTGGTGTCGTGCTTTCCCGATCCGCCGCCCGGTGGCGGCACGGTGCTCTGGCCCTGCGCCGAAGGCGCCGGGGACGCGCTGGCCGCCGGGCTCACCGCCCGTGGATGGCGAGTGGACCAGGTGGCGGCCTACCGGACCGTGGCCGCCGCTCCTCCGCCGGTCGCGGTCGCCGATGCGCTGGCCGGCGCCCAGGCGGTCGTCTTTGCCGCACCGTCGGCGGTACGGGCCTACGTGGCGATGAGCGGCCCCGACGGCGAGCCCGTCCCGGTCCCCCCGGTGGTCGTCTGCATCGGACCGACGACCGCGTCCACCGCCCGGGATCTCGGCCTGGTCGTGGCCGCCGAGCCCCCGACGCCCTCACCCGACGCCCTCTTGGAGAGCCTGCGCACCGCCCTGGCCGGCGTCCTCGCGGCTACTCCCCGGCCCGCGGCCGAGCCCGAGCCCCAGCCGGACAGCCCGTAGGCTGGGGCCGTGGCCTCCGCTCCCGCCAGCCCCGCCGCCTACCCCGCCCGCCGCCTGCGCCGCCTGCGGCGCACCCCGGCCCTGCGCCGGATGGTTGCCGAGACGCGCGTGTCGGTGGACGACCTGGTGGCCCCGCTCTTCGTGCGCGAGGGCAGCGCCGAGCCCGAGCCCATCGCCTCGATGCCCGGCCAGTACCAGCACAGCGTGGCGTCGCTGGTCGCCGAGGCGAAGCGCCTCGTGTCGCTGGGCGTTCCGGGCCTGGTCCTTTTCGGAGTCCCCGAGCCCGCGACGAGGGACGCCGTCGGCTCGGGCGCCTGGGATCCCGACGGCATCGCCCAGCGCGCGCTGGGCGAGCTGCGCTCCGCGCTCGGGGACCAGATGGTGCTCATGGCCGACACCTGCCTGGACGAGTACACCGAGCACGGCCACTGCGGGGTCCTCGGCGCCGACGGCGGCGTGGACAACGACGCGACCTTGGAGTGCTACCAGCAGGTGGCGGTGGCCCAGGCGGAAGCCGGGGCCGACCTCGTGGCCCCGAGCGGCATGATGGACGGTCAGGTCGGTGCCCTGCGTGCCGCCTTGGACGGCGCCGGGCACCAGCAGGTCGGGATCATGGCCTACGCCGCCAAGTACGCCTCGGCCCTCTACGGCCCGTTCCGCGACGCCGTGGACGTGAGCATCGCCGGGGGAGGCGACCGCCGGACCTACCAGCAGGACCCGGCCAACCGCCGCGAGGCCCGGGCCGAAGTGGCCCAGGACGTGGCCGAGGGCGCCGACATCGTCATGGTGAAGCCGGCGCTTACCTCGCTCGACGTGATCGCCGACGTGCGCCGGGCGGTCGACGTTCCCGTGGCCGCCTACCAGGTGAGCGGAGAGTACGCGATGGTGAAGGCCGCCGCCGAGCGCGGATGGGTCGACGGGGCGGCCGTCGCCCTGGAGCAGGTGACGGCCATCCGGCGTGCCGGGGCCGACATCGTGCTCACGTACTTCGCCGCCGAGCTGGCCGAGCACCTCGGCCGCCGGTGAGCGCACCCGCTACCAACGCGGCCTGGTTCGACAGGGCCCGGCGGGTGATCCCCGGGGGGGTGGACTCCCCGGTCCGCTCGTGGGCCGCGGTCGGTGGAACCCCGATCACCATCACGTCGGGCGAGGGCCCCTACGTGACCGACGTCGAGGGCCGTCGCCTCGTCGACATGGTCCAGTCCTACGGCGCCGTCCTGCTCGGCCACGCGCATCCCGCCGTCACCGAGGCCGTCGAACGGGCGGCCCGCCTGGGCACCACCTTCGGGATGCCGACGACCGGGGAGGTCCTCCTGGCCGAAGCGATCGTCGCCCGGGTGCCCGGGTGCGAGCAGGTGCGCCTGGTGTCCTCGGGCACCGAGGCGGTGATGAGCGCCGTGCGCCTGGCCCGGGGGGCCACCGGACGCGCCACGATCGTGAAGTTCGCCGGCTGCTACCACGGCCACGCCGACGCGCTCCTGGCCGAGGCGGGGAGCGGGGTGGCCGGGCTGGGGCTGCCCGGGTCGGCCGGGGTGACCCCGGGCGCGGTGGCCGACACCGTCGTCTGCCCCTACAACACCGTTCCCGACCTCGGGGCCCTGGCCGAAGGCACGGGAGACCCCCCGGCTGCCGTGGTGGTGGAGCCGGCAGCCGCCAACATGGGGGTGGTCCCCCCGGCCCCGGGGTTCCTCGAGGGTCTGCGGTCGGCCTGCGACGCCACGAGGACCCTGCTCGTCTTCGACGAGGTCATCACCGGGTTCCGCCTGGGAGAGGGCGGCGCCTCGGCGCGCTTTGGGGTCACCCCGGACCTGTGGTGCTTCGGCAAGGTGATCGGCGGGGGCCTCCCTGTCGGGGCCTTCGGCGGCCGGGCCGAGCTCATGGCCCACTTGGCACCGACCGGACCGGTGTACCAAGCGGGGACCCTGTCGGGGAACCCGCTGGCCACCGCCGCCGGGCTGGCCGTGCTCTCCGAGGTGACAGCCTGCGACTACGAGGAGCTGGAGGGGAGGGCCGCCCGGTTTGCCGCCGGGCTCGAGGCGGCGGCCTGCGCCTGCGGCATCCCTGCCGCCGTCCCCCGGGTCGGCCCCCTGGTGGGCCTGTTCCTCGGACTTCCCGGGGGACCTCCTCTCGCCGGGCCCGTCGACTACGGCTCGGTCAAAGAGGTGGTCGATGCCGGGGTGTACCCCCGCTTCTTCCACCAGATGGCGGTCCGGGGGGTGGCGCTCGCCCCCGGTCCCTACGAGGCCATGTTCCCCGGGATGGCCCACACCGACGCCGTCCTCGACGCCGTCCTCGAGGCAGCCGCCGACGCGTGCGCCACCGTGGCCGACGACCTCACGGCCCGGCCCGCCCCGGGCTGAGCGGGACCGCCGTACCCCGCGGGCGGCAGAGAACCCCAGAGGATCCTGGCCGATCCGGTGTCGCCCCCGACCGGTGGTGCTTCGGCGAGGTGACCTGCGGTGGCCTGCCGGCCCGAGGCCTTCGGCGGCCGGGCCGGAAAGGTCCATCCGCAACGTGGTCGGCGCACCGGCACCCTGCCCCTTGGAGGAGACCGTCGGCTTGCCGCCCGGGACACAGGGGCAGGAGGACCTCCATGTGCGTCGCGTCCTCGCCGCCCCTGCGGGTGGGGAGATCGGCTCCACTGTGGCTGTGGTGGCTGCCCTGCTCTTTGTGAACCACGCGGTGGCGAGCGTGGTCGAGGCGGGAGTCGGACCGCGCAGATCGTCCCGGCCCGGTCCGGCCCGGGGGGGCGGATCGGTGCCGGGAGCGGCTTGACTCGCATGGAGGCTGGGCGTACAGTCTCCGACGGAGATCGACCCTGTCAGCGCTGCCAAGCGGCGCAGGGCAATGCGACGGGACCGGCGGGCGGTCCGGGAGGGAGTGCGGATGCGGCGGGGCGCGTGGCTGAGGCGGATCGGAGGGACCGCGGGCGCTCTGGTGCTCGCCGGGTCCGGAGGCCTGGTGGCGGGAGCGCTGGGCAGTGCAGGTGCCGCCGGTGCCGCAGGTGCCGCCGGGACCTCGACCAAGAGCTACACATACGTGTGCACCCTTCCTGCGCTCCACACAGCCAAGGAGACACTCCCGGTCGAATTCACCGCCAACGCGCCGGCCATCGTCACACCGGGCAAGACGCTGTCGGTCACCGGGGTGACGGCCAGCGTCTCCATCAGCAAGACACTCGCGAACCTTTTCATCACCGACATTCATGCCAAATCGGTGAGCGGGACGTTCAAGACCGTTGACTTCAGCGCCACCACAGCCACGCCGGCCAGCATCAATGCCGCCACACCACCACTCACATTCGGTCCGATCACCCCGGTCATGACACAGCCGATCAACATGACCGTCCCGTACCCGCCGGCGCCCCCGGCCACCTTGGGGCCGTGGACCGCCGGAGCGAGCGGCACCGTCGCCGTCACCCCCGAAGAGGTGGCCGGAGATGCCACAATCACGGTGACAACAAGCGGGACGACGAAGCACGACAAGCTCACACTTTCCTGCGTGCAGAAGACAGCCGCCCCCGCTCCCCTGACCCAGACCTTGATCTCGCCGATCTCTCCGCCTGACGGCCCGGTGACGGGCGGGACGATCGTCACCATCACCGGGACCGGGTTCACCGGGGCAAAGGCCGTCACGTTCGGCACAACACCTGCGGCCTCCTACACGGTGACAAGTGCGACCACGATCACGGCCACGACCGCAGCCCACGCTGCGGGCACGGTCAAGGTCTCGGTCACCACTGCGGGCGGCACAGTGGCCCCGATCGGCACATTCACCTTCGTGGCCTCCACACCCGGCTACCGCTTGGTGGCTGCTGACGGCGGATTGTTCTCCTACACCACCGGGGCCTTCTACGGCTCGATGGGCGGCAAGCCGCTGGACAAGCCGATCGTGGGCATGGCCGACGCCCCCACAGGCATGGGCTACTGGGAGGTGGCCTCCGATGGGGGGATCTTCTCCTTCGGCAGTTCCAAGTTCTACGGCTCGATGGGCGGCAAGCCGCTCAACGAGCCGATCGTGGGCATGGCCGCCACGGCCACAGGCATGGGCTACTGGGAGGTGGCCTCCGATGGGGGGATCTTCTCCTTCGGCAACGCCAAGTTCTACGGCTCGATGGGCGGCAAGCCGCTCAACGCGCCGGTGGTCGGTATCGCTGCCGCTCCCACAGGCATGGGCTACTGGGAGGTGGCCTCCGACGGGGGGATCTTCGCCTTCGGCAGCGCCAAGTCCTACGGCTCGATGGGCGGCAAGCCGCTCAACGAGCCCATCGTGGGCATGGCCACCACGGCCACAGGCACGGGCTACTGGGAGGTGGCCTCCGACGGGGGGATGTTCTCCTTCGGCAACGCCAAGTTCTACGGCTCGATGGGCGGCAAGCCGCTCAACGAGCCCATCGTGGGCATGGCCACCACGGCCACAGGCATGGGCTACTGGGAGGTGGCCTCAGACGGGGGGATCTTCTCCTTCGGCACCGCGACCTTCCGGGGGTCGATGGGCGGCAAACCGCTCAACAAGCCCATCGTGGGCATGGCCGGGGGGTAGTCCGCCAGGCTCCCCGGTCGAGTGTTCGTTTGACGAGACCCGACCGGTTGCGCTAGAGAACGACAGGCTTCCGCGAGTCCGGCACCCGTAAACGGGTCCGGCGCATGGGACAAATGAGGGGACGGGCCGACGGAGGGCCCGCAGGAGGGGAGCGCAGATGGCACGGTGGGGTAGACGCGTGGGCGCGCTGGTCGCGCCTCTGGCCAAGGCCGGTCTGGCCGGGGCACTGCTGGTGGGGGTGTTCGGGGGGACGATCGAGACCCTCACCGCGCTCCCTGCCGCC
>JAJYYG010000164.1 GCA_021801235.1 Actinomycetes bacterium
CCGGTTCCGGCGGCACCCCCGGTTCAGGCGGCACCCCCGGTTCAGGCGGCACCCCCGGTTCAGGCGGCACCCCCGGTTCAGGCGGCACCCCCGGTTCAGCACTCCGCGCTGGACGCACTGCTCGGGAGCGAGTTTGCCACTCCTCTCGGCGGGGGACAACAGACAGAAACCCTGGGAGCAGCACCGCCAGCACCGCCACCGCCACCGCCACCGCCGCCACCGCCGCCACCCGACGCAACGAACATGCCGTCCTCAGCACGCCCCAGCACTCCAGGATCGTTCGCCGCCTCAGCCGAATTGGTCAACGACATCTTGTCCGCGAGCCCCGACGGTGCTGTGGAACGCGGACCGGAGAGTCAGCACCTCGAGGGTCCGAGCCCCGAGGACGCGAGCCAACCGGCGGCGCCGGTGGATCTACCGATCACACCCGACTTCTTCACGTCGAGCCCCAGGAAACGGAGCCGCCTGCACCGCTGACGGTGCCGACTGGGACCGTGCGGACCGCCGACAGCGGAGGCTCGTCGCTCCGGACCTCAGGAGGCCCACTCTCAGGCGGGCGGCCGCTTCCAGACCCCGGAGCTTCCTCCGGTCTTCTCCCACAGCATCAACTGTCCGATGCTCATCGTGCGGTCGGTTGTCTTGCACATGTCGTACACCGTCAGCGCGGCGATGGCACAAGCGGTCAACGCCTCCATTTCGACACCGGTCCGGTCGACCGTTTCCACCTTGGTCTCGACCTCCACGTAATCGTCACCGATAGTGAAGTCAACGTGGACGGATCCGACCAGTAGGGGGTGGCACATGGGGACCAGGTCAGCCGTGCGCTTGGCCGCCTGGATGCCAGCAACCCGTGCCGCGGCAAGGACATCGCCTTTGGTGATCGCATTGCTCGCCACTTTCGATGTGGTCTCCGGCAACATCGACACCCGGCAACGGGCGAGTGCCCGCCGGTGGGTGGGCTCCTTCGGAGAGACATCCACCATGCGAGCACCACCGAGGGGATCGAGATGACTGAGGCTCCTGTCCGTCATCGGCAGTCACGCCCCCCGGTCTCGACTGATTGCTTCATTCCCGCCAGTGTAGGTGACACCACGCGACGTGGTCGGCGCTGGCACTCACTACGGTAGACTGCTAGCGAACAGTTCTCCAAGATGGTGTCTCCGCACGAAAGGACAGCCGGGCACGTGCCGACCTATGAGTACCGCTGTGCTCACTGCGACCGGACCTTCGATGTCGTCCAGTCTTTCCATGACGACCCCCTCACGGAATGTCCCACCTGTGGGGAACCGGTGCGGAAGGTGTTCGGCAACGTCGGGATCGTCTTCAAGGGAAGCGGCTTCTACAAAAATGACAGCCGGGACACCAGGCGGGTGAGGGAATCAGGTAGCGCCGACGGGAGTTCCGGGGCGTCAGCCCCCAAGTCCGAAGGGGTCACCGAAGGCACCAAGGAGCCAGCGACCACCAAGGGCGCCGACGGATCGGCGTCCCCCGGATCGACTCCGGCCAAGCCCGCATCCAACGGCTCGACATCGGAGAAACGGACCTCGAAGCCGGCGCAGGTCCCCGACGCGGCGCACTGACGGGCGGGGCCAGATCGATCAGCTCCGCCGGTCGCGCCCGGGAGTGCCCTGCTCGAACAGGTCTTCGGCCTGGCAGGCTCATCGCTCGCAACGCGGGCGATGAGCATCGTAGAGTGGGGTCATGGACAGTGGTGACCTCGACCGCCTGTTGATCCTGCTGGCCGAACTGGACGGATCGGATCTCCACATCAAGGCGGGCGCCCCACCGAGGGTGCGCGTGGCGGGTGCCTTGCGCCTGCTCCCGGACGAGCCCCGGTTCACCGCGGAAGAGACAGAGCAGCTCGCCGAGTCGATCATGACCCCACGGGTGCTCGATCAGTTCCGGACCCATCACGAAGTCGACTTCGCCTACAGCGTCCCCGGAACCGGGCGGTTCCGAGTCAACGCCTTCTACCAGCGATCCTCGGTAGCACTGGCCATGCGGCTCGTCAGAACCAGTGCAGCGACAGTCGAAGACCTCGGCTTGCCAGATTCGGTGACCCGGCTCTCCGAAGAGCAGCGCGGGCTCGTGCTCGTCACCGGACCCACAGGTTCCGGCAAGACGACCACGCTGGCCGCCATGGTCGACCACATCAACCACACGCGGGCATGCCATGTGGTGACGGTGGAGGATCCGGTGGAGTATCTCCATCGGGACGACCTCGCCGCCATCGACCAGCGAGAGGTCGGATTCGACACGGACAGTTTCGCCTCCGCGATGCGCGTGGTGCTCCGCCAGGATCCCGACGTGATCCTGGTCGGGGAGATGCGCGATCTCGAGACCGTATCGGCCGCGCTCACCGCGGCGGAGACCGGCCACCTCGTGCTCTCGACACTCCATACGATCAACTCGACCGAGACCATCAACCGCATCGTCGACTTTTTCCCTCCCCACCAGCAGAGCCAGACGAGAGTGAGCCTGGCGGGCTCCCTCAAGGGCATCATCTGCCAGCGGCTGATTCCCACTGCGGACGGCAAGGGGCGCGTACCGGTCCTCGAGGTGCTCGTGATGAACGGCCGAATCCAGCAGGCCATCCTGGACCCGCTGCAAACCTCGGACATCGAGGGCATCGTGGCCGAAGGCGAGTACTACGGCATGAAGACGTTCGACCAATCCCTGGTCGACCTGGTGGCGACCGGCGTGGTCGACCTCCAAGAAGCGATGAACACCGCCACCAACCCCCACGATCTGAAGGTGCTCCTCGAACGCCGGGGCGTCATCCAGACCGGCCAGTTCGCGGCGACCAACTTCGGCTGATCCCGTCGAGGACACTTTCGGCGAGGAGGGCGGAGCGCCCGGGGTTCGCTGTCGCCATCAAGTCCGTCCCTCCCTTCCCGGCCGGAGGAATACCGGGGGCCTGCCTCTGCCGGATTGGCGAAGCACGCAACGGCTCCAGCAGTTCCGGACCGGTGCGAGGGTGTGACCCCGGGAGATACGGAGCCGTTGCTCAAGGAACGCACCGACTCACCCGATGTCAAGAACGCAATGCACGTGCTTCCCGCAGCCGACAGAGAGCCAGTCGCCCATGCCTGGTGCATCCGATGATCGGGCGACCGAGTCTCGGATCCATGGTGGGCGAAACCGCAGATCCGACATGAGCGCGCGCTATGGTGATTCGCGTCCAGGCCTCGGAAGGTCGGACTGTCGGGGGACCTGTGCCCTGCCGAAGGCGGGCGGAGACGCGATCTGGAGTGGTGCGAGGGGAGTGTCGGAATGGCGCAGTTGATCGTAGGTCTCGACATCGGCACCAGTGCGGTGCGGGCCGCCGAGGTGGACGTCAGCAGCATGCCACCTGCGTTGATCACGTACGGACAGGTCGGACTGCCGCCGGGCTCGATCGTCGAAGGCGAGATCGCCGACCAGAGTGCCGTCACCGAAGCGGTCAAGCGCCTGTGGGCGGGGGGGCAATTCTCGCGTGCCACAGTCATCGTCGGGATCGCTGGCCTCAGGGCGATCACCCGTGAGATCGACCTCCCGTTCGTCCCCGATGACGAGGTGGACAGCGCAGTGCGCTTCCAGTCGGAAGAGGTCATCCCCTTCCCGCCCGACAAGACCATCCTCTCCTCGCAGGTCCTCGCCGACTACACGTCGCCGGAGGGCAACAAGATGCGCCGGGTCCTCGTCGCCGCTGCCCACGCCGACCTCGTCGACGGCGTCGTCGCCGCCATCGAGAGCGCCGGGATCAACATCGAAGGCGTCGACCTCATCTCGTCGGCTCTGGTCCGGGCGCTCTCCGACGGGAACTCCACCGAGCAGCCCGAGGCGATCGTCTCGGTCGGGGCCGGACTGACGGTCGTGGTCGTCCACCAGCAGGGACGGCCGCAGTTCGTCCGCACCATCGGCTCCGGAGGGAACGCCACTACCGCGACCATCGCCGCCGCACTCGACCTCCCGCTCTCCGACGCCGAGGCTCTCAAAAGGCGTCTCGGCGACCCTACCCCCCAGGTACAGGCGGGCGAGCGCTCGGCGCAACCGGCCATGCTCGAGCTGGTCGGAGAGATCCGCAACTCCATCCAGTACTTCGCCTCCCTGCCGGGGCGGTTGCCGGTCTCTCGGGTGCTGGTCACCGGCGGGGGCTCGTACCTCCACGGATTCCTCCCGATGCTCGAGGCCCAGCTCCATCTCCCGGTATCCGCGGCGTCACCGCTGGCCCGCATGGACATCAGCAAGGTGGGGCTGTCCGCCGAGCAGCTCGCTCAGGTGGGAGCCGTGCTGTCGGCCCCCATCGGCCTGGCACTCCCCGAAGTCAATCCCGCTGTCAAAAAGTTCAACCTCATCCCGCCCGAGGTAGCCAAGCGGACCAAGATCAAGCAGATCCAAGGGAGGACCCTGGCCGTCGCCGGTGCCGTCCTCGTCCTGCTCCTCGGTTTCGGCGTCTTCAAGTACTTCCAAGTGCGCAACGCTCAGAACAACGTGAACACGTTGAACTCCGAGATCGCCACCATCAATGCGGAGATCCCCAAGTACGACCTCGTCGTCGCGGCGAGCAACGCCTACAACGCGGGGTTGCAGCGGAGGGCCAGCGTTCTCAACTCGGCCGTCGACTGGCCGTCGGCGCTCGGGAACCTGATCGCGATCACCCCCAAGAACATCGAGGTGCAGTCGTTCGCCGGCACCACCGGGAACGCCCCCACCGGCGGAGCCGCCAGCACGACGCCTGCGACGGCAACCGGCGCTTCGAACGCGGTGATCGGCACCGTATCGACGAGTTTGACCGGGCCCGGCCCGGGGCTGACCAGCCCTTCCCAGTGGATCCAGGCCATCGCCGGTGACACGCCGAAGCTGTTCGTGAGCCCCGTCCCGAGTTCGGTGGTCACCAACCCCGGCGGGTCGGTGTCCTTCCCCTCCTCCATCTCGATCACCCCACTGGCCAGTCTGGCGAAGAATGCGAGCCTCCAATGAGCACGACCACGGACACCGTCAAGGAGTACCGCAACCCGATCCTCATCGGGGTGGGAGCGCTGGTGATCGCCCTTCTCATCTACTCCCTGTTCATCTCGCACCAGACTTCGAAGCTCTCCAGCCTGCAGGCGCAGGAAACCCAGCTGCAGACCCAGCAGACCCAGCTGCAGACCCAGTTGGCAACCCTCGAGTCCGAGAAGCAGAAGCTGCCCTCGAAGTGTGCCGACCTGGCGAAGATCTCGACGCAGATCCCGACCGTCCAGAACGCCGGCGACCTCGCCGCCGAGCAGTCGTCGTTCTACAACCAGCTCACCGCTCTGGTCGGAACGTCGGGCACCGCCATTCCGACGTTCGCATGGGGAACGGCAACGACGGGAACGACGGCACCCAGCGCGGGGGCTCCGGCAACCAGCTCGGGAGTCGTCCCCGTCCCGGTGTCGATGACCATCACCGGAAACTTCGGGCAGATGTCCGCTTTCGTCGGAGGTCTCGATTCCTTCCCGAGGCTGTTCGTGATCCAGACGTTCACCCTTGCGTACGGAACCTCGGCGGGCGGGAGCGCCGCAGCGTCGGGAGGCACCTCCAACGCGGCGTCCGCCCCTCCCCTGTGGGTCGGGGGCGTGCCGACGGCTCCGACGGCCGGTCCCTACACGCTGTCGATCTCCGGATCGATCTACTACACCACCGTGGCCAACGCGCTGGCGGCGTGCACCAAGGCGACCACGACGAAGTAGGGGCGCTCTCCCGGGTCACGCCCCGCTGATCTGCATGTCGCCGAACGCCACGGTCTGCCCGGCGGCGATCCCGGGGAACCACTCCACGTCGGCACCCACCACCTGCAGCGACTGCAGCATCCTCTGGAGGGTGGAGGCCACCGTGATCTCGCGGACCGGCTCCGCCAGCCCGCCGTCCCTCACCATCAGCCCCTCGACGCCCACGGAGAAGTCGCCGCTCACCGGGTTGACGCCGGAGTGGACCCCGGTCATCGACTGCACGTACACCCCGTCCCCCACCGCTCCCAGCACGCCGGCCTCGTCGTAGCCTTCCGGGCCGGGGGCAAGGGTGAGTGCCCGGCACCCGGGGGAGGGGGTGCCCGCGTACCCGCCCCGCACCGCGGCGCCGGTCGACGCCACGCCGGCTCTCGATCCGGCGATGGTGTCGTAGAGGAACCCACGGAGCACGCCCCGGTCGACGAGGACGGTGCGCCGGCAGGCCAGGCCCTCGGCGTCGTAGGCGGACGCTCCGTAGGCCCGGACATCGGTAGGGTCGTCGACGAGGGTGACCAGACCCGAGCCGACCTCCTCGCCGATCCGGCCGGCGAAGAACGAACGTCCCTTCGACACCGCCTCCCCGGACAGCGCGGAGGACAGCACCGCCAGGAGCGTGGTCACCGCCCGACGATCGAAGACGACCGAGGCCCTTCCGGAGGGTCCCTTCGTGGCGCCGAGCATCCGTACCGCCCGGTTCACCGCCTCGGATGCGGCCCGTTCGGGATCGAGGTCGGCCACCCCCCGACCGACGGTGAACCCGCTGCCCGTCTGGCTGGCGTCGCCCTCCCCGGCGATGACGCCCACCGAGAGGAACCCCGACGTCCTCCGGTTCGCGGACCGGATGCCGGTGGTCGAGACCAATGCCGTCTCGACCGCGCCGTCGCCGTAGTCGGCGGACGACACCTGGCGGATCCGGGGATCGCCCCCCCGGGCCCGCGCCTCGAGGGCCAGCACCATCTCCACCTTGGCCGAGGTGGGCACCGAGGCGAGCCCGTCGTCCCAGCGGTCCACGGGGACGGCGGGCACGTGGTCGGGGACCGCCAGGCGCACGTGCTCGTCCGGCGTGGCGTAGCGGGCGTTGTCCCGGGCGGCGTCGAGGGTCGCGCCGAGCAGCTCCTCGTCGAGCGTGCCGGCCCAGGCGAACCCGAGCCGGTGGTCGGACACCACCCGGATCCCGACACCGGCGGAGGTCGCCGAGGTCAGCGACTCGACCTGCCCCTCGTAGGCCCGGATCTCGGTCTCCTCGCCGCGGGCGACGAACACCTCGACCTCCTCCTCCGGCCCGGCCCACCCGGCCACCCGCTCAGCCAACCGCAGCAGGTCTCCCCCGGTGCCCGCGTCCGCCGTCGTGCTCGCCGGCCGGCCGGTTCCCGTCGTCGCACTCACTCCGCCGTCCCTCCGATCGTCACCCCGGTGATCCTGAGGGTGGCCTGGCCGCAACCCACCGGGACGCTTTGGCCGTCCTTGCCGCACGTGCCCGGCGTCATGGCGAAGTCGGTGGCCACCGCGTCGATCCGGGTGAGGATCTCGGGTCCGTTGCCGATCAGGTTGGCGTCCCGCAGGGGCGCGGTGATCTTCCCGTCCTCGATGAGGTACGCCTCCGTGGTCCCGAAGACGAAATCCCCGGTGGTGGTGTTCACCTGGCCGCCGCCCAGCTTGGCCACGTAGACCCCGCGCGGGGTATCCGCCACGATGGCGTCGGGGTCGTCCTCCCCGGGGAGCAGGAACGTGTTGGTCATCCTGACCATCGGCAGGTGCTGGTAGCTCTGCCGGCGGCCGTTGCCGGACGGGACCCTTCCCTCCTTGCGGGCCCGCAGGTAGTCCCACAGATAGTCGGTCAGGACCCCGTCCTCGATGAGGACGTTGCGCTGGGCCGGGCGCCCTTCGTCGTCGACGGCGAACGTCCCCCATTCGGAGCCCACCGTCCCGTCGTCGACGAGCGTCACCAGCGGGCTGGCCACCCGCTGACCGATCCGGCCCGCGTACACCGAGGCCGCCTTCAGGATGTGGTCCGCCTCGAGACCGTGCCCGCAGGCTTCGTGGAACAGGATGCCGCCGCTGCCTCCCGCGAGCACCAGTGGGACCTCCCCCGACGGGGCGGGTCGCGCCGAGAGCTTGGCGATGGCTCGGGTGGCGGCGGCGCGGGCCAGGTCCTCGACCGAGATGTCGTCGAACAGCTCGGTCCCTATCGTGCGGGCCGCCGTCTCGAACCCGGTCTGCAGTCCGGTGTCCCCCACCGCCACGCACGACACGCTGAAGCGGGTGCGGTACTGGTCGTCGGTGGCCAGCACGCCCTCCGAGTTGGCCACCAGCACCCGCCGGAGCGAGCCGCCGTAGCCCGCCTGGACCTGGGAGATCGCCCCCCCGCTGGAGCGCGCCGCCTCGTCCGCCCGCCGGAGGAGCTCCAGCGTCTCCGCCTTGGACATGGTCGCCAGCGACCGTTCGCCGGCGACGGAGCCACCGCGGGCTCCGAGCCGGGGGTCCGACGGTACCGTCCACCCCTCACCCCCACCGTGCGCCACCGCCGCCGCCGTCTCCGCCGCCCGGAGCAGCCCGGCCTCGCTGAGATCGGCGGTGTGGGCGTACCCGGTCGTCTCCCCGCAGATCACGCGCACCCCCGCTCCGCGCTCGCGTCCCGACGCCAGCTCCTCGACCCTGCCGTCGTCGAGTACGGCCGACTGCGAGGAACGGTCCTCGGCGAAGACCTCCGCGAAGTCACCTCCCTGACGCAATGCCTGCCCGAGCACACGCTCGAGCACCGGTGTGTCGATCACCACGTTCTCCTCGCTCGCCCGGATCGGGCCGTGAGTGGCCGAAATCTGGCCGGGGAACCGCTGTCTCCCGTATGGTACTGGTGTGCCTCTTCATCCCGGTCTGGCTGCGGGTGTCGATCTGCACGTGACCGCGGCCGACACGGCCGAGGCGCTCCACTCCGGCACCGTACCGGTGCTGGCCACGCCCCGCCTCATCGCCCTCTGCGAGGAGGCGACCTGCATCGCGGTCTCCGGGGAGCTCCCCGAGGGATGCACGAGCGTCGGCAAGCGGGTGCAGTTCGACCACCTGGTCCCCGTCGGGGTGGGCAGCGACGTCCGGGCCGAGGTGACCCTGGACCGCATCGAAGGGCGGCGGCTGACCTTCAGCGTGTCCGTCTCCGACGGGTCCGGTCTGGTGGCGGCAGGGAAGGTCTCCCGGGTCATCGTCGACCGCGCCGCTTTTCTCCGCAACGCCCGCTGACTCCCGGGGTCGTCGCCGGACCGCAGCCCGCCGGACCGCAGCGGCGGCCGGACCAGCGTGCGGAGGTGCCGCCATGGCATACCGGGGGCACCGCCAGGGACCGCGCGATCGGGTGTCCTGCCAGACTGGGCCGATGTCCGTCCCGGTCTCCGAGACCCGCTCGGCCGACCGGCGCGCCCTACTGCCGGTCGGAGGGGCGTTCGTCGTCTTCGGGATGTTCTGGGGGAGCTGGGCGGTCGCCACCGCCAACGTCCGCAGCACCTACCACCTGTCGAACGCCCAGCTCGGCAGCTTGCTCGCGGTGGCGGTCACCGTCAGCGGCGTGGTCGGGGCGGTCGTCGGCAACCGTGCACAGCGGTGGGGGGCGGTGCGCACGCTCGTCTGGTCGATCCTGGCCTGGTCCGCGCTCCTGATGGTCACCGGGGCAGCCCGCACGCGACCGGAGTTCATGGCGGCGTTCGTCGTCACCATGGCTGCCGGCGGCTGCGTGGACATGACCATGAACGCCGCCTCCGCCGCCCGGCTCGGGCACCGCCCGGGCGACCTGGTCCGGTTCCACGGGATCTTCAACGTCGG
>JAJYYG010000124.1 GCA_021801235.1 Actinomycetes bacterium
CCTGGAGAAGGTCATGCAGACCGGTAAGCCGTTGCTGATCGTGGCCGAGGACGTGGAGGGCGAGGCGCTCGCCACCCTGGTGGTCAACAAGATCCGCGGGACGTTCACCTCGGTGGCGGTCAAGGCGCCCGGGTTCGGTGAGCGGCGCAAGGCGATGCTCCAGGACATGGCCGTCCTGACCGGGGGCCAGGTGATCTCCGAGGAGATCGGTCTGAAGCTCGATACCACGACCATCGACCTGCTGGGTACGGCGAGGAGGGTCATCGTCACCAAGGACGACACCACCATCGTCGAAGGCGGCGGCGCCGAGGATGACGTGAAGGGCCGGATCGCGCAGATCAAGCGTGAGATCGACGACACCGACTCCGACTGGGACCGCGAGAAGCTCCAGGAGCGTCTGGCCAAGCTGGCCGGCGGCGTCGCCGTCGTCAAGGTCGGCGCCGCCACCGAGGTGGAGCTGAAGGAGAAGAAGCACCGTATCGAGGACGCCCTGTCTGCCACCCGTGCGGCGGTCGAAGAGGGCATCGTGGCCGGAGGCGGCACCGCCCTGGTCCGGTCCCGGTCCGCGGTCAACGCGGTCATCGACTCGCTCGAGGGAGACGAGGCGACCGGCGCGGCCATCGTGGCCAAGGCGCTGGCTGCCCCGCTGGCGGCGATCGCCAACAACGCGGGCCTGGAGGGCTCGGTCTGGGTGCGTCAGGTCGAGGGCGAGTCCGGATCGGTCGGCCTCAACGCCGCCACCGGCGAGCTCGAGGACCTGGTGAAGGCCGGTGTGATCGATCCCGCCAAGGTGACACGCTCCGCCCTGCAGAACGCCGCTTCCATCGCCGGCCTTCTGCTGACGACGGAGGCCCTGGTGGCCGACAAGCCCGAGAAGGCCGACCCGGCCGCCGCTGCGGCGGCTGCCGCCGCCATGGGTGGCGGCATGGGTGGGATGGGCGGCATGGGCGGCATGATGTAGCAACCGCAACCGCAACCGCAACCGCAACTGCGTGCAGCGGGCATCCGGGAGCAGACGACGGCCGGGCCCTTCGGGGTCCGGCCGTCGTCGTCTCCGGGACGCGCGCTCCGTCGGCGGGGGCGGCCGCACCCGTGGCCGACGAACGACCCGCCCCGGCGTGGCTATCTGACCCGGCCGGGCACTGTGGTCCCTGACCTCGTCAGGCGCCCCGTCCGAAGTGGGCCGAGAGGTCGGCCACGAACCGGTCGAAGAGCGCAGGGGGGAGGTCGTGCCCCATCCCCGGCACGAGGTCAAGACGGGCGCCGGGGATGGCCGCGGCCGTCGCCCGCCCGCCCGAGGGGTCCACCAGGGGGTCGTCGGCGCCGTGGATCACCAGGGCGGGGAGGTCGAGGCCGGCCAGGTCGGCGGTCCGGTCGGGTTGGGTGAGGATCGCCCCCAACTGACGTGCGGTGCCGGCCGGGTGGAACCCCCGGTCGAAGTCGGAGCCCGCCTTGTCCCGGACGGCGGGCTCGTCGAAGGGGAACCCGGGCGAACCGATGACCTTCCAGGTGGTGACCGCCTGCTCGACGGCGCCCTCCCGGGTGGTGGGGGGCGGGGCCAACAACGCGGCCAGCGCTTCGGGATGGGGTTGGCCGACCGAGGGGTCCCCGGTGGTCGACATGATGGAGACGAGGGTCCGGGTCCGGTCGGGATAGGCGATGGCGAACGTCTGCGCGATCATCCCGCCCATGGAGACCCCGACCACGTGGGCGGAGGCGATCCCGAGGGCGTCGAGCAGGCCGGCGGCGTCCGCCGCCAGGTCGGCCATCGAGTACGGCGGGGTCCACGTCCCGTCGAGGAGCCCGGCGACGTCCGGCGCTCCGGTGTCGTCGAACCAGGTCGACCGGCCTACGTCCCGGTTGTCGTAGCGGATGACGAAGAAGCCCCGTTTGGCCAGGGCACGGCAGAATGCCGGGTCCCAGGAGGTCAGCTGGGCCCCGAGCCCCATGATGAGGAGGACCGGCGGGTCGCCGGTGTCCCCCTCCGTCTCGTACTCCAGGGTGATCCCGTTGGCGATGGTGGACGGCATGTCGAGATCGTAGCCACCGGCCCCGAGGTGCGCCGGTGCGGTCAGACCGCCCGGCGCTGCGCCTCGGCGACGTAGTGGCGCTCACCCTCCCCGTCGAGCCACACCCGCATGACCCGGTTGGTGGAGGGGTCGTTGAACACCTCGTCGGTGGCTCGCCACCCGACCTGCGGCCGCTGGGACTCGCGATGGCGACGGACGAAGAAGCTGGCCACCAGCAGGCCGGCGACGACCACCAGCACCACAGCGCCGATAACGGCGCCGGCCACCCGGTCAGGCCCGCGCGCCGAGGACGACCGCCGTGCCGTAGGCGACGATCTCGGTCAGCGACTGGCCCATCTCCGACGAGTCGAAGCGCATCGACACGATGCCGTTGGCCCCGAGGAGCTGGGCGTTCTCGATCATCCGGTCCATGGCGTGACGACGGCTGTCCTCCACCAGGCGCGTGTACTGCTTGACCTCGCCCCCGGCCAACGCCTTGAACCCGGCGCCGATCCCCTTGGCCATGCCCATCGACCGGACGACGACGCCGAAGACCATGCCCAGGCTCCGGTCGACCCTCCATTCCGGGAACTCCAAGGCGGTGGTGATGGGGAACTGCGGTCCGCCGGGTTGTCCGTAGCGGGCCTGTTCGTCTGCCATGTGCACCCTCCCGACGGCCGCCTCCCGGGCCTCGGGTCCCACGCTACTTCTCACCGGCTCGAAGCGGCGGGATCTCCCGTAGGCTCGACGCCGGATGCCGTCCCCTCCAAGTCCAAGCGCCCCTTCGCCCCGGCCCGGGCTCCGGGTGGTCACCCGGCCGCCCGCTCACCGACCCGGCGGCCCCCCGCCCTGGTCGGGCCTCACGACTTCGGAGCGGACCGGGATCGGTCTGGCCGGTGTGGTGGCTGCGGTCGGCAGGCGCCCGCCGGGCAGCGGCCAGACGGTGGACCCGGTGGTCGATCCGGCGCTGATCGGGCAGTTCCGGGCCTTCACCGGTGTGGATCCCTCCGCGCGCCCGGCTGCGGTGCTGGTGGCCCTCTTCGAGGACGAGGACGAGGACGAGGGCGAGGCGCGGGTCGTCCTGACCGTCCGCTCGGACCGGCTCCGTTCCCACCGCGGCGAGGTGGCGTTCCCCGGGGGACGCCTCGACCCCGGGGAGTCGGTGGAGGCGGCCGCCCTGCGCGAGGCGCACGAGGAGGTCCGCCTCGACCCGGCGTCGGTGTCGCTGGTCGGGAGGCTGACCCCCATGCCGACGGTGTCTTCCAACACCGTGATGACCCCGGTGGTGGCCAGCCTGGACGCCCGTCCGGCACTGGTGCCCGCACCCGACGAGGTGGACCGGGTCTTCGACGTGGCCCTCGCCGACCTGGTCGCGGAGGGCGCGTTCCGCGAGGAGCTGTGGAGCGTCCCCGGGCGCCCGGGTTCCGACGGGAGGCCGGGGGGCGAGTTCCCGGTGTGGTTCTTCACCGCCGGCGGGGAGCTCATCTGGGGGGCCACGGCCCGGGTGCTGACCGAGCTGCTCTGCGTCGTCCTGTCCCTTCCGGGGCCGGTTCCCGGACCGTGAACGGTCGACCGGCCCGGTGCCCGCCAGGCGGTATCGTGGGGGCGACCGTACGGCGCGGCGCCGGGGGGCGTGCCACCCGGTCGTTCGAGCATCCGCATCCATGGGCCGGAGGAGTCAGACGTGGCTGAGCTAGAGATCGGCATCTTCAAGTCGGGACGGAGGGCCTACGGGTTCGACGACATCGCCATCGTCCCGAGCCGTCGGACCCGCGACCCCGAGGATGTCGACATCAGCTGGGAGATCGACGCCTACCAGTTCGAGCTGCCCCTGCTCGCCTCGGCGATGGACGGCGTGGTCAGCCCGGCGACCGCCATCGAGATCGGCCGGCTCGGCGGGCTCGGCGTCCTTAACCTCGAGGGGCTGTGGACCCGCTATGAGGACCCCACACCCCTCTTCGACGAGATCCGCGAGCTGCCGGCGGAGAAGGCCACCGCCCGCATGCAGCAGATGTACGCGGAGCCGGTACAGATGGAGCTGGTCACCGAGCGGATCCGCGAGATGAAGGCCGCCGGGGTGACGACCGCCGCCTCGGTCACCCCCCAGAAGACCGAGGCGTTCGCCCCGGCGGTGCTGGCTGCCGAGCTCGACCTGCTGGTCATCCAGGGCACGGTCGTCTCCGCCGAGCACGTGTCGAAGTCGGCCGAGCCGCTCAACCTGAAGCGGTTCATCCGCGAGTTCGAGATCCCGGTCATCGTGGGAGGGTGTGCCTCCTACCAGGCCGGCCTCCACCTGATGCGAACCGGGGCGGTCGGGGTGCTGGTGGGCGTGGGCCCGGGCAACGCCTGCACCACGCGTGGCGTCCTCGGCATCGGCGTCCCCCAGGCCACCGCCATTGCCGACGTGGCCGGCGCCAGGATGCGCCACCTCGACGAGACCGGCGTCTACTGCCACGTGATCGCCGACGGGGGCATGTCCAAGGGCGGCGACATCGCCAAGGCCGTCGCCTGTGGCGCCGACGCGGTGATGTTGGGCTCCCCCCTCTCGTCCGCAGTCGAGGCGCCGGCCCGCGGCTACCACTGGGGGATGGCGACGTTCCACCCGACGCTCCCCCGCGGCGCACGGGTGAAGACCACCACCCGCGGCACCCTCCGGGAGATCCTGCTGGGCCCGGCCCACGAGAACGACGGGCGGATGAACCTCTTCGGCGCCCTGCGCACGGCCATGGCCACCTGCGGCTACCAGACGGTCAAGGAGTTCCAGAAGGCGGAGGTGATGGTGGCCCCGGCCCTGCAGACGGAGGGCAAGGACCTGCAGCGCTCGCAGGGCGTCGGCATGGGCCATTGACCCCGCCGGCCGCCGGTCCGGCCGGTCCCCTGGTCGACGGCCCCGTGCTGGTCGTCGACTTCGGCGCCCAGTACGCACAGCTCATCGCCCGGCGCGTGCGGGAGGCCCACGTCTACTCGGAGATCGTCCCCCCGACCATCTCCGTCGCCGAGCTGGTGGCCCGTCGGCCCCAGGGGATCATCCTCTCGGGTGGGCCGAAGTCGGTCAACGAGTCGCCGTCGCCCTCCATCGACCCCGCTGTCTACGAGACAGGGATCCCCATCCTCGGCATCTGCTACGGGGCCCAGCTCCTCACCCGTCAGCTGGGTGGTGAGGTGGCCCGCACGGGAGGCGGGGAGTACGGACGCACCCGCCTGACCCTCACCGACCGCTCGCCGCTGTTCGTCGACTGGCCGGCCGAGGACGAGGTGTGGATGAGCCACGGCGACGCCATCACCGGCGTGCCCGACGGGTTCGTGGCCACCGCCTCCAGCCCGGACGCCCCGGTGGCCGCCCTGCACGACGCCGACCGCCGGATCTACGGGGTCCAATTCCATCCCGAGGTGGCCCACACGGAGCGGGGGCGCGACCTCCTGGAGCGGTTCCTCTACGACGTCTGCGGGTGCCCGCCGTCGTGGACCCACACCTCCATCATCGAGGCGCAGGTCGCCGCGGTGCGCGCCCAGGTGGGGACGGCCCGCGTCCTGTGCGCGCTGTCGGGTGGCGTCGACTCCGCGGTGGCGGCGGCCCTGGTCCACAAGGCCATCGGCGACCAATTGACGTGCGTGTTCGTGGACACCGGCCTCATGCGGTCCGGTGAGGGCACCCAGGTGGAGGAGACCTTCCGCCGCCAGTTCCACATCGACCTGGTCCACGTGAAGGCGGCGGACCGGTTCTTCGGGGCGCTGGCAGGGGTCACCGACCCCGAGGAGAAGCGCAAGATCATCGGCGAGCTGTTCATCCGGGTGTTCGAGGAGGTGGCGCGGGACCTGGTCCCGGTCGGGGCCGCCCCCGCACCGGGTGCCGCCGGAGCCGATCCCGCCCGAGCCGATCCCGCCGGAGCCGGACCGGTGGGGTACCTGGTGCAGGGGACCCTCTATCCCGACGTGATCGAGTCCGGGTCGGGGACCGCCGCTACCATCAAGTCCCACCACAACGTCGGGGGGCTCCCCGAGGACCTCGCCTTCGACCTGGTGGAGCCGCTCCGGCTGCTGTTCAAGGACGAGGTCCGCGCCGTCGGCGAGGAGCTCGGGCTCCCGCACGACATCGTGTGGCGCCAGCCGTTCCCGGGGCCGGGCCTGGCGGTCCGCATCGTGGGGGAGGTCACGCCGGAGCGGGCGGAGATCCTGCGGGCGGCCGATGCCATCGTGGTCGAGGAGGTGCGGCGTGCCGGCCTCTACCGGGAGCTGTGGCAGAGCTTCGCCGTGCTGCCCGCCGTGCGCACAGTCGGGGTCATGGGCGACGGCCGGACCTACGCCTACCCGATCGTGGTGCGAGCCGTCACCAGCGACGACGCCATGACGGCGGACTGGGCCAGGCTCCCCTACGACGTGCTCGAGCGCCTGTCCTCCCGGATCATCAACGAGGTGGCCGGCGTCAACCGGGTGGCCCTGGACATCACGTCCAAGCCGCCCGGCACCATCGAGTGGGAGTGACCGGAGCCGACGCGCCCGCCCCGGATGGGCCCACCCGGAGCCGCGTCGGTCCGGCCGGAGACCCGCCGCTCACCGGGACCGGTCCGGGCCGTCCCGCTCCCGCTCCCTCCCCCGACCTCTCCCTCGACTCCTCGGATCCGATCGCGACGCTGACCGACGGCCTGACCGACCCCCAGCGCCGGGCGGTGGTCCACCGGGGGGGACCGTTGCTGATCGTGGCCGGTGCCGGTTCCGGGAAGACCCGGGTGCTGACCCGGAGGATCGCCCACCTCATCGCCACCGGTGACGCCGCTCCCTGGCAGATCCTCGCCATCACCTTCACCAACAAGGCCGCCGACGAGATGCGCCGCCGGGTCGTCGAGCTGGTCGGTCCGCGGGCGGAGCGGATGTGGGTGTCGACCTTCCACTCGGCCTGCGTCCGCATCCTGCGGGCCCACGGCGACCGGCTCGGGTACCGGGGATCGTTCACCATCTACGACGACGCCGACTCGCGCCGCCTGGTCGAGCTGGTCTGCCGCGAGCTCGACGTCGACGTCAAGCGCCTGCCGCCTCGGTCGATCCTGGGCCAGATCAGCCAGGCCAAGTCGCGCCAGCAGGGTCCCGCCGAGTACCGGGAGGCGGCGGCCACCATCTTCGACCGCCGGGTGGCCGACGTGTTCGACCGCTACCAGCAGCGCATGGCGGCGGCCAACGCCATGGACTTCGACGACCTGCTTCTCAACGCGGTCCGCCTGTTCCGCGAGCACCCCGACGTCCTCGAGCACTACCGCGGCCGCTTCGCCCACGTGCTGATCGACGAGTACCAAGACACCAACCCGGTGCAGAACGCCCTGGCCGTGCTGCTGGCGGGCGGCCACCGCTCGATCGTGGTGGTGGGGGACAGCGACCAGTCGGTCTACCGGTTCCGGGGCGCGGACATCTCGAACATCCTCGACTTCGAGCAGGCGTTCCCCGACGCCACCGTCGTGACCCTCGACCAGAACTTCCGGTCGACCCAGACCATTCTGGACGCCGCCAACGCGGTGATCGCCAACAACGTGTCCCGTAAGCCGAAGACCCTGTGGACCGAGGGGGGCGAAGGGGAGCGGATCACGCGGTACCGGGCGGAGGACGAGAGCGACGAGGCGTCGTGGGTGGCCAACGAGCTCGGCCGCCTCCACCGCGAGCACGGCCTGGCGTGGGGCGGCATGGCGGTCTTCTACCGGACCAACGCCCAGAGCCGGGCGTTGGAGGAGGCCCTTGTGGCCGCCGAGGTCCCCTACAAAGTCGTGGGGGGGACGCGCTTCTACGACCGGCGCGAGGTGAAAGACGTCCTCGCCTACCTCCGGGTGCTGGTCAACCCGGACGACGAGGTGAGCTGGCGCAGGATCGTGAACGTCCCCAAGCGGGGCGTCGGCGACACCTCGGTGGAGCGGCTGGCACGCTGGGCGGACCAGCAGGGCGAGTCGTTCGGGACCGCGGTGGCGCGGGCGGGCGAGGCGGGTGTCACGGGGAAGGCGGGGCGGGCGCTGGCGGACCTGGCCGCGCTCCTCGCCGGGCTGCGCTCCCGGATGGCCCTTCCGGAGCTCGCGGACGACCAGGGCGACGCGGTGGCCCCGGGCCCGGTCGGGGGCGCGGCGACCGGCCCGGTCGGGGGCGCGGCGCCGGAGGAGATCGTCCGTGTGACCGGTCCGGCCAGGGGCGTGGCGCCGGAGGAGGAGGGAGCCGGACCGTCCCTGCTCGGGCCGGCCGAGCTGGTCAACGCCGTCCTGGAGGGGACCGGCTACCGCAGCGAGCTGCTGGCGGAGGGGAGCATCGAGGCACTCGGACGGGCGGAGAACGTCGACGAGCTGGCCGGCAACGCGGCCCGGTACCCGACGTTGGCCGACTTCCTGGAGGCCAGCGCGCTGGTCGCCGGGTCCGACGAGCTCGGCGGGGACGGCACCCAGGTGTCGCTGATGACCATGCACATCGCCAAGGGGCTCGAGTTTCCCGCTGTCTTCCTGGTCGGGATGGAAGACGGGATCTTCCCCCACTTCCGTTCCCTGGGCGACCCGGTCGAGCTGGAGGAGGAGCGCCGGCTCTGCTACGTGGGCATCACCCGGGCGGAGCACTTCCTCTTCGTGTCCCACGCCTGGAACCGGATGCTCTGGGGGAGCTTCTCGAGCAACATCCCCAGCCGGTTCCTCAACGAGATCCCGCCGGCACTGCTGCGCGACGTGGGCAGCGGGCAGGGGGACGGGGCCTCGCGTTGGGGCCTCGGCGGCGGGGGTCGCTGGCGCCGGGGGGACGGGTCCGAGGTGGGTGGGGACGAGGACGGCGGGTCGGGTCGCTTCCGGCGCAGGGAGAGCACCGGGACCCCCGGCCGGAGCGTGTTCGGGAGCGGCCGGGTGGGGCCCGAGGCGACCGGTGCCACGGCGACCGCCGGGGGTCGTCGGGGCAACCCGTCGACCGGTGCCGAGCAGCTGGGGCTGGAGGCGGGGGACGCCGTGGTGCACGGCCGCTGGGGAGAGGGGACGGTGGTGTCGGCAGAGGGTTCGGGCGACGAGGCCGAGGCGGTGGTGCAGTTCCCGAGCGTCGGCAGAAAGAAGCTCCTCCTGCGGATGGCGCCGCTGAAGCGGGCGTGAGCCGGGTGGACCGGGGGACCCGTGCGCGGCGCCCGGCGAGCGAGTAGGAAGGGGCGATGACGGCAGCGCAACCCCGACACTCGCACCACAAGGCGCCGCACCTCACCAGGCACGCCTACGAGCACGAGCTCCTCCGACTCCAGG
>JAJYYG010000002.1 GCA_021801235.1 Actinomycetes bacterium
TCGTCCGGTGAGGCCACGGCATCCGGTGATCCCTCCGCAGACACCCGTCACGTTGCACACCGCCTCCCCATGGCGGACCAGCACCATATGGGTGGCGGTGGTGGTGGCCCCGCCAGGAGGGACCGTCCGGATCCCCTCGGGCGGCGCACCTCCGGCCGAGGGTGGCCGGGGGGCGCCGGAGAGCCGGTCGAAGCCCCCCTCCTCCCCTCCCCCACTCATGCCAACTCGCCCACGAACTGCTCGAGCTGGCGCAGCGTGCGGCACTCGATCACCTCGTCGCAGTGGACCGCGTACTCCCCGACGATCGAGTCGCCGGAATCCCAGTACGCCCTGGGCTCGGGGTTCAACCAGTACACGTGGCGGGCACGGTCCCGGAGCTCCTTGACCACCCACGACTGCGAGGCGTGGTAATTGTTCCGGGCATCGCCGAGCAGGAGCACGCTGGTGCGGGGGGTGATCTCCTCACCCCAGCGCTCCCAGAACACGCTCAGCGCGTGACCGTAGTCCGAATGGCCGTCCACCCAGACCACGTCCGCCTCGGTGTTGATCCGGTGCACGGCGTCGACCGGGTCGTCGGCGTGCTCGAAGAACCGGGTGACCTCGTCGATCCCGTCGATGAACACGAAGCTGCGCACCTTGGAGAACTGCGAGCTGATGGCGTGCACCAGGTGGAGGGTGAACCGGGCGAAGGAGGCGACCGACCCGGAAATGTCGGCGATGACCACGATCTCCGGCTTGGCGGGCCGCGGGTAACGGAACTTGGGATCGAGGGGTACCCCGCCGGTCGAGAGCGAATGGCGCACCGTGCTGCGGAAGTCGAGCGCCCCCTTCCTCCCGTGCCGGCGCTTCCGGGCCAGGCGCACCGCCAGCTTCCGGGACAGCGGCTGGAGCGCCTTGCGCAAGGCGACCAGCTCGTCCCGCGTGGCGTGCATCACGTCCACATCCTCGGGCAACGGCTTGCGGATCGACTTGGCGAGGGCCTCGCTCCCGCGGTCGGCCACCAGCCGGCGACGGATCTCGTTCTCGATCTCCTCACGGAGCCGGTCGATCCGGGACTGGAACTCGTCTCGCACCAGGCGCTCCTCGAGCGGGGTGAGATCGACGGCCGCCCCCGGGTCCGCGCCCGGGTCGGCCGGATCCGCGCGCGGCACCTGCCTGCGGACCCCGTCCACCAGGCGCTCGAGCAGCTTGTCGAGGTCGAGGTTCCGCAGCGTCCGGTAGAGGTAGTAGGTGCCCCCGACCGGCCGACCCGGCTCCATGCCCGCGTACCGGGACACCGCCTGACGGGCCACCGCCGCCAGCATCGCCCCGTTGGCCTGGAGGAGTGCCTTGTAGAGCAGGTCCGCCAGCTCCTCGGCGGTCATGCCCTCCCCCCCGCCGCTCCCCCGGCCCCGTCCGGCGCCGACGCCGGTGCCCGCGGCCGAGCGGTCGGCGTCGGCCTCGTCGGCATCGCCGGAGCCGCTCCCGTCGACCGTCCCGTCGGCGTCCTCGGCGGGGCTGCGGACGGAGAAGTAGATCTCGAACGCCGTCTCGTAGGCCTTCCAGTGCGTCGACGACTTCACCAGGCTCGCCCCGAGCGCGTACTTGAGCCCCTCGCGGTCCTCGAGCGGGACGTGGCGGAGCGCCTCGGCCGCGTCCAGATGCTCGGTCAGGGAGACCGGGATGCCGGCGGCACGCAGCTCGGCGACGAACCCGGTCAGCAGGTCCAGCACGACAGCGGACCCGGCCTCAGCCCGCCGGATCGACGCCGGCGAGCTCCTTGGCGGCCCGCTCGATGTCGGACCGGTACTTGAGGAGGATGTGGAGGGTGTCCCGGGCCTGCTCGGCGTCGATCGACTCCACCCCGAGGACCACCAGGGTCCTCGCCCAGTCGAGCGTCTCGGAGACCGACGGGTGCTTCTTCAGGTCGAGCGTCCGCAGCGAGCGGACGATCCGTGCCACCTGGTCGGCCAGGGCCGCGCTGATCCCCGGCACGCGCGTCTCGACGATGGCCCGCTCGCGATCGAGCTGGGGGTAGTCGATGTGCAGGTAGAGGCACCGCCGCTTCAGGGCCTCGGACAGCTCCCGGGTGTTGTTGGAGGTGAGGAAGACCAGAGGGATCTGGGTCGCCCGCACCGTCCCCAGCTCGGGGATGGAGACCTGGTACTCGGAGAGGATCTCGAGCAGGAGCGCCTCCGTCTCGAGCTCCACCCGGTCGACCTCGTCGATGAGGAGCACCACCGGGTCCGCAGCCCGGATGGCGTCGAGGAGCGGGCGGGCCAGCAGGAACTCCTCCGAGAAGATGTCCTCCTCGAGCGCCTGCCACTCGGCCCCGCTTCCCGCCTGGATACGCAGGAGCTGCTTCTTGTAGTTCCACTCGTAGAGCGCCTTCGACTCGTCCAGCCCCTCGTAGCACTGCAACCGGATCAGCCGGCTCCCGGTGAGGCGGGCCACCGACTTGGCCAGCTCCGTCTTCCCGGTCCCCGCCGGACCCTCGACCAGGACCGGCTTGGCCAGCCGGTCGGCCAGGTACACCACCCCGGCGATCCCCTCGTCGGCCAGGTAGTCGACCCCGGCCAGGCCCTCGCGCACGGCGTCGATCGATCCGAACCGGGGGGCGCCCGCCTGGGGGAACCCCGACGAGGCGGTGTCGGTCCGCGCACTCGCGGCGCCGTCGCCGGCCGCGCTCAGGACGGCGTCGCCGCCGGCCGCGCTCACGACCGCACCTGGCCGTCGCCCTGCACCACGTACTTGACGCAGGTCAGCGCTTCGAGGCCCATCGGCCCCCGGGCATGGAGCTTCTGGGTGGAGATGCCGATCTCCGCCCCCAGCCCGAACTGCTCGCCGTCGACGAACCGGGTGGAGGTGTTGACCACGACCGCCGCCGCGTCGACCTCGGTGGTGAAGCGGTTGGCTGCGTTCAGGTCACGGGTGATGATGGCCTCCGAATGTCCGGTCCCGTAACGGGAGATGTGCTCGATTGCCGCGTCGATGTCGTCCACCACCGCCACCGCCAGCGTCGGCCCGAGGAACTCGGTGGCGTACGCCTCCTCGTCGGCCGGGCTTGCGGTGGGCACCAGCCGACGGGTGGCCGCGTCCCCGAGGAGCTCGACCCCGCCCAGCAGGCCGGGGAGGCCCGGGAGGAAGTCGGCAGCCACCGCCCGGTGGACGAGCAGCGTCTCCAGGGCGTTGCAGACGCCGGGGCGCTGCATCTTCGCGTTGGCGACGATCGATCCCGCCATGGCGAGGTCGGCCGCCGCGTCCACGTAGAGGTGGCAGTTTCCGGCACCGTCGAGGATGTAGGGCACGGTGGCATGCTCCCGGACGGCAGACACCAGCGAAGGTCCGCCGCGGGGGATCAGGCAGTCGATCAGCCCGTCGAGGCGCATGAACTCGACGGCGGACTCGCGGCTGGTCTCCTCCACCAGTCCCACCGCCCCGGCCGGCAGCCCGGCCTTGTCGAGCCCCTCGTGGAGGAGGGCGACGATCGCCCTGTTGGAGGCGAGCGACGACGACGAGCCGCGCAGCAGGACCGCGTTCCCTGACTTCAGGCACAGCCCGGCCGCGTCGCAGGTCACGTTGGGCCGGTTCTCGTAGACGATCCCGACCACGCCGAGCGGAACCCGGACCTGGGTGATGCGCAACCCGTTGGGCCGGACCCAGCCACCGACCACTTCTCCGACCGGGTCGGCGAGCGCGGCCACCTGGCGGAGGCCCGCCGCCATGGCCCCGACCCGGGACTCGTCGAGACGCAGGCGGTCGAGGGCGGTACCCCCTGCGCCACCGGCTTCGGCCGCGGCGACGTCGGTGTGGTTAGCGGCGAGGATCCGGTCCGACGCCTGCTCCACCAGGTCGGCGGAGCGCAGCAGGGCCTCGTCCCGGACCGCCGAGGACGCCCGGGCCAGGACGCGGGACGCCCTCCGGGCCGCGGCACCCAGCTCCCGCATCGGACCCGCCTGCCCCGGTCCCTTGGAGGTCGATGCCTGCGATGTCGTTCCCTGCGCACCCTCGCCCACCGGGCCAGCGTAGTGCGAGCGCCCGGGGCCCCCGCCGGGCGGCGGGTTCACTCGAGCAACACCAGGTCGTCGCGGTGGACGACCTCGGGAGCGAGGTCGGAGGGGAGCTCGGACGATCTCCGCCCAGCCCATGCCGTCACGGTCGCGATCGGGTGGCGTACCAGGCCCTTGGCGAACACGACCCCGTCGGGGCCCTCGATCTCGACCGCGTCGTCGACGGCGAAGTCCCCGGAGGCGGAGATCACGCCCGCGGCGAGCAGGGAGTTCCCTCCCTCTTCGAGGGCGCGGCGGGCGCCCGCGTCGACCGTCAGGGCTCCGGCGCTACCCACCGCGAAGGCGATCCACAGCTTCCGGGCGCCCAGGCGGCGCTCTCGGGGCCGGAACCGGGTCCCGACCCCGGGCCGTCCCGTCGTCACGTCCGCCAGCACCCCGGGCCGCGTGGCGTCGGCGATCACCGCCTCCACCCCGGACCAGACCGCCATCTTGGCCGCCGCCAGCTTGGAGCCCATGCCCCCGCTCCCCACCTCCGTGCCGGGTCCCCCGGCGATCCGCTCGAGCTCGTGGTCGATCTCCACCACCTCGGCGATCAGCGAGGCGTCCGCGCAGCGCCGGGGATCGCCGGTGTAGAGCCCGGCGGTGTCGGTGAGCAGCACCAGCAGGTCGGCGCCGACCAGATGGGCGACCAGGGCCGCCAGTCGGTCGTTGTCACCGAAGCGGATCTCCTCGTCGGCCACGGCGTCGTTCTCGTTGACCACCGGCACCACCCCCAGCTCCATGAGCCGGGACAAGGTGCGCCGCGCGTGGAGGTACTGGCTCCGCTGCCCGAAGTCGTTGGGCGCCAGCAGCACCTGGCCGGCGAGCACGCCGCTCTCGGCGAACGCCTCGTTCCAGACACTCATCAGGCGGTGCTGGCCGACCGCGGCCACCGCCTGCAGGGTGACCGGGTCCGTCGGCCGGGGCGCCCCCGGGGACAGGCTGGTCCATCCGGCCGCGATGGCCCCGGAGCTGACCACCACCACCCGGTCACCGGCCAGGCGGGCGGCGACGACCTCGCCGGCGAGCTTGGCGACGGCGGCGGTGTCCACCGCCCCGCCGGCGTCGGTCACCGACGACGACCCGATCTTCACGACCACCGTGCGGGCCCGGGCGCCGACGGTCGTGTGCCCGCTCACCGCGACCGCCGGCGCCGCGAAGCCGGGACGCCGGTGAACTCGGGCTGGTCGCGGTACCAGGTGAAGGACAGGCCGCCGATGTGGACCAGGTCGCCGTCCCGCGCCCCGGCGCGGGCGAGGGCGCGGTCCACCCCGAGCCGCCGGAGCCGGCCCTGGACGTAGTCCGCCGCCTCGTCGGTGGTGACGTCGTTCAGGGCGACCGCCCGCTCGGCGACCCGGCCCCGCACCTCGTAGACGCCCTCGCCCACCCGCTGGACCTCGAAGCCCTCGGGCGCGGGCCGGTGGACCACGATGACGTGCTCGGTGACGGGCGCCGCGGCGCGGGTCTCCTCGACCAGAGAGGAGACGGCCCCCACCAGCTGGCGGATCCCGTCGCCGGTGACGGACGAGATCACCAGGTCGGGACGGAACCCGCCCCGGTCACCGCCCGGGCCGGTCCCGAGCAGGGCGACGGCCTCGTCCACGGCCGTCACGCCGAGGGCGTCCGCCTTGGACCCCACCACGATCCGGGGGCGCTCCAACAGCTCGGGCCGGTAGCGCCCCAGCTCGTCGAGCAGCACCCGGAGCTGCTCGGCAGGCGGCACTCCGGTGACCGGATCGAGCTCGACCAGCACCACCAGCACCCGGGCACGGGTCACGTGACGGAGGAACCGGTGCCCGATGCCCTTCCCGTCGGCCGCGCCCTCCACCAGGCCGGGGACGTCCGCCACGGTGAAGTTTGCCTCCCCGTCCCCGCGGACCACCCCGAGATGCGGCTCGAGCGTCGTGAACGGATAGTCCGCGATCTTCGGGCGGGCGGCCGAGATCCGCGCGATGAGCGTCGACTTGCCTACGTTGGGAAAACCCACCAGGGCGACGTCCGCCACCAACGCCAGCTCCAGGTCGTACCACTGCTCGTGCCCCTTCTCCCCCTGCTCGGCGAAGGCGGGGGCCCGGCGCCGGTTCGTCAGGAACGCCGCGTTCCCCTTTCCGCCCCGGCCGCCCTCGGCGGCCAACCAGCGGTCCCCCGGGCCCACCAGGTCCGTCAGCAGCACCCCGTCCCCCGAGGTCGCACGCGTGCCCACCGGCACGGGAACCAGCAGGTCGGCACCCTTGGCGCCGTGCTTCCGCTTCCCTCCCCCGTGGCCGCCGTCGCCGGCTCGGCGGTGGGGGTGGTCGCGGAACCCGATCAACGAGGACTGGTTGGTGGTGGCCACGAGCCAGACGTCCCCGCCGGCCCCCCCGTCGCCCCCGTCGGGGCCCCCCTTGTCGACGTGCGCCTCGCGGCGGAAGGAGACGGCACCGGCCCCCCCGTCGCCCGCCTTGACGTGCACCTGGGCCTCGTCGACGAAACCGGACATCCTCCGATCCTACCGACCGGCACCGGCCCGGCCGGGTTGCCGATGCGAACGAGGCGCTTGCGGGTAGCCTGAGCCGCGATGTCCACGACCTGCGAGCATGCACCGCCGGACCCGGTCCGCACCGCCGCCGTGGCCTCCCACCGGGCACGCTGATGGAGCGCCGCATCCGCATCCTCGGGATCGTCCTGGTCGTGCTCTACCTGGGCCTGTTCGTGCAGCTCAACAACATCCAGGTGCTCAGGAGCCAGGCACTGGACACCTCGCCGGGGAACCCCCGGGTCGCCGCCCAGCTCTACGACCAGCCCCGCGGTCAGATCCTCTCCTCCGACGGGCAGATCCTGGCCGAGTCGGTCCCGTCGCCCAACTCCCTCTACAAGTACCAGCGGGTCTACCCGGCCGCCACCGCCTCACTGTTCGCCAACGTCGTCGGGTTCGACTCCTACGACTACGGCCTCGACGGGGTGGAGGCCGAGTACGACAAGTACCTGAGCGCCCACACCCGGCCGGCCACCAGCTTGCGCGACCTGCTCACCAACCGCACCACCGTCGACGACGTCACGTTGACCCTCAACGCCAAGCTCCAGGCCCAGGTGGCCGCGGCCCTGGCCACCATCCCCGGCTCCCCGCCGTCGTCCGCGGTGGTGATCACCCCGTCCACCGGGGCCATCGACGCCATGTACTCCTCCCCCAGCTACGACCCCAACCCGCTGGTCTCGCAGAGCATCCCGACCGAGGTCGCCGCGTGGGACGCCGAGAACGCGGCCACCCCCAACCCGCGCCTGGCCGCCGCCTACCGCACCACCTACGAGCCGGGCTCCACCTTCAAGATCGTCACCTCCGCCGCCGTGTACGACCACCAGCCGGCCCTGGCCAAGGTCGACTACCCCCCCGAGCAGTGCGTCAACGTGGCCCCCAACGAGACCAATGTCCCGATCTGCAACTACGGCCTGGGGACTCCCCAGGGTCCAGAGACGTGCGGGGGGACCATCGTCCCCGCCCTCGCCCAGTCGTGCGACATCGTGTTCGCCCAGCTCGGAGTGGCCCTCGGCGGACCGGCGCTGGCCGCGGAGGCCAACGCCTTCGGCTTCAACCAGCCGGTCCCCCTCGACCTCCCCTACGTACTGACCTCGGTGTTCCCCAACCCGTCGACCTTCGTCCAGAACACGCCCCAACTGGCCTTCTCCGCCTTCGGCCAGGGGAACGACCAGGCGAGCCCGCTCCAGATGGCCCTGGTCACCGCGGGGATCGCCGACAAGGGGGTCATCATGAACCCCCACGTGATGGCCCAGATCCGCGACTCCCAGGGGAACCTGGTCACCACCTACGCACCCAAGCCCTGGCTCCGGGCCACCTCGGCGGCCACCGCCGCCTCGGTGACGAGCCTGATGCGGGGGGTGGTGACCAATCCTTTGGGCACCGCGTACGGCATCTTCCCGGCCTCCGAGGACGTGGCGGCGAAGACCGGCACCGCCCAGACCGGCCACCACCAGACCAACGACTGGCTGGTCGCCTTCGCCCCGGCCAACCAGCCCAAGGTGGCCATCGCGGTGGCCGTGCCCGCCCAGCCCTCCTCCGCGACCGGAGCCGGCACCACCGGGCCGGTCATCGCCGCGATCATGGCCGCGGCCCTGGCCGACCTACCCTGAGCAGCGGCCGGACTGCCGGACTGCCGGACTGCCGGCCTGCCGGCCTGCCGGCGGACCGTCGGGTAGCCGTCATCCCGGCGTCACGTTCCCGGGGCAGGCTGGAGCCGGTGACCTCCGATCCGACGACCCCTCCCGACGACGGGCCGGGCACCCCGCCCGGCGGCGAGACTGCCGTCACCTCCGGCGGGACGACCGTCCGCCACGACGAGGAGGTGATGGGCACGGTGGTGTCCTTCGAGGTGCATCCCGGCAACCGGTCGGGCCGACGGGTCCGGGCCGCCGTGCGCCAGGCGTGCCGGGTCCTCCACGAAGCGGACCGGGTGTTCAGCACCTGGGTGGACACCAGTCCCGTCAACCGCTTCCGCCGGGGCGAGCTGGCGCTGGAGGCCGCTCCAGTCGAGCTCGGCGAGGTAATCGATCTCTGCGAGGCGGCCCGGGACCTCTCCGGGGGATGGTTCGACCCCTGGGCCATGCCGGGCGGCTTCGATCCCACCGGCCTGGTGAAGGGTTGGGCGGTGCAACGGGCGTGCGACGTCCTCGCCGGGTCGGGCGTAGCCGGGGCCCTGGTCAACGGAGGCGGCGACATCGCCACCTGGGGGCACCCGGAACCGGGCGGGCCTTGGCGGGTGGGGATCCGCCACCCCTGGCACCCCGACGGGCTGGCCTGCATCATCGCGGTGGACGGCGCGGTGGCGACCTCGGGGACCTACGAGCGCGGCCGCCACCTGATCGACCCGACCACCGGCCGGGCTGGCTGTCGGGCGGCGTCCGCCACGGTCACCGGTCCCTCACTGGCCGTCGCCGACGCCCTCGCCACCGCGCTGGCTGTCGGCGGGGACGCCGCCTTCGACCTGATCGAGGATGTGGAGGGCTACGACGCCTACCTGATCGGCACGGGCGGGCGGGAGCGGATGAGCCCTGCCATCACCGTGCTCTCCTGACCGTACCCGTATCTCTCGGGCCCGGATTGCGCTCCGGGCCGTGTCTCTCGGGCCCGGATTGCGCTCCGGGCCGTGTCTCTCGGGCCCGGATTGCGCTCCGGGCCGTGTCTCTCGGGCCCGGATTGCGCTCCGGGCCG
>JAJYYG010000037.1 GCA_021801235.1 Actinomycetes bacterium
GAACCTGCCCCCCAAGAGCGCGAGTGCGGCCACGCACACCGCCCCCAGAAAGATCGGGTTGCCGAGGAGCCCGGAAGCATGAGTGCCGAACGCCGGCACCGTGGACGACAGACTGACCGTCTGTTGGGCCACGGCCACCACCGCGTTCACGACCGCACCGGACACGATGGCGTGCTCGACCAGGGGCCGCCCGTGGTCGTCGATCAACGTGCCCAGTGCCCAGACGCCCGCGAGCGCCACCACGAACACCAGCCCGGTCCCCTGGTTGTAAAGACCGACCACCGCGGAGACCACCGCGCCCGAGTCGGCCGTCGACACGGCGGCGATCGCCACGAACAACAGTGCGGCGATGGCCGGGGGGCCCATGGCCGACTTGCGGCCGGCCGTGGCCCGCATGCACAGCACCGGGAGACCGGCGGCCCCCAACACCATGAGGACTGCCATCTTCGGTGCCCACACCGAGGAGGAGAGACCGGGCAGGTCCGCCACGATGAGAGCGAACACGCCGACGGCCACGCCGGCGGCCGCTCCGCGGCGGACACGCCCCGCCATCCGCGGCTCCGAAAGTTCGGCTGTGTCCGTTCCTCGTTCGCCGCCCGTCAGCACGCCGAGGCTCACCGTGGGCCCGCTGCCCCGTGCTCCGGTCCTTCCGGTCGGGGCCGAAGGAGCGCGCCAGCCACCGGGGTACCCACCGGCCTCGGACCTTCCAACCCGGGTCCCGGGCCCGGCGGAAGCCGGAGCAGCAGAGTCGAATGTGGCGTCGGCTCCACCGCTGCACCCTATCCCTGCACCATCCCCATCCGAGGGATCCTCCGGGCGGCCGCCAGACGGCAGGCGGCGAGCTGGTGACGCCCGACCCGCCCCCCGTCGCTCCGGTGCCTAGCGGTCGACCCCGAGGATGAGCCCACTGGTGGGGACGCCGGTGCCGGCGGTCACCAGTGCATGCTCGACGCCGGGAACCTGGTTCACCGAGGTTCCCCGGACCTGGCGGACCCCCTCAGCGATGCCGTTCATCCCGTGGAGGTAGGCCTCGCCCAGCTGGCCCCCGTGGGGATTGATCGGCAACCCCCCACCGAGCTCGATGTTGCCGTCGCGGACGAAGTCCTTGGCCTCCCCCCGGGCACAGAAGCCGAGCTCCTCCAACTGGTAGAGCACGTACGGGGTGAAGTGGTCGTAGAGCACCGCCGTCTGGATGTCGGCGGGGTCGAGACCCGACACCTCCCACAGTTGGCGGGCCACCACGCCCATCTCCGGGAGCCCGCACAGGTCGTCGGTGTAGTAGGAGGTCATCATCTCCTGGCCCTTCCCCGAACCCTGGGCCACCGCCTCGATCACCGCCGGCGGGTTGGCCAGGTCGCGGGCCCGCTCCAGCGAGGTGACCACCAGAGCCTGGCCGCCGTCGGTCTCTTGGCAGCAGTCGAGCAGGTGCAGGGGCTCGACGATCCAACGGGACGCCTGATGGTCCTCGAGCGTGATGGGCTGCCCGTAGAACCACGCCTTCGGGTTGGTGGCCGCGTGCCTCCGGTCGGCCACCGCCACCCGTCCGAGATCCTCGGACGTCGCCCCGGTCACGTGGAGGTACCGCTGCGCGGCCATCGCCACCCACTGGGCCGGGGTGAGCAGCCCCACCGGCGCGTACCAGCTGAAGTGGGCGGTCTCCGCATTGGCCGCCGGGGCCCGGCCCTGCACCCCGGCGCCGAACCGGTTGCCCGAGCGCTCGTTGAAGGCCCGGTAGCAGACCACCACGTCGGCGACCCCCGACTCCACCGCCAGGGCGGCTTGCTGGATGGTGCCGCAGCCCGCTCCACCCCCGTAGTGGATGCGGCTGAAGAAGGTGAGCTCGCCCATCCCCAGGCTGCGGGCCACGTCGATCTCCGGGTTGGTGTCCGAGCTGAAGGTGACCAGGCCGTCGACCTCGGCAGGCTCGATGCCCGCGTCGCGCAGGGCGAGGTCCACCGCCTCGACGGCCAGCCTCAGCTCGCTGCGGCCGGACTCCTTCGAGAACTCGGTGGCGCCGATGCCGGCGATGGCGGTGCGCCCCGCAAAGGTCTGGCGCCGCCGGGCGGTCACCGTGGCGCCGCCGTCTTCGAGGGCAACCGGAGGACCACCGTGCCGGTCACATGGTCTCCCAGGCTGTTGGTGCCCCGCACCGTCACCTCCACCTCTCCCCTGCCGTCCTCGCCCGCCGCCCCGTCCCTGGCCGACACCGACCCGGTCAGGGTCATGGTGTCGTCCGCGTAGTTGGGCACCCCCAGCCGGATCCTCACCTCGGTGAGCACCCCGCCCGGCCCCGACCAGTCGGTCACGAACCGTCCGACGAGCCCGTTGGTGGACAGGATGTTCATGAAGATGTCCTTCGATCCGCGCTCCCGGGCCAGGACCGGGTCGTGGTGGACGTCCTGGTAGTCGCGTGAGGCGATCGCGGTGGCGATGATCGTCGTCCGGGTCAGCGGGACCACCAGCTCGGGCAGCTGATCGCCGACCCGGACGTCCTCGAAGGCGAGCGTGCTGGGACGGATGCTCACGCGGACACCGCCTGGCCGCTCCGCAGATCGCCGACCACCTGGCGCCCGAGACGGGCCAGATGGGCGCTCGGACCGCCCAGCAGGAGCTCGATCTGCTTCCCCCAGAGGAAGTACCGGTGGATCGGGTAGTCGATGTCGGCGCCCATCCCGCCGTGGAGGTGCTGGGTGGCGTGGACCACCCGCTGGCCGGCCTCCTTGGCGAACCACGAGGCGATCGCCACCGCCCGCTCGGCCGGCAGGCCGTGGTCGAGCCGCCACGCCGCCTGCCACAGCGTCACCCGCATCGCCTCGATGTCGATCGCCGCGTCGGCGGCCCGCAGCATGGTGCCCTGGAAGGTGGACAGCGGCCGGCCGAACTGCTCCCGCGTGTTCAGGTACTCGGCGGTCTGATCGAGGGCCGCCTCCGCCACCCCCACCTGGAGCGCGCACAGCCCGACCCAGGCCCGGGCCAGCATCCAGGCGACGATGGACCTCCCCCGCTCGGGGTCGCCGTCCCCCAGCAGGTCGGCGGTCTCCACCTCCACCCCGTCGAGGTGCAGGTGCGGATGGACCTCGCGATTGGTGGTCCACGCCCGTTCGACCGTCACCCCGGGGCTCCGGGGATCGACCGCCGCGATCACCACGCCACCGTCACCGGTCGCTGCCGGCACCAGCACCCGGTCGGCCACGTGGGCCGCGGGCACGGCGAAGGCGGTGCCACTGAGCAGGACTTTCTCCGGCACTCTTCCGGTCGGTGCCGCACCGGTCGGCTCCGCCCGGACCGTCGGCTCCCCGGGACCTCCGGCGGCCAGGTCCCCGGCCACGTCGGCAAGCGCCGCGGTCAGGACGGTGGTGCCCGCGGCCAGGCCGGGCAGGCACGCCTCACGGAGCCGCTCCGACCCGTGGGCGGCGACCGGCAGCCCGCCGAGCACCGTCGTCGCCCAGAGCGGGACCGGAGCCACGGTGCGTCCCTGCGCCTCGAGGAGGATGGCCAGTTCGACCGTCCCGTAGCCGGCGCCGCCGTCGGCCTCCGGGACGGCCAGGCCGAGGAGATCGGCCCGGGCTAGTGCAGCCCACAGCTCCCGGTCGAACCGGTCGTCCGTCGACTCCACCTCGCGGACCCGTCCCGGCGTCACCAGACCGGAGAAGACCGCCTCGGCCGACTGGCGGACCGCCGCCTGTTCCTCACTGAACCCGAACTCCATCATTCGCTCCTCGGTTGGGCCGGCGCGGGCTCGACACGGTGCCCGTCCAGGTCCGGGTGCCCGTCCGGGTCCGGGTGCCTCTCCCCATCCCCGTCCGGTCGGAAGACGGGCAGGGTCAGCTCGTCGTCGAACGCCTCGAACGAGGCGCGCACCGGCGCGCCGATGACCATCTCCCCCGGGGCGAAGCCCGCCACGTTGGCGACCAGGCGGGTCCCCTCCTCCAGCTCCACCAGCGCCACGGTGAGCGGGTAGTCGAAGGCGGGCACCTGCGGGTGGTGGTTCACGACGAAGCTGTAGACGCTTCCCCGCCCCGACGAGCGCACCGTGTCCCACGCGAAGGACCGGCAGGCCCCGCACGCAGGCCGCGGCGGGTGCCGGAGGGTGCCGCAGTCGGCGCACCGTTGGATGAGCAGCTCTCCCCGGCGGGTCCCCTCGAAGAAGAACCGGTTGTCCTGGGTGAGCGCGGGACGGGGCCGCAGCGGCCGCCCCGGCGCTTCCTCCGGTGCCGGCGGTGCCACCGCCTCCTGCGGTTCCGTCCGGGTGCCGTCGTCCGCTCCCGTCGGCTGGCGCGGGCGGAACTTGAGGATGCGGAACCGCATGGTGGCCACCAGCTCGCCGTGCTGGTCGGTGAAGTCGAGGCGGTTGGTGAGGAAGCGGCCGACCCCGAGCCCGGTCGTCTTGGGGGGGGACACCGACTCGATCACCGACTCGACGGAGAGCCGGTCGCCGGGCACCAGGGGCCGCAGGTACCGCTGGTCGCAGTTGGTGGCGACCACCGAGGTGTAGCCGCCCTCGTCGAGGAGGGCCATCACCCGGTCGCTCGGCGAGTCGCCGGAGGGCGCGCCCGCGGCACGGGCCGCCTCGACCTCCCGGGACACCTTCAGTCCCCGCATGATCCAGGCTTGGAGCATGGTGGGAGGCGCCACGATGCCGGGGAAGCCCGCCTCCCGGGCGGCGTCGTCGTCGAGGTACACCGGGTTCTCGTCACCCATCGCCTCGACCCAGTGACGGATCATCGGGACGTTCACCGGGTCGGGGGCCTGATGTCCCGGACCGCCGGACACCCCGGCGAAGGCCTGCAGAGCCGCTTCGTAGTCCGGGCTGTCGGTGCTGTCCGGGCTGCCGGCTCGTTCGGTGCTGCCGGATCGCTCCGTGCCGCCGGTGCCCGCGCTCACCGGGCAGCGCGCTTCATGCCCAGCCCGGCCGTCGCCAGGATCTCCCGCTGGATCTCGTTGACCCCACCGCCGAACGTGTTGATCTGGGCGGAGCGGGCCGCCCGCTCGAGCTCCCCGTGGAGCACCGACCCCGGCGAACCCGGGACGAGATAGCCCGCGGCTCCGACGATCCCGAGCAGCATGCGGTAGACCTCGATGGTCGTCTCGGTGCCGAACACCTTGACCGCCGACGAATCGGCCGGCCCCAACGTGTCGTCGGCCACGGCCTCGGTCATCCGCCAGTTCAGCAGCCGCTGCGCCTCCAGGAGGGCGTGCGAGCGGGCCAGGTCGGCCTGCACCCAGGGCACGTCGCCGAGACCGCTCTCCAGGGCCCACGCCGCGACCTCGGCCCACAGCCGGTGGGCCAGGGCGCTGACCGCGGCCAGGCCGACCCGCTCGTGGTTGAGCTGGCCGGTGATCAGGCGCCAGCCCTCGTTCAACGCCCCGACCAGGGCGGTGCCGGGCACCCGGACGCCGTCGTAGTACGAGGCGGTGGTGGTCACCCCGCCCACGGTGAGGATCGGGGTGCACGAGAACCCCGGCGACGTGGTCGGCACGAGGAAGATGGAGATCCCCTTGTGCTTGGGCGCGTCCGGATCGGTCCGCGTCGCCAGCCAGATGTAGTCGGCCTGGTCGGCGCCGCTGGTGAACACTTTGTTGCCGTCGATCACCCACTCGTCGCCGTCCCGGACCGCCCGGGTCCGCAGCGAAGCGAGGTCGGTGCCGGAATCGGGTTCGGTGTAGCCGATGGCGCAGTTGATCTCGCCCTGGAGGATCCGGGGGAGGAAGAACGCCTTCTGCTCCTCCGTCCCGTAGCGCATGAGCATCGGGCCGACCGTGTTGAGGGTGACGAACGGGAAGGGGGCGCGTGCCCGCTGGACCTCGTTGAAGAAGATGAACTGGTCGGAGGCGGGGCGGCCCTGCCCGCCGACCTCCTTCGGCCAGCCGATCCCCAACCACCCGTCCTTGCCCATCCGGCGCACCGTGGCGTGGAAGGCCGCCCCCCCCTCGCCCTCGCCGTCGAGGGCCCGCCGCACGTCCTCGGTGATCACGTCGGCGAAATACTCCCGCAGCTCGACCCGGAGGGCCTGCTGCTCGGGCGTCTCCTCGAGGTACATGTCGTTCGGCCCCTCCCTGGCGGGCCGCAGGAACCAGTGGCCCCGGCGGTGTGGTTGGCCTATGCTAACTGATACATGTTCTAGTTAGCCACGTGGCCACCGGCTGTGGAGGTCGGGAGGCGTCCGGGGCGCGCTGGGGCCGGACCGGGGGAGACGGTGCAATTGGAAAAGACGGCGCAGTTGGGAACGACCGGACGGCCTGACCAGGCGCAGCGGGAGGGGAAGACCGTCCGGCTGGAGGACATCGACCTCTGCGACTCGAGGAACTTCGCCGGGGGCGTGCCCCACGAGTGGTTCGCCCACCTCCGGCGGGAGGCCCCGGTGCAGTGGCACAAGGACCCCAACGGGCAGGCCGACGGCTTCTGGAGCGTCACCCGTTACGACGACTGCGTGCTGGTGAACCGCGACTACGAGCACTTCTCGTCCGCCCGGGCCGCCACGCTGTTCACCGACATGGACGAGGAGAACCTGGCCCAGCTCCAGTTGATGATGCTCAACATGGACCCTCCCATGCACACCCGGTACCGGCGCCTGGTGAACAAGGGGTTCACGCCGCGCATGATCCGCGACCTTGAGGCCAACGTGGTCGCCTCCACCAACGGCATCATCGACCAGGTCTGCGAGCGGGGCACCGCCGACTTCGTCGAGGAGATCTCCGCCGAGCTGCCGCTCCAGGTGATCGCCGACCTGATGGGGGTCCCCCAGGGGGACCGGCACCTGGTCTTCGACTGGTCCAACAAGATGATCGGCTCCGAGGATCCCGAGTACATGGTGTCCCCCGAGCTCACCACCCAGGCCTCGCTCGAGCTCTACGCCTACGCGGACGAGCTGTGCGCGAAGAAGCGGCTGGATCCCCACGCGGACCTCTTCAGCGTCCTCACCCAGGCGGAGATCGACGGCGACCAGCTCTCCCAGCTCGAGCTGGACCTCTTCTTCCTGCTGCTCGCCGTGGCGGGCAACGAGACGACCCGCAACCTGATCTCCGGGGCGATGGTCGCCTTCTTCGACCATCCCGACCAGTGGGAGCGGCTGAAGGCCGACCGCTCGCTGCTGCCGTCGGCCATCGAGGAGATGCTCCGGTACGTGACCCCGGTGATGCACTTCCGGCGCCAGGCCACCATGGACTGGGCCATCGGCGACCAACCGATCCGGGAGGGCGACAAGGTGGTCTTCTGGCACACGTCGGCCAACCGCGACGAGACGGTGTTCGACCGACCCGACGAGTTCGACATCGGGAGGATGCCGAACAACCACATGGCGTTCGGCGGCGGGGGGCCCCACTTCTGTCTGGGAGCCAACCTGGCCCGGATGGAGATCCGCGTGATGTTCGAGCTTCTTCTCGACCGGATGCCCGACATCCACCAGGCCGGGGAGGAGGAGCACCTCCAGTCCAACTTCATCAACGGCGTCAAGCACCTCCCGGTGGCGTTCACCCCGTCGGCACCGGTGGGACGCTGACCGCGGGCGCCCTCTCCACCGCCGGCCCCGCCCGGGGCTCGCCCGACCCGGGACCCGGCGACCCGGGACCATCGACCACCGCTGTGCCCCCGGGCGCAGCCGACCCGCAAGCGGGAGCCCAATGCGATTCCACCAGGCCGTGACCTTCCTGCCCGTCGACGACTCCGTGGCCCTGGCGCAGGCCTGCGACCCGATGGGCTACGCGGGGATCTACGTATCGGACCACCTCTTCAACCCCCGGGACCTGGCGTCGCGCTACACCTACTCCAAGGCCCCGGACGGCTCGCCGTTCTGGGAGAAGGACACCGCCTGGCCGGACCCGATGTGCCTGATCTCCGCCATGGCCGCCGTCACCACCACGTTGACCTTCACCACCGGCATCTACCTCGCGCCGGTCCGCGACCTGATCACCGTGGCCAAGTCGGTGGGGACGGCCGCGGTCATCTCGCACGGCCGGGTGCGGCTCGGGGTCGGGGTCGGATGGTGCGAGGAGGAGTACGTCCAGACCGGACAGGACTTCCATACCCGCGGCCGCCGCCTGAACGAGATGATCCCGGCGCTGCGCTCCCTGTGGGCCGGCGGGTGGGTCGAGCACCACGGGACCTACTACGACGTGCCGGCCTGCCAGATGAACCCGTCCCCGGCCGAGCCGGTGCCGATCCTGGTGGGGGGAGACTCGGATGCGGCCCTGCAGCGGGCGGTCACGCTCGGAGACGGCTGGATCAACACCGGTGCCGTCCCCGAGGACGAAGCCCTGGTGCAGCTGGGGAGGATCACGGACGCGCTGGCCCGCGCCGGGCGCGCCCGGGAGGGCTTCGCCGTGTACCTGGCGGTGCGCGCCATGCCCGACCTCGATCTCTACCGGCGCCTCGAGGACGTCGGGGTGACCGATCTGCTGTGCGCCCCGTGGATGCTGGTCGACACCGCCGGCCGTCCCCCCGAGTCCGTGCGCGCCGACCGGATCGCCGCCTGTGCGCGCTTCGCCGAGGAGTACGTGCTGGCCATGGTCTGACCGGCGGTCAGGCGCCGGGCGCCGGATCGGTCGGCTCCGCCCCGGTCCGGGCGCCCGCTTCAGGAGGTGGCCGCTTCAGGAGGTGGCCGCCGCCACGATCGGGGCATTGAGATGGAGGCCGCCGAGGGAGCCGGCGAAGGGCGCGTCGCCGTAGGCGAACACGCCGCCGTCGGAGCCGACCAGCCGGTAGCCGCCGCCGCTCAGGCTGGGGAGGATCGCGTCGATCGGGGCGTTCAGCCGGAGGCCCCCCGCCGAGCCGGCGAAGCCGGCGTCGCCGAAGGCGAACACCCCGCCGTCGGAGCCGACCAACCAGTAGCCGCCGGCGTCCGGGGTGGCCGCCGCCGCGACGACCGGCGCAGCCAGGGCAGTCCCTCCCATCGAGCCGGCGAAGGCGGCGTCGCCGAAGGCGAACACGCCGCCGTCGGAGCCGACCAGCCAGTAGCCGAAGCCGCTGTTGGAGGGCACCATCGCCACGATCGGAGCGTTGAGCGGATCGCCTCCGAGCGACCCTGCATAGAACGCGTCGCCGAAAGCGAACACGCCGCCGTCGGAGCCGACCAGCCAGTAGCCGCCGCCGTCGGGGGTGGCCGCCATGCCGACGAT
>JAJYYG010000057.1:0-2689 GCA_021801235.1 Actinomycetes bacterium
CTACCTGCCGGCTGCCGTGATCGCCCTCCTCCTCCCCCTCGCCGCGGTCACCCGGCGGGCACGGAAGCGGCGTTCCGGAGGGCGCCACGCCGGGCACCGCCCGGCCCGTTCGCCCGCCTGGACGGTGGTCGCCTCGCTGGCCGTGGTGCTGGTTGCCGCCCTCGGGATGCAACGCTTCCTCGGTGGCAGCGGGGTCCTCCCGGCCCGCTTCCTGCGACCCACCACCGGTGGCCTCTGGCTCCAGCAGGCCCGCTATCAGGCTCCCTACGCCGACACCCGCACGGCCATCGCCGCCGCCGACGGGGAGGACGCCGGGCTGGCCGGGCTGGCCGGGCTGGTCGACCCCCGGCGCGACGTGATCGTCCTCGACACCGTCGACGGGGGCGACACCATCTTCCGTAACGCCGGCTGGGTCCTCCCGTCGGTGCCGATCGCGCTCATCCAACCCGGCGGGGTGCTCTACCGCGAGCTCCATGGTGCCCTCTACTACGCGTCGGGTCGGACGGTGGCAGCCGGTCCCGGGGGGTCGGTGTACCTCGTCGCGTCTCCGGCCCTCCCCGGCCTCGACTCCCTCGTCGTCCAGGGAGCCGCCATCCCGGTGGCGGCGCCGCACCCGATCGGTGGCTACCGGCTCTGGAGGGTGCTCCCGGGCACCACCCTGCTCGGGGTGGACCTGGTGCGGACCGCGGGGACACGGCCGCTCGGCCGCGGCATCCCCCTCGGCGGAGGCCAGTGAGGGGTCACCGGCCGCCGGCGTCGGCGACCGAGCGGAGGAACCCGGCGTAGCGCTCGACGACGATCGGCCAACGGAGCTCGCGGTCGACGAACGCCCGGCCGAAGCGACCCATCGCCGCCGCCATGGCGGCATCGCCGGAGAGCCTCTGGACGACGGCCTCGAACGCGCCGAAGCCGTCCACGGGGACGCCGCCACCCGACCGCCGGCACAGCTCGCTGGTGGGACCGCACGCGGCGTTGACCACCACCGGCGTCCGCGCGCTCCACGCCTCCGCCACCACCAGCGAGAACGCCTCCCACCGCGACGGGGAGACGACCGCCACCGCCCCTGCGAGCAGCTCCCATTTGGCGGCCTCGGACACCGGACCCAGGACGTCGATGCACGGGTGCGCGGGCGGTTCCTCCACCACCGGCCCGGCGAACACCAGCCGCAGGTCGTCCCGGTGGCGCTCTTTGTAGGCGGCGAACATGGCGGCCAGCGCCGAGCTGCCCTTGTGGCGGTCGACCCGGCCAAGGCAGAGGAGGTACGGGGGGTCGAGGGCGCGTGGGTTCCCGGGGGTCCCTACGAACACCGTCGAGTCGGGGTCGTCGACCCCGAGCCCGAGCAGGATCTGCCGATGGGACGCCACCGGGAAGGTCGCCTGTACCAGCGCCCGCTCCGCCGCGGTCTGGAAGACCAGGCCGTCCGCCGCGCCGAACACCTCGGGGAAGACCGGGAGCCGGAGCGCCGGCTCGTCATGGGCGGCGGGGTGGAGCACGGTGGGGAGTGTCGCCCGCGTGATGATCCGGACCGTCGGGTAGTAGAGGTACGGATAGAACACCAGGACGTCGGCGTCCGAGGACAGCGCCGCGTCCGCCAGGGCCGGGGTCACCGGACCCTGGAGGTCGATCCACCGGTCGGCGTCGGCCCGCGACGCGGCTCCGGGGTCGGCCAGCAGCCCGGCCGAGAACGGGTGGAACGACGGCTCCCTCCCGGCGGCCGAGCGGAACCGGTGGACGGCGACCCCGTTGACCGTCTCCGACCCGGCAGGGTAGACGTCCGCCCAGGTGACGAAGTCCTGCGCGCAGGTCGTGAGCACGTCGACCGTCCAGCCCTCCCGCGCCGCCAGGTGCTCGGCCAGCAGGCGGGCAGCGGTCTCGGCGCCCCCGATGATGTCCGGTCCGTACCTCGGGACGACGAAGGCGACCTTCACCGGGCGGTGGGGCGTCCCCGGGTTGCGAGCGGGTCCCTCACGCGGCGTAGGCGGCCTCGAGGGCGGAGACGAACGCCTCCCGCGCCGATGCGAGCCCGAAGGCCGCGACCCGGGTCGCAGCCTCCCGGGCCAGGGAATCCCGGAGCGATGCGTCCCGGACCACGCGGTCGACCGCGGCGGCAACCCTGCCCGCTTCCTTCCCTGGGAGTACCAGACCGGCCGCTCCCACCGTCTCGGGGACGGCGGTCGTCTCGTGCGACACGATCGGGATCCGGTGGTACATGGCCTCGAGGAGGGGGACGCAGAAGCCCTCGTGGTCGGAGAGGCAGACGAAGACGTCCGAGGAGGCATAGTACGCGATCAGCTCCTCGTGGGTCACCGAGCCGGCGATCTCGACGGCGTCGGCCACACCGAGCTCGTCGGCGAACCGCACGAGCGCCTCCTGGTAGCCCTCGCTGATGGCACCCCCGACCAGGCGGAGCCGGGCCAGGGGGTCGTAGAGCCGGCGGTAGACGACCAGGGCCTTGACCAGGTCGTGCTGTCCCTTGTGCGGGGAGACCTTCCCCACGAAGAGCAGGTCCGTGCCGCCGCCTTCCCGCTCCGCCTCCAGGCGCCGGGTGAGCGCCGGGTCCGGCGCGCCGGCGAACCCGTCGAGGTCGATGAGCAGCGGGACGGTGGTGGTCGACCGGTAGCCGGCGTCGTGGAGCTCCCGCTCGTTGTACCGGGAGTCCGCCACCGCGAACTCCGTGACCGCCGCCAGC
>JAJYYG010000057.1:2699-44447 GCA_021801235.1 Actinomycetes bacterium
CTCGAGGAGGCCCGCCGGCGTGATGTTGTGGTAGTTGACGAACTTGCGCTCGTGCCGCTCCCGGAAGATGTCCCCGACCCCGCTCCCGATGGAGAGCTGGTAGAGCAGGACGCGGCCGGCCGGGGAGCGGTCCCCGAGCCGCGCAACGTGGAAGCCCTCGTCGACCCGGTCGGCGGAGGCGTTGCCGTAGTAGATGTCGGAAGCGAAGCCGCGCGAGCGGAGGAGGTCCCGCAGCTGGAGGACGTGGCCGCCGATGGCATCCCGACTGGCGAGGGTCGGGATGACCTGGTCGATGCGCCGCTCCGTCACGACACGATCTGCTCGGCCACCGGTGCGCCGGGGATGCCCCCGATCGGGGCGGCGACCGGCACCTCGCCGGTGTGCAGCACCGACCGCAGCCGGAAGCTCACGTCGAGCGGGAGACGGACCCTTCCGGTGGCCCGGCCGGGATTGGCCACCTCGAACTGGGTCACCTGGTCCTTCCAGTCGAAGATCGCCGTCTGGGTCCGGCTCCGGATCCCGATGCTGACCGAGTACGTCCCGTCGAGCAGCGGCACCTCGGGGAAGTAGAACCGCACCATCCCCCCGCCCAGGGGGATCTCCATCTGGCAGCCCGGGTCGTCGGGGTCGGACGCGAACACCAGCTCGTTCCGGTCGTCGTGGATGGCGATGGTGGCGATGGCGTTGTCCACCGCCGCCAGGCTGTCGAGGTCGGCGGTGATGGTGAGCGACTCGCCCGGGTACAGGTGGCTCCGCGATCCGCTGCCCCCGTGCTCAGCTTGCACGGCGCCGATGGCGAAGACGTTGCCTTCGATGCCGCCGGACTCGGAGTTGTCGAGGGTGCCCACGCCGAGCAGGTCCGCCAGGTAGGCCCTGATCGCCTCGCCCGGCTCGTCGATGGTGATCACCTTCCCGTGGTTCATCACCATCGCCTTGCTGCAGTTCTGACGGATGGTGTCGGTGCCGTGGGAGACCACCACGATGGTGCGTCCCTCCTTCTGGAACCGCTTCACGTGGTCGAGGCACTTGCGTTGGAAGGCGGCGTCACCGACAGCGAGGACCTCGTCCACCAGGAGCACGTCCGGCTCCACGTTGACGGCCACCGCGAACCCCAACCGCACGTACATCCCCGACGAGTAGAACTTCACCTGGTTGTCGATGAAGTCCTCGAGCTCGGCGAAGGCCACGATGGCGTCGAACCGCTTCTCGATGTCCGCGTGGGACAGGCCGAGCAGGGACCCGTTGAGGAAGATGTTGTCCCGCCCGGAGAGGTCGGGCTGGAACCCCGCCCCGAGCTCGAGCATGGCCGCCAGGCTGCCCCGCACCCGGATCTCCCCCGAGGTGGGCTTGAGGATGCCGGCGACGCACTTCAACAGGGTCGACTTCCCGCAGCCGTTGCGGCCGAGGATCCCGAACGTCTCCCCTTCGTCGATCTCCACGTTGACGTCCTTCAACGCCCAGAACGGGGTGAAGGGCATCTTCCCGCCGTGGATCACCCGCTCCTTCAGCGAGGTGTGCTTCTCGTTGTAGAGGCGGAACTGCTTGGAGATGTCGACGACGTCGATGGCGACGGCCACGGTTAGAGCTCCTCGGCGAAGTTGCCCTCGAGCCGGCCGAAGACGACCAGCGCCCCCAGGAACAGCCCGACGCTCACCGCCAGGTCGACGGTCAACAGGAGCGAGAAGGTCCCCACCCCCCAGACGGGGAGGATGTGGGTGACCGCCCCGTGGTACGTGTACTGGGTTTTTCCGTAGATGGCCCGCTGGAAGGCCATGGCGATCGGCGTGACCGGGTTGGAGAGGTAGACGTACTTGATCCACACCAGGGAGTGCCACCTCGGCTTGGCGAGCTCGGTGGAGATCAGGCCGAAGGCGTAGACGATCGGGGTCCCCCAGAACCAGGCCATCAGCAGGACCTCGGTCAGGTGCTGGGTATCGCGCAGGTAGACGTTGACCGCGGAGAGGAAGATCGACAGCGCGCTGGTGAAGACGATCAACGCCACCAGGGCGAGCGGGAGGAGCGGGAGGTAGCTCCACGCCGGAACGATGCCGAAGATCAGAAGCGCCAGGATCAGCACCCCGACCTGGATGGCGAAGAGCACCAGTGAGACCCCCACGGTCGAGAGGGCCAGGAGCTCGCGGGGGAAGGCGACCTTCTTGACGATGTGGGAATTCCCCACCACCACCCCGGTCGCCGACATCGCCGAATTGTTGAAGAGGTTCCATACCAGGAGCCCGCAGAAGAGCCAGATGGCGAAGTACGGCTGGTTGTTCCGGCTGATGACCTTGAAGACCACGTAGTAGATGGCGAGCACCAGCGTGGGGTTGAGCATCGACCAGACGTAGCCGAGCACCGAGTCTTTGTACTTCACCTTGAGCTGGGTCCGGATGAGGAGGAACAGGAGGTCCCGGTTCCGCCAGAGATCGACGATCCGCTGGCCGAGCTGGACCTTGCCGTTGACCACCGTGACCTGGTGGTGGCGCTGCCCGGGGACGAACCGGGTCGTCCCTCCGATCGTCGCCACCGGATCGGACCCCGGCGCGGAGGGTCGGTCCACGCTGAGGCTCACTTCGTCGCAGCCTCCGCGGTCGACGGCCCGTCGACGCCGTCCTTCTGGATGACCGCGTCGATGAACCCGTACTCGCGCGCCTCCTCGGCGGTGAACCAGCGGTCGCGGTCGGAGTCCGCCTCGATCCGCTCCACCGTCTGTCCGGTATGGAAGGCGATCCGCTCTGCCATCATCCGCTTCAGGTAGATGATCTGCTCGGCCTGGATGGCGATGTCGGCGGCCTGGCCCTGCATCTGACCGGACGGCTGGTGCATCAGGATGCGGCTGTGGGGGAGGGCGAACCGCTTGCCGGGGGTCCCCGAGCACAGAAGGAACTGTCCCATCGACGCGGCCAACCCCACGCAGATGGTCCGGACGTCACAGCGGACGAACTGCATGGTGTCGTAGATGGCCAGACCGTCGGTGACCGAGCCACCCGGAGAGTTGATGTAGACCGAGATATCGCGTTCGCTGTCCTCCGCCTCCAGCAGGATCAGCTGGGAGCAGACCAGGTTCGCCGTGTTCTGGTCGATCGCCGAGCCGATGAAGACGATGCGCTCCTTCAGGAGCCGCTGGAAGATGTCCGAGCCGGGACCGACGTCGGCGGCCGCCTTCGCCTCGACGGCCCCGCCGGCGAACGTCGACGGAGGCGTGGGCGGGAAGAGCCGGGGATCGTCCATGGGGGGGAATCCTAGTGGGTCGCCGCTCCGGGCGGACGCAGGGCGGGGACGGTCGCGCCCGGCACGGTGGCGCCCGGCACGGTGGCGCCCGGCACGGCGGCGCCCCTGCCGGGGGCGAACCGGCTCACCGCTGCCACCCACCGCTCGCCGGCCCGGTCGAGCTCCATCCCGAGCACCCGCCGGCGCCCCCGCTCGACCATCCGGCTCCGCCCATCCGCGTCCGCCAGCACCCCGGCCACAGCCGACGCCACCGCCCGGGGTCCGCAGTCCTCCAGCAGCACCCCGGCGTCGCCGACCACCTCGGGGACGGCACCGGCGGCGCGGGCCACGACCGGGAGGCCGTTCGCCATGGCCTCCACCAGCGGCACGCCGAACCCCTCGTGGCCGGAGAGCATCACCAGGACGTCCGCCGACCGGTACCGCTCGGAGAGCTCGTCGTCGTCGATGCCGGAGACGAAGTCGACCGCACCCACCAGCCCGAGGGAGGCCGCGTACCGGCGGAGCGCCGACGCGTAGTGGGGCTCGGAGGGCGACCCCACCAGGGTGAGCCGGGCCTCGGGGTCCGAGGTGGCCCGGGCCACGAAGAGCGCGGCGATCGTCACGTGGTGGCACTTGTTGGGGGCGAGCCGCCCGACCGAGAGCCAGGAGGCGCCCGCCCGCCCGCCCGCCCGACGGGCGGGACCCTCGGGTCCGGCCGGGCGGGGACCAGGAGCGTTGGCCACCGGGATGACCACCGTCTCCGCACAACCCGCGGCGCGCAGCTCCTCCTCGTCGAAGTGGGACACGGCGATGCCCAGGTCGGCCCGGGCCGCCAGCAGGGCCAGGTCCCCGAGGCCGTCCACCTGCAGACGCGCGATCCCGTTGCTCCAGGGCGCGAAGAACGAGGGCGGGGTGATGCTGTGGTAGTTGACCACCAGTGGCTCGGGCCTCGCCACCAGCCAACGGGCCATGGCCGAGTAGGTGGCGAGCTGGTAGACGAGCACATCGCCGGGCTCCGCCTCCGCCTCGTACTCGAGGTAGGGGCGGGTCTCTGCCGTCGTCTCGGGGTCGACCACCTCCACGTAGATCCGGGAGTCGAACCCGTCGGCGACGAGGAGGTCGCGCAGCACGCGCGTGTGGCCGCCGACCGCGTCGTGGCGGTGGAGCATGGGGACGAACTGGTGGACCCCGCTCATCGGTCCACCGTTCCCACCACCGCGTGCACGTCGCCCGTCGCGGGCGTCAACCACGAGGCACCGGGCGCCCCGAGCCGTGCGAGCACGTGGACCCAGGTGGCGGGGTGCAGCGGGCGACCGGGCGCCAGATCGCGTGCGACCTGGGTCAGCGTGCGGTCCCACGCGTCGGGGTCGGTCACCAACAGCGCCACCGTCCCTCCGCGGCCCGCCACCCGGACCGCCTCCCGCACCAGGGCGAGCTTCCCCGCCAGAGGAAGCCGGTCGACCGCCCCCGCCAGCACGACGCCGCCCACGTCGCCGGCGCCCATCGTCGCCAGGACGGCGACCGCCTCGCCGGGCTCCACGCCGCCGGTGGCGATCCCCCGATCGGCGCACGACCAGGCCAGCGGCCCGCGCGGCTCCACGCCGCGGGCCCTCAGGCCGGAGCGCTCCAACGACGAAAGCAGCTCTCCCGCACCCGACTCGGCGACCAGGACCGGTCCGCGGGCGTCGTCGGCGTCGAACCAGGTCGGGACCGCGTCGATCCAGGCGGACAGGTCGGGAGGGGCGGGTGACGCCTCGGGTGGGACGACCAGGTCGCGCGCCGGGTCGACCATGGCCTCGAGGGCGTCGACCCGGGCGGCGAGGTACCGGAGGGCGTCGACCGCACCGCCGAGGCGGTCACCCACCGCGAGGCCGACGGTGTCCCTCGCCACCTGCCGGGCGTCCTCGGCGAGCAGTCCGGCCAGGACCCCGGCGACGTCCCCCACGAACCGGCGGCCGATCCGGGCCGACCTCCCCCGCTCCCAGAGGTCGGCCGGGAGCCCCTCCCACGGTGCCGGGACGGCACCGCTCCCGCCTGCAGGGTCCGCCAGTCGCCGGATCCCGTCTTCGAACCCCCACGGGAGGCTCCCCTGGGGGCGCAACCGGTCGAACGCGGCCAGCAGCACCTCGTCCCCCTGGTCGGGAGCGGGAGCGTCCCCTTCCGACCGCTCCCCACCGTCCTGGTCCCCACCGTCCTGGTCGTTCGCCACCGGCTCACCCCCTCCGCTCGTACGCCGCACCGTCTACGACCTCGGGCAGCAGGCCGGTCGAGAGGCGTGGCCGGGCGCCCCGGGTCACGACCGACCGCAGGAACGCGTCGTACCGCTCGATGATCGCAGGCCATCGGTAGTGGCGCCCGGTGTACTTCCTCCCGGCCTCGCCGAGACGGGAGCGCAGGGTCGCGTCGGCGGTGAGGCGTGCGACCGAGGCCTCGAACGAGCGGTAGGAGTCGAAGGAGAGCCCACCGTCCGAACGGCGGCAGTGTTCCATGGTGGCGGCACACGAGGCATTCACCAGTACCGGGACGCCCAGGGTCCACGCTTCGAGGAGCACCAGCGAGAAGGACTCGTAGGCCGACGGGGACACCATGACGTCGGCTCCGGCGAGGATGTCCCACTTGTCGGCCTCGGACACGGTGCCGGTCACCACGATGTCGGGATGGTCGGGCGACCGGTCCGACACCGGTCCCACGAAGGCCAGGGCGAGATCGCCGGGGTGACGCTGTTTGTAGTGGACGAAGTACTCGGCCAGCATCCCGCACCCCTTGTGCTCGTCCACCCGCCCCAGATAGCAGAGGTAGGGGCGGTCACCGAGCCCGAGGAGCTCCCCCCCCTTGCGCCCCGTGCCCGCGGGCTCGTCGACGCCGAGCCCCAGCACGATCTGCGGCGTGGCGCCGACCCGGAAGACGTCTTCCATCAGCGCCCGCTCGGCCTGGGTGTGGTACACGAGCCCGTCCAGGTCCCGGAAGCTCTGGCGGAACGCCCTCAGGTACAGTGCGGGCTCGTCGTGGGCGGCGGGGTGGAGCACCACCGGGGCGCGGGCCACGGCGATGGCGTCGACGGTGGTGGCGAAGAGGTACGGGTAGCAGGCGATCACGTCGGCGTCGCTGGCGGCGACGGCTTCGACGAGGCCGGGGCAGCTGGGCCCGTTGAGCGCAACCCACCGGCGCGACTCCTCCAGGGTCGCCGACCCCGGGGCGACCCGGAGCTTCCCGTCGAGCTCGAAGTACTCGAGCAGCCGGCGGGCGGCGGTCGGGAACCGACGGACCACCACCCCGTAGTGCACGCTTTCGCCCGGTGGCTCGGTGTTCTCCCAGGTGAGGTGGTCGAGCGCGCAGCTGGTGAGGATCTCGACGTCCCAGTCGGTGCTCGCACGCATCCGCTCGGCCAGCATCCGGGCGGCGGTCTCCGCCCCTCCGATGACCTCCGGGCCGTAGCGCGGGGTGACGAAGGCCAGCTTCACGACCAGACCCTGCCGGGTGCGGGCGGGCGGGTGCTCCGGTCGGCGGCGACACGGCCGAGCACCTCGACGAACCGGGACCGGATGGCGGCGGGCTCGAACGCCGTCAACCGGCGGCGACCGGCGGCGGCGAGATGGGCGGCGAGGTCCGGGGCGCCCCGGACACGGTCGATGGCGGCCGCCACCGCTGCGGGTCGCTTGCCGTCGAGCACCACGCCGGCACCGCCGAGCGTCTCCGGCACCGCCCCGGCACCGAAGGCGACGATCGGTAGCCCGAAGTGCATGGCCTCGACCAGGGGGATGCAGAACCCTTCGTGGTCGGAGAGACACACGAACAGGTCGGCGTCCTCGTACCAGGCGGCGAGCTGCGCCGGGGTGAGGTCCTCCCCGTGCACGACGGCACCTCCCAGTCCGAGCTCGTCGGCGAACGCCCGCACGGCATCGGCGTAGGCAGGCGTGACCGCCGGTCCGACCAGGTGGAGGACGGCGGCCGGGTCGTACCGCCGGCGGTAGAGCCAGAGCGCCTCGACCAGCTGGTGCTGGGCCTTGTTGGGGGAGAGCCGGCCCACGAACAGGATCACGGTGCCTGCGCCGTGGGCCCGGTCCAGGCGGGACGCCTCGCCCGGGTCGGCGGCGTGGCGACCGCCCCAGCGGTCCACGTCGGTGAGGATGGGGATGACCTCGGTCTGCCGGCAGCCGAACCCGGCCAGCTCCGCCGCGTTGAACGCCGAGTCGGCGATGCCCAACGCCGCGCGACCGGCGAGGGCGGCCACCTGCAAGCGGGCGTGGGCCACCTTCTCCGCGGTCCGGTCCTCCCAGCCCACGTAGAAGGCGGGCGGGGTGATGTTGTGGTAGTCCAGCACCAACGTCTCCGGTCGGTCCATCAGGAAGTCGGCCATGGGCGACCCGGTGCTCGCCTGATAGACGAGGATGTCCCCCTCCCGGGCCCGGTCCGGGTACCGCTCGTAGTAGGTCGACTCGGCGACCAGCTCGTCGTGGGTCGCCTCGGCGAAGATCTCCGACTCCCACCCGGCCGACCGGAACGCCTCCCGGAGCGCCATCGTGTGGTCGCCGGTCGCGTCCCTCGGCAACAGGGCGGGGACGAATTGGTGGACGGCGGTCACCTCGAGCGGACAGCGACCAGCAGGTAGTCGGCCGACGCCGGCCGCAGCGCGTTCAATGCGGCGATCGCCGCGTTGAGCGCCGTCGCCTCGGGAGTGCCGTCGACGACCGGGGACAGGGGGGGGTCCACCGGGCCGGCGTGCAGGCCGGTGCGGACCAGGCCCCGCCCCTGGAGGAGGAACTCCCAGGTCTCCGCGTGGAGGGGCCGGCCGGGAGCGAGATCGACGACCAGCGGCGGCGCGTCCCGTTGCCACGCTTCCGGTGTGGCGGAGTGCAACAGGAGGATGCCGCCCAGCGTCAGCCGCGACGACACCAGGTCGGCGAGGCGGTCGCGCTGGCCGGGATGGAGCCACTGGACGGACCCGTGCAGCACGATGGCGGCGAGCGACTCCTCCCCCACCACGTCGAGGTGGTCGAGCAGCGAGTCCGTCCGCACGTCGAGGCCGCGGGCGACCGCGAGCTCCACCAGGGGGCCGGACGGGTCGACGCCGTAGGCGTCGACCCCCGCACCGACGAGCGCGGCCACGAGCTGGCCGTCGCCGCAGTCGGCGTCGAGGACCCGTCCCCGCGTCCCGTGCAGCTCCGCCACGACCCGGTCCGCCCACCATCCCCCGGGGGCCGGCGCCGGGACCGCCGTCTCCGGCAGGTCGGGGGTCCGCTCCGCCTCCACCGCCGCCTCGAGGCCTTCGACGTGGTCCACCAGCAGGTGGAGCATCCGGGAGACCGACCAGGCGAATTTGACGATCTGTTGGACGATGAACCCGATGTACCATCCCATCGACTTGCGGATCAGGCGCTTGACCACCGTCCCGGCCCTCTTGCGCGACTCCACCGGGACGGAGATGTCGACGAAGGCCGCCCCGTCGACGAGCGCCAGGTTCTCCCGGAGCCGGGCCTTGCCCTGCAGGCCGACCGGCGAGAACTCGAGGAAGAGCTCGTCGAGCTCGCGCTCCAGGCCGGCGGGGAGATCGCCCGACGCCCGGCGCCGTCGCACCTCGGCGTCGATCTCGGCCAGCACACCGGCCAGGTAGCCCGGTCCGTCCTCGGGATCGGCCCCCGCTCCGCCTCCGGGACCGCCGACCGGGCGGTCCGTCGGCGTTCCTCCGTGCGGTGCCTCGCCGGCACCGGGGCTCGAGGCCTCCACGGATCGGGACGGGGACGGTTCGGGCATTCCGACGACTCTAGCAAGCGGCCCTGCCGGCCCCGGGCGACTCAGTTCGGGCAACTCGGCGCGGCCGGGGTGGCTCGGCGCAGGGGGCTCGGCCCGGCCGGGGCGGCTCGGCGCAGCTTTGGGCGCACCCGGGCCGGGTGGGACGTCGTTGCGGGATCTCCGGGAGAGGTACCCTCGGTGGCGTCGGGTGACGCGGGCGTGGCGGAACTGGCAGACGCGCCGGGTTTAGGTCCCGGTCCCTTCGGGGATGGAGGTTCGAGTCCTCTCGCCCGCACGCCGGCGGTTCAACCGGGGAGCGGCTTGCAGCACACGAGCGCGAGCAGGTAGCAGCGCTCGGCGTCGAAGTAGACGCCGTGGTTGGCAGCCAGTGCGGCAGGGTCGAATTCGCCGCGACCGGCGGCGGGGCCTCCCCAGTTGAGCCCCCGCTCGGTGAGCACCTCGAAGCCCGCGGCGCTCACCTTCGTCCGCAGGGCGTCGAGGGTGTACTCCACCTTATGGTCGGGGTCGATGAACGCCTCCTGCTGCATGCGGCACACCGCGCCGTTCGGGGTGTCGATCGCCAGGTATCCGCCGGGCTCCAGGATCCGGAACGCCTCGCGCAGCACGGTGTCTCCGACGTCCTCGGGCACGTGCTCGATCGACTGGCCGCTATAGACGAGGTCGACCGATCCGTCCTCTGCGAACGAGAGGTCCGCCATCGACCGGTACTCGTAGCGGACCCGTCCGCGTTCGGACTCCCCCGCACCGAACTGCTCGGAACGGTAGAGCGGATGGCGGTCGTCGGGCGGGAGGTCCACCACCACCAGCTCCTCGAAGTCGTAGGGGTAGCCGAGGAGGACGAGGGCACCGCGCGCGTCGATGGTGTGGCCTCCCCCGAGGTCGACGATGCGCCGGGCGGGGGGAAGGCCGATGATGAACTCGCACCGGCTGGCGTGGAGGGAGCTGTGCAGGCTGGCCGGTCCCACCGGCACCTGGGTGCGGTACTCGCCCGAGCAGCGGATCCCGTCGACCACGTCGGCACGGGTGAGCGCCCCGGTGACGAGGGCGACGGTGAGCTCACTCCAGGCGGGCTCGTCCGGCTCCCGGCGGAGCAGCACGTTGTAGGCCAGGCGCACCGCCTCGTGCGGCGGGAGCTCGTCGAACGAGAGGGCGGCGAGCCTGGTCGCCTCGCGGCGGGCCTTCCGCTCGAGCCGGGCCACCAGCGGGCCGACCCGATCGACGACGCCACCGAGCGCTCCCATCGCGTTCCCCCCCGGGTCCGCTTGCTCCGTTGCGCGCACACGTCCTCCGTTCGCCGTCGATCGCCGCCGATCGCCGCCCGAACCTACCATCGGGCCGGCGGCGCTCCTCCGGTCGGCTCCCCGCTCCCCGCCTACCCCCGTCCCCCTCCCCCTCCGTCCACCGCGACGACCTGCCCGGTCACATAGCCCGCCCGATCCGAGACGAGGAACCGCACCACGTCCGCCACGTCCTCGGGCCGGCAGACCCGACCGAAGGGAGCACCGGCCGCCAGGGTCCCGATGTCGTCGACCCCCAACGCCCCTTTGACCAGGCGGCGGCCCATCTCGGTGTTCACCAGACCGGGCGCCACCACGTTCACGTGGATGCCGGCCGCCCGCTCCTCCTTCGCCACCGTCATGGCCAGGGCCTCCAGCGCGGTCTTCGCCAGGTTGTACGGAGCGGCGTTCGCAGCCAGGTGGCGTGCGGCCACGGAGGACACGAACACCACGTCGCCCCGCGGGAGCGTCCGCATGGCCGGGAGCAGGTGCTTGCACAGGACGAACGCGCTGTAGACGTGGGTACGCATCAGCCGTTCGACCTCGTCGAGCTCGGTGTCCACCACCGTGCGCCCCCGGCTGGCGATCCCCGCGCTGTGGACCAGGACGCCGACAGGACCCAACGCGGCGACCACGGCCGCCGCCAGGGCCTCCGCCTCCCTCGGGTCGTCGACGGATGCGGGGAACGCCACGGCGCGGCGCCCGAGTCCCTCGATGGCGGCCACCGTCTCCGCCGCGGCCTCACCGTCCCGGCGGTAGTTCACCGCCACGTCGCAGCCGTCGGCGGCCAGGCCCAGGGCGATCGCCCTGCCGATCCCCCGCCCGCCTCCGGTGACGAGCGCCACCCGGGACGACCGGGGGTCGGCCGGAGGAGCGATGGGGAGATCGGGGGTGGCGGTCGGGTCGGTCACGTCGGGCTCCTGGTCGGGGGGCGGTCGGGTCGGTCCTGTCGGGCTCCCGGCCGGAGCCCTTGTCGGGCGTCTTGCCGGGGAGGGTGGGTTTCGGCCATGCTTCCCGGGTTCCGCCGCATCGTCAACGTGGAGCCGGCCCGGGCCGGCGGTCACCACGCCACCGGTCCGACCCCACGTCGCAATCAGGCACAGGAGGCCAATCATGGGACTGCTCGACGGCAAGGTAGCCATCGTCACCGGCGCGGGCCGGGGCATCGGACGCGAGGAGGCCCTACTGCTGGCGGCCGAAGGCGCCAAGGTGATCGTCAACGACGTCGGAGCGTCCCTCCAGGGAGAGGGTGGCGACAAGCACCCGGCCGAAGAGGTGGTCGAGCTGGTCAGGGCCGCCGGCAGCGACGGGGCGGTCAACGCCTCCGACGTCAGTTCCTGGGAGGGCGCCAAGGCACTCGTCGACCAGGCCGTCGACACCTTCGGGAGCATGGACATCCTGGTGAACAACGCGGGGATCCTCCGGGACAAGATGAGCTTCAACATGGAGGAGTCGGACTGGGACGACGTGATCCGCGTCCACCTGAAGGGCCACTTCGCCACCTCCCACCACGCCGCCGTCTACTGGCGGGGACGGGCCAAGGCCGGCGAGGACGTCACCGGCCGCATCATCAACACGTCGTCGGAGGCGGGCCTCTACGGCAACGCGGGTCAGGCCAACTACTCGGCAGCCAAGGCCGGCATCGCTTCGCTGACCTGGGTGTTGGCCAGGGAGCTCGGCCGGTACGGCGTCACCGTCAACTCCATCTCGCCCCGGGCCCGCACCCGGATGACCGAGGGGCTGTTCGCGGAGATGGACACCGCGACCGAGGCCTTCGACAAGTTCGACCCCAAGAACGTCGCCCAGCTGGTGGGCTTCCTCGCCTCGGACGAAGCCGCCGACGTCAGCGGCCAGAACTTCATCGTCTTCGGGGGCGACATCTACGCCACCGGAGGGTTCCACCCCGTCGGCGAGCTCCACCGCGACTCGGCCTGGACGCCCGAGGAGCTCATCGCGGCCAAGGGGGAGCTCTTCCGGGGGATCTCGTCGGGCATCCCCAAGTTCAGCTTCTTCTGAGCCGCCCGGGCTGAGCCGCCCGGACCGGCAGGCTCACCGCCCGAGCACCAGGTCGCCGAGCTCCGACCGCGCCCCTGCCGGCGTCCCGTCGTAGAGCACGCTCCCCTTCCCGAGGACGACCACCGAGTCGGCCAGCTCGAGGGCGCGCTCCACGTGCTGCTCGATCACGAGGAGCGAGGTCCCGGTGGCCAGCACCCGGGTCAGCGCGGCGTAGACCTCCTCGACCACCACCGGAGCGAGACCGAACGAGAGCTCGTCCACCACGAGAAGCCGCTGGGGGACGACGAGGGCTCTGGCCAGCGCCAGCATCCGCTGCTCCCCCCCGGAGAGGGTCCCCGCCGACTGGCGGCGACGGTCGCCCAGGCGCGGGAACGCGTCGAAGGCCCGGGACAGCGCCTCGGGGACTGCCGAGCGCCCCAGTGGCCGGCGGAAGGCCAGGACCAGGTTCTCCTCCACGCTCAGGGAGCCGAAGACCGACCGGCCCTCCGTCACGTGGGCGAGCCCCATGCGGGCGATGGCGAAGGCGGAGCGGCCGGTGATGTCGGCGCCGTCGAAGTGGACGGTGCCGCCGCTGGTGGGGACGAGCCCCGTGGCCACCCGGGCCACGGTCGACTTCCCGGCTCCGTTGGCACCGACCAGCGCCAGAGCGGAGCCGGCCCGGACCGAGAGCGACACGTCGAAGAGTGCCCGGTACGGTCCGTAGGTGGCGCTCACGTTGCGGAGCTCGAGGACCGGCGGTCCCTCCGGCGGCGGGCCCCCGTTCATGCTCCGCTCCCCAGGTACGCCTGGCGCACCCGTTCGTCCGCCATCACCTCGCCGACCGACCCGACCGCGAGCATCCGGCCGAAGTCGAGGACGCACAGCCGGTCGACGACGTCACCGACCAGCGTGAGATCGTGCTCGACGAGCACGACCGCCGTGCCCTCGGAACGGCGGACGTCGGTGATGATCGAGGCGAGCCGCGCGGTCTCGGCCGCGTCCAGGCCCGACGACGGCTCGTCGAGCATCAGCAGGCGCGGGCGGCCCATCATGGCCCTGCCCAGCTCGACCAGACGCGCGTGGCCGAGGCTGAGAACGTCGACCGGTCGGTCGGCAAGCTCGTCGAGACCGAGGAGACGCAGGGCCGACTCGACATGGTCGAGCTCTTCGCGGGAGGGTCGGGCGTGGTGGAGCAGGTCTCCCCAGAGGCGGACCGTCCCCGCGTGGGCCTGTTCGGCCACCAGGAGGTGGTCCGCCACGGTCATCCCCCGGAACAGCTCCATGCGCTGGTAGGTCCGACCGATGCCCAGCCGGCTCCGGCGCCATACCGGCATCCGGTCGATGCGCCTGCCGTCGAACTCGACCGTCCCGGTGTCGGGGGGGGTCAACCCCAGCAGGCAGTTGAACAGGGTGGTCTTCCCCGCTCCGTTCGGCCCCACCACACCCACCGCCTCGCCCTCGCCGACGTCGAGCGAGAGCTCCGCCAAGGCCGTGATCCCCCCGAACCGCCGGGAGATGTCGCGGGCGCGGAGCAGTGCGCCCGTCAACGGTCCACCCCGTCGGCCGCCATGGGGACCCGTTCGACCCCGGTCGGCGGGTGGGCCGGCGCGTCGGTCCGGGGCGGCAGGTCGTCCCGCCATCGGCCGGTCAGTCGACCCACCAGCCCGACCAGACGGTTCCCCAGGTAGTCGACCACCCCTTCCGGGTGGCGGGTGTAGCTCAGGGTCGCCAGCCCGAAGAGAACGGCCAGGAGGCCCGCATAGCGCGCCGGCAGCGTGGAGAGCGACTTCAAGAGCGCGGTGTAGACCACCCCGGCCACCACCGCCCCGCTGATCGAGCCGAGCCCGACGATCGCCACCACCACCAGCAGCACCAGCGAGATCTGGTAGTTGAAGTCGTTCGGCGCCAACGACCCCTGCAGCGATCCGTAGAGTGCGCCGCCGACCCCGGCCAGGCCGGCGGAGACGGCGAACACCACCACCCGCAGCCGGTGCACGTCGATACCCACCGAGACCGCGGCCACCTCGCTCCCGCGCATCGCCGCCAGGAACCGTCCCATGGTGCCGTCGCCGATCAGCTTGACCAGTCCGGCCACCAGCGCCAGGACGACGAGCGCGAGGAGGAAGAAGGACCGGGACGCGTTGAAGCTGATCGGTCCGATCTCGGGTCGTGGCACCAGCACCCCGGTCGCCCCGTTGCCCACCCAGCCGTTGGGGAACAGGATGTTGTCGGCCAGCAGCGCGAAGGCGAGGGTGGCCAGGGCGAGCGGCAGGCCCGCGAGTCGCAGGGTGGGGAGGGCGACCACCACGCCCAGGACCGCAGCCATGGCACCTCCCAGGACCATGCCGGCCAGCAGGGAGAGGTCGAGGTGGTTGGCGAACTGCCCGGCGGCGAAGCCGCCCAGCCCCGCGAAGGAGGCCTGGCACAGGGAGATCTGGCCGCTCATGCCGGTGAGGAGCGTCAGCGAGAGGAAGATGATGCCGAAGGCGATCCCCTGGGTCATGGTAAGCAGCCAGTCCGGCGACACCCACGTGAGGGCGGACAGCACCGCCAGGCCCCCGACCACCCACCCGAGGACCGCGGTCGGGCGCTGGAGGAGCCGCCGGCCGATCGACGTCCCGCCGTCGGGGTGCAGGGTCCGGTGCCAGAGCCCGACCGCGACCGTCTCGTCCCCGCGGTCGCCGGTCAGGGTCGCCGCCGCGCGGTAGCCGCGTGCCTCCCCGGCCAGGGCGGCGATCGGGGGGTCGCAGTCGGCCAACGGATCGTCGAGCTGACGCTGGCGCGAGAACGGGAGGAAGACCAGCAACACCACGAAGGGGAGCGAAGGGCGCAGTCCGGTGGCGATGATCCCCGCCGGAAGGTACCCCGCCAGGATCTGCTGTGCCACCCCGAGACCCAGGCCCCCCACCAAGGCCAGTGGCAGGCTGGCGAACCGACCGATCACCGCGGCGGCGATCCCCCACACCAGCAGCACCGTGTAGTCCTCCGGGTTGAGCTGGGAGTAGAGCGGGGCGAGCAGGACGCCGGCCAGCGCGGCGATGCAGCTCGAGAGCACCCAGGCGAACGCGCTCACCCGCCCGGCGTTGATGCCGAACAGCTCGGTGAGCCGGGGGCTCTCCACCACCGCCCGCATCTCGAGCCCGACCGGGGTGAGCCGGAACAGCACGACCAGGGCGGCCACCACGAGCACCGTGGCGACGGTGATGGACAGTTCGAGACCGCTCAGGGGCACCGACCCCAGGTGGAAGTAGACGGTCTGCGCGTCGAGGAACAGAGCCGGCGGCGGGATCTGCGGCGTGGACCCGGCGATGATCAGGGCGACCTGGGGCAGCGCGATCAGCAGCCCGAGCGAGGGAACCAGTTTGACCAGCGGGGACGCGGTGCGGATCCGGCGGAACAACAGCCGGTCGAGGACCAGTCCGACCAGGGGTCCGAGGCCGAGGATGGCGATGATGCCGGCCGCCCATCGGGGCCAACCGTCCTGGACGAGGAAGACGAACGCGAGACCGGAGACGAACGCCTGGGCGCCGAAGGCCAGGTTGAACACGCCGGCCGCCTTGTAGGTCAGGACGAGTCCCACGCCCATCAGGGCGAAGACGCACCCGAACGGGATGCCCGGGACCGCGTAGTTGAAGAGCTGGCTCACGATCCGGGTACCCCTGGCTGGAGCGGGAGGACGGTGACCCTCCCCTGCTTGTTCGGCCGGCTTCCGAAGCAGGTGTAGACGCTCGGGTGCGTACCGTAGACGGGGACGAACGACCGCCGTCGCACCTGGACGATCGTCGTGCAGTTCAACTGGGTGACGCCGGAGTGCGCCACCGTCCAGTCGACGGGCGCGATGGTGCCGTCACCGGTGTAGGCAGTGAGCTTGTTGATGGCCGCCACCAGCGCGCTCCGGGTCACACTCCGTCCGAGGGACCGCAAGCCGGTCACGAAGAGGTCGGCGCTCACCCAACCCGCCAGCGCCGGGGTGCTGGGGAGCGTTCCGGCCGGCGCGTACCGCTTCAGTGCCGCGTCGAACGCGTCGATCCCCGGGTACCGGCCGGGAGCGAGGGTGTTCATCTCGAAGGGGGTCTGCTGGAGCAACAGGTAGACGCCCTGCATCGCGGCGGTGTTGTTGTCCAGGGTCTGCTGGTCGTACCCGTCCAGCCAGAACTGGGTGATGTTCCCCATCCCGTGCTGCTGGAGGGTCTCGGAGAGCTTGATGTTCCCGGTGGTGTCCATGCACGAGGCCACGAAGTCCACGCCCTGTTGCTGCATGCGGGTGACGTCGGCGTCGAGGGTGGCCGCTCCGTAGGGGATGGACGTGTCGATGACCGGGGTGTCGATGTGGTACCGCCTCAGCGCGTCGGCGACGCCGATGCACCCCTCCGACGACTGGGCGATGTTGTAGGCCAGCACCGCGGCCCTGCGGGCGTGGTTCTGCTCGGCGACGTAGGCCGCCTGGGTCACCGGTGCGGTGTAGTCGACGTAGGAGCCGCCGAAGCCGAACATGGTCGGTCCGGCCCACTGGGCGTTGGTGTTCTCCTGGAGCCCGAAGGTGGGCACGGAGTGGGCCTGGAGGATCGACGCCCCGGTGAAGAACGGGGTGCCGACCCCGACCACCGCGAAGACCTTGTCTTGGACGAGCTGCTGGGCCGCCGACAGGTCGCCGTTGGGCGACGTGCCGTCGTCGAGGATCGGCCGGTAGACGATCTTGCGCCCACCGACGCCCCCGTGGGCATTGAGCTGGTCGAAGTAGATCCGAGCCCCGGTCACCACCGGGGCGAAATCGGAGCTGGCGATGCCACTGAGCGACGCCATGGCACCCACGGTGATCGTGGTCGGCGTCACGCCGTCGAGGTCCCCGGAGTGGCTGGCCACGACGAGCGGGGCGTTCCCGCACGAGGTCAGCAGGGTCGACGCCGTGGCGAGCACGGTACCGAAGAGGAAGAGGGACGCGAGCGCTGGGCGGTGCCGGCCGCCGCGCCACGATGATCGGATCACGTGCCCTCCCTCACCCGCTCCCTCACCCGCTCAACGTACCGGCGGCGGCTGCGGGACCGATTACGCGGGCTCGCGTCCGCCGCCGCAGCGACCACCGCCCGGTCCCTGCCGTTACCAGGGCTCACATCCGACGGCGCGCACCCCCGACCCAGGTCGGAGCCCGGTCGCGGGACGGAACTCCAGGCGGTGATGCTACCAGTGGCGACCGACGCCGACGGGGATCCGCGGTGCGTCTATGGTGCTCCGATGGCACGGCCCGCCGGTGGCGTCCCTGGACCTGCCGGAGCATCCGACACGGGCCGGGAACCCGGCCACGGGGACGGCCGCGGGGGCGACGACGACCCGGAGGGGATCGGTCCGCCGGGCCACCGATCGGCCGCCGGTTGGCCGTTGGCGGCGGCCGCCATGGCTGCAGCCGTGCTCGTCGGCCTGGTCCACCTGGCGACGTCCTCGGGGACCCCCCTGGTATTCGGTGGGGACCAGGCGGTCCTGGCCCTTCAGGTCCACGAGGCCACCAGGTTCCACGCCACGCTCGGCCCGTACTCGCGGTTCGGCTGGAGCCACCTGGGACCTGCGCTCTTCTACCTCTTCGCCCCGCTCTACGCCCTCACCGGCGGGAGCCCGTGGTCGTTGCTCGCCGACTCCCTCCTCCTCAACGGCGTCTCGCTCTGCCTGGCCCTCGTCGTCGTCCGGCGCTTCGGGGGCGAGTGGGCGGCGCGATGGGCCCTCGTCCCCACCGGCCTGGTGGCGGTGGCCCTCGGCGCCCTCTCGTTCGAGACCCTGTGGAACCCCAACCTCGAAGGTGCCACCGTCCTCCTGATGGTCGTGCTGGCAGCAGCGGCCTGTACCGGTTCCGGGCCATCGGTGGTCGGGGTGGCGCTGGTCGGCACCTACCTCGTCCAGACCGACATCGGCACGGTCCCGGTGGTCGGGGCCACCGCGGTCTGTGCCGTCGGCGGGTACGCGTTGCGGCGATTCCGCCGGCCGGCCGGCGGCCGTCGGCACCGGTCCGCCCACGCGCATGCCCGGCGGTCGGCGGCGCCCGGCAGAACAGCGCGGCCGGCGGCGGCGCCCGGCAGAACAGCGCGGCCGGCGGCGGCGCCCGGCGGAACAGCGCACCGGCCGCGACGTCCGTGGGCAGCCTGGGCGCTCGGAGGGGCCGGGGCCGTCGTGGTGGTGGTGGCGTGGATCCCGCCGCTGGTCCAACAGGTGACGGGGCATCCCGGCAACATCTCCCGGCTCGTCCACTTCTTCACCACCCCCCAGAACGGTCCGGGCACGGCCGGTTCGAACCACTCGTTCGCCCAGGCCTGGCACGTGGTCGCCAACACGGTCAGCGTCGTCCCGTTCGGGACCGTCCCGGCGACGACCCCGTTCACCGGCGCGTCCACCGCCCGCCAGGCCGTCCTCGCCGCCTCGCTCGTCGCCTCCGCGCTGGCCGTCGGGTGGGCAGCCCGCCGCCGGAACGCCTTCGCGCTCGGGCTCGGACTCGTTTCCCTGGTGGGCCTGGCGGCGTCCGTCGTCGCCGCAATGCGCATCGTCGGGCCCGTCTACTCGTACCTCATGCTGTGGGCCGTCTTCCTCCCCGTCCCCGCCTGGATCGCCCTCGGCATCCTGGTCGCCGGACGCTCCGCCCCCGACGCCCGCCGGCGGCACGCGACGGGCGGGGTGCGGCTCGGCGCCGCGGTGGTGGCGTCCCTGGTCCTCGTCGTCCCGACCGCCCTCTTCGCCCGGCAGCTTGGCGAGGTTCCCTGGTCCACCTCGGCACCCGACCACCAGATCCCGGCCATCGCCTCCTTCGCCTCCTCCCGCCTGGCGGCGACGTCCGGTCGATCGGTACTGCTGGTGATCGGCAACGCGGACCGGTGGCCGGTGGTGGCCGGCGTGATGCTCGCGCTCACCGACCGGGGAGACCACCCGGAGGTCCAGCCGGCCTGGGCGTTCATGTTCACGCCGCGGGCCGTCGCCGGTCCGGGGCCCCACGCGGAGCTGGTGTTCACCGACCCGCCCACCGGGCCCGCCGGCGACGCGGCCGCCACGCCGTCGGGATCAACCTTCACCGGGCCGTGGGGGACGACCGTGGTGCGATTCGTCCCCGCACCGGGCGGGGCGGGATGACCGACGGGGCGACCGGAGCCGGGGCGGAGCGGTCCCCGTCCGCCCCGGTTCAGTAGGTCGGCGTCACGCAGATGTCACTGGCGGCGGCGGTGTCCCGGAAGAAGGGGACGTCGATCCGGAGGCGGCGGGCGAAGTCGGTGGATCCCCCGTTCCCGGTCACCACCACCACCGGGTGCTTCGGGCACGAACCGCCGGTCACCTCCACCAGGTCGGGGAAGCGGTTCCCGGTCACCGTCGCGCCGTCCGCGCCGCCGACGTAGATCCCCATCTCGACCTCGACCAGCTGGCCCGCGCTGGAGTTGCCGCTCCACCTGCCCCCCAGGAGGTTCCGACCGCCGCCACAGGCGGCGACCCCCGCCCGGTTGGGCAGGTAGCAGTCCTGGTGGAGCACCGAACCGAACAGGGCGTGCGTCCCGACGGCCAGCACGACGTCGATGTGGGTCCGGTCGCCCGACCAGATCCGGTTGCCGATGATCTCCGCAGCGTGCCCGCCGGCCGCGTACCGGCGGGTCGTCACCCCGGCGGGATCGCCACCGGGGTGCCCCGCGGCTGCCAGCGAGTAGCCCGGATCGGTGACGATCCCCCAGTACATCGAGTTCCCGGCGGAGATGATCGTGTTGTCTGCGACCACCGAGAGCTGCGGCGGGGCCGTCGCCCCCAGGGCGGCGCCGTCGAACAACACGATGCCGGCGTCGCTGACGTCGACCAGGGTGTTGCCCTCCACGCGGGCGTCGTGACAGTAGATCCCCAGCCCGTCCGACTCCGGATGGTCGGAGGAGGGCTGCCCCGGCGGGACGGTGTGCGCGCTCGCGTAGGCCTCGACCAGGTTGTCCGAGATCACGTTGTCGGAACAGGCCGTGGCGCCACCGACCCCGGACGAGGCGCCGTCGGCCTCGAGGTTGGAGGCTCCGTACGGATTGCCGAGACGGTCGTCCCGGACCGTGGTCCCCGTCCCGCCCATCATGCGGACGTTGAAGACCGACGGGTCGTTCGGGTCCGGTGCGTCGCGCTGACCGTCCACCCACACGTGTTCCAGGCGGGCGCCGGGTCCCACCTGGACCAACGCGCCACCCGCATAGCCGGTCACCCGGACCAGCCGGGCCATGTCCGCGTACCTCGTCGGATCGGGGCCTCCCACCGTCGTCAACGTGACCCCCCCGGGGACGACCAACGTGGTGGTCAGCCCGACCACCTGGCGGGCGGGGAGGGACACCGTCCCACCCCCGGACGCCGCCTCGTCGAGGCGCCGCTGGAGCACCGCCTCGGGGCTGTCCGGCCCGGGCGCCCCGCTCCCGGGGGTCTGGATGGCCGGATGGCCGGTCAGATCGCCCGGCTCGCCGAAGAAGTCGCTGGGATCGGCGGGGTTGCACACGGCGGGCCCGGTGGTACCCGTGAACTCGGCACCGGAGAAGAGGGCGGTCGCCTCGGCCACCGGAGCCACCCCGAGCGCGAGGGCGTCCCGGGTCGTGACGAACCCGGCGGGACCCGGCTCGCGGTTCAGGATGAACCGGTAGAGCGTGAGCACGATGGGAGCGGGGTCCGATCTCGGGTAGTCGGCCGCGTACTCCCGGGAACCGACGATCCCGGTGCCGAACGACGACAGGCTCGATGCCGTACAGCCGTGACGGACGAAGTAGGCCACCGCCGAGGACCACTCGGGCCCGGTCGGACCCCGCCCGAGCAACTCGGTGTAGGCCTTGGCGATGAATTGGTAGGGGACGGCGACGCCACCGGTGGGCGGGGCAGCGCCGGTCGACACCGCCCCCGGTGCCGTCGTGCCGCCCGACCCGGCAGCAACCGCCGCCACCACCAGAGTGGTCGAGATGATGACGGCGAGCACCGCCACGGCGACCACCGCCCGGCGCCGGAACCCCGTACGCCGGGCATGACGGTGCCGGGCCGTCACCGGCCGTTCACGGACGGACCGGGACCGCCGCGGTCGCCTGGCCCACCACCTTCACCTCGCCGGCGGCGTTGTGGAGCCGGACGTCGAGGTCGACCAGATGGTCGTCCTCCTCGCTCCGCGTGCCCCGCACCACGACGCTGGTCCGGAGCTCCTCGCCCGGCCAGGTCTGCTTGGCGAACCGCACCTGGAAGCGGCGGACGGCACCGGCGCCCACGTAGTCGGTGAGGGCGGCGCCGAGCAGCCCCATCGAGAACATCCCGTGCCCGAACACGCTCGGCTGGCCGGCCGCCACCGCCTTGACCTCGTCGTGGTGCATCGGATTGAAGTCCCCCGACGCGCCGGCGTAGGCGACCAGGTCCGTCCGGGTCAGCACGTGCACCCGTACCGGTGCCTCGTCCCCCACCTGGACATCTTCGAACCACAGCACCTGGTCGACCTCTCTCTCTCTTGTCTCTCTTGTCCTCGTCCCGTCCCGCGCCGTCCCGTCGACCGCGCCTCCTCGACCGCCGACCCTTCGACGGCCCCTACTCGACCGCCCGGCGGATCCGCTCCAACGTGGACCGCATCCCCTCCCGGTTGGTCCGACCCCGCGACCACCCGAGCAGCGCCCAGTACAGCCGCAACAGCGGCGTCCGGGCCAGTTCGAACGACTCCGTCACGTCGGTGCCGCCCCCGGCGGCCTCGAGGCGGTACCGCCACACGTTCAACGGCCGGTCGGGCGCACCCACCCCGAAGGCGAACTCGTGCCCGGGCGTGCTGGCCAGGACGGTGCAGGTCGTCCAGTAGACCGGCCCCCGCCCGTTGCGCCGGACATGCCCGCGGAAGCGGGCCCCCACCGCCGGTCCGGTGGCCCCGTCGAGCCACTCCGCCTCGAAGGTCTCGGGGCTGTAGCGGCCGATGGCGGTGACATCGCTCACCAGGTCCCAGATCCGCTCCGCCGGGGCGGCCATGTGGACGGTGACGGATCCCCGCATCAAGTCCCGCCCGACGTCCGGTACGAACGGGTGGGCACCGTCACCATCCCCGGAAGACCGGCGGACGACGCTCGGCGAACGCGGCGAGTCCCTCGCGGCAGTCCTCGGTCCCCGTCACCAGCTCCTGGCCGACCGCTTCCTCCCAGAACGCGGCGGACCGGTCCGACTCCAGGGCACGGTTGGTGAGGTGCTTGGCGACGGCGATGGCGACGGTGGGGCCGGTGGCCAGGCGGCGGGCCCACGCTCCGGCCAGATCCACCAGCTCCGCCCGCGGGACCACCCGGTTGACCAGACCGAGGCGCTCCGCGTCGCGGGCCGTCAGGTCGTCCCCGAAGAAGAACAGCTCCTTGGCCCGCTGGGGACCGAGGAGGCGGGTGAGGAGGTAGGCGCCTCCGGCATCGGGTGCGATCCCGCGCCGCACGAACACCTCGATGAACCGCGCCTCCTCGGCGGCCAGGACGAGGTCGCAGGCCAGGGCGAGATGCATCCCTCCACCGGCGGCGGTGGCGTTCACGGCAGCGACGACCGGCTTCTCGCAGTCGAGAACCGCCTCGATCAGGCGCTGCCACCCGTTCCGGATCAGGCGGGCCGGCTCCCCCACCGCCCGCGGGGGCGCCCCCTGCGGCCGGTCCGGGGCGCTCGGCTGCGACCGGAGGTCCGCTCCGGTGCAGAAGCCCTTGTCTCCCGAGCCGGTCAGCACCACCGCCCGGACGGCCAGATCCGCCGACGCCTCGTGGAGCCACGCCACGATCTGGTCCCGCATCGGCGCAGTCAGGGCGTTGCCCGCAGCCGGTCGATTGAGCGCGATCCACGCCACCCCGTCCGCGTCGTTCCGGACCACGTCGTCGGACGCGCCGTCGTCGGACGCGCCGTCGTCGGAGCCCCCCCCGCCGGTCGCGTCCGCCATCAGGCCCGATGGATGACGTTCATGCGGGAGGTGCAGACCGGCTCCCCGCTGGCGTGGTCGGTCCAGACGGTCTCGACGACGACGAACGTCATCGTGTGCCCCCTGGACTCCTTGCGGTAGGCATCGGTCACCGTACCGATCCCCTCGAGGACGTCCCCGGCGAATACGGGACGGTGGTACTCGAACTCCTGCTCGCCGTGGAGGATGAGCCCGCCGCCGGCGAGCAGTGGTGCCAACGCCGTCACCACCGCGCTGCCGGTGGGAGCGTCCTGCGGTTGCAGCTCGGGATACGCGCCGTTGTGCTCCATCACGAACGGGTAGGTCGGCGGTGCGGGGATCCCCGCCAGGCCGGCTGCCGACGCGGCACGCGGATCCCGGTAGACGGGGCTGTCGTCTTTGACCGCGGACGCGAAGGTGGCCACGTGGCCCCGTTCGACCGTCACCACAACGTGGGACGTCCGCGTGCCGACGATCCCGTCCAGCACGTCCTCTGTCACCGCTCCCGACCTCCCATCCCACTCCGCCGACCCTCGTGGCGGGGCGGTAGTGTGCCCGCTGCGCACCGTAGCGCGCCAGCCCGGGGTCGACAGGCGCGCCCGGGTCGAGTGAGAACGGACCGTGCCCACCATGTCGACCATCCCATCCTTCGAGACCCTCCGCTACGAGGAATCGGGTGGAGTCGCCTGGGTGACGCTCGACCGACCCGAGGTGCACAACGCGTTCAACGCCACCATGCAGCGCGAGCTGCGCACTCTCTGGCGGGCCCTCCGGCGCCACGACGCGGTCCGGGTGGTGGTGCTCACCGGCGCCGGTGACAAGGCCTTCTGCACAGGCATCGACCGCAACGAGGCGCTGGGGAGCGGGACGGGGGACGACGGGGACCCGGCGGCGGCCGTCGGGCCGGTCGGCACGCCCTTCATGTTCGACGACCCCGGGAGCGACCTCGGACCGAAGACCTGCGACCTCTGGAAGCCGGTCATCGGCGCCGTCAACGGGCTGGCGTGCGGCGGGGCGTTCTACCTCCTCGGCGAGGTCGACTTCGTCATCGCCACCGAGTCGGCCACCTTCTTCGATCCGCACGTCACCTACGGGATGGCCGCAGCGTTCGAGCCCCTCCAGATGACCGGGAGACTGCCGTTCGGGGAGCTCGCACGCCTCACGCTCCTGGGCGCGTCGGAGCGGCTCTCCGCCGCACGGGCCCACCAGATCGGCCTGGTCTCCGAGCTGGCCACCGACCTCGCCGACCTGCACCGCAGGGCCCGGTGGGCGGCAGAGGTCATCGCCGCCTCCCCGCCGCTCGCGGTCCAAGGGTCGCTCCGGGCGCTGTGGGCCGGCCGGGAGCTCAGCCGGGGCCAGGCCCTGGCGCTCGGCTACGCCTTCGTGGGGCTCGGCAACGACGCCGCCTCGCTGGCAGAGGGACAGCGCTCCTTCGCGTCGGGCCGGCGCCACGAGTGGCGTCTGCGGTGACCTCGGCCCGGCGGTGACCCGGCACGCGCTGAACCCGTCGTCCCCCCGGCGGCCTCCGGCCACTCCACCCGCCGGGCCGATCCTCCCGGGGTCGGGACCGGTCAGCCCTGGACCGCTCCGTCGGGACCGTCCCGACCGAGCGCGGGGAGCCCGTGGAACGGGCTGCCCTGCGCCTGCCACCGGTCGTACCGCTCGAAGAACGCGTTCCCGAAGGGATCCTCTCCGAGCAGCGGCATCGCCGCCCGCCAGACCGTGAGGTCATCCGGCGCGAGCTCCGTCGCCAGCGCCAGATGCTCCCGGACGACGTCTCCGTCCCCGCGACGGTAGGCCTCGGAAGCGATCCGGAAGTGGAGGCGGGCCCGGACCTCGTCGTCGGAGAGGTCGGCCACCGATCCGCGGACCTCGTCCGCCGGCTGAGGAAGGACCCCGTGGCGGACCCAGGACCGGACCGCGTCGAGGTGCGGCGCCTCCTCCACCCCGGTGAACGAGGCGAAGGTGTCCGTGCCGAAGGCATAGCTGTTGGGGCGGACGATGCGGTCCTCCTCGTCGATCCACACCACGGTGGGAACGTTGGAGATGGCGTAGAGCTCGGTGAGCAGGTGCTGGGGGTCGTAGAGCACCGGGTACGAGATGCCGTCGGTGAACGGCCGGACCACCTCGGGGGTGTGGTCGATCGCCACCGCGATCACGGTGAACCCGTAGGGCGACAGCTCGTCGTGCAGCGCCTGCCAACCCGGGAGGTCCTCGCGGCAGCCGCACCAGCTGGAGAAGGCGACCAGGAGGCGCTTGCGGCCGCGCCACTCGTCGAACCGGTGGGGCGACCCGTCGAGATCGGGAAGGGTGACCGCGGGTGCCCGAAGGCCCTCGAGGGCGCGCCGTCGCTCCTCGCTCGGGAGCGAGAAGGCAGCCAGTCGCGCGGCCGGATCCACCACCACCTGACGTCCCAGCGCAGCGGCCACCGCGGCGAGGTCCACCATCCCGTCGACCAGGAGCCCGGCGGGGTCGGCGACCGGCACGCAGACATCGCCGCAGCACAGTCCCGACGGCTTGAGCTCCCACCCCATGGCATCCGGGAGGGACGCCGGCGGCACCAGGAGGGTGCCCGGCCCGACCGACCCCGCGACGGTACGGACCTCGTCGCCCACGATGGTGACCTCGGTCATGGCCGCTCCCCCTCTTCCGGAGCCCCGTCCCCGGTCGTCCCGTCGCCTCCACGCCCGATCGTAGGACCGTCGAGGCCGGCGGCGGCGGCGAACCGGCGACCACGCGTCCGGTAGTCGCCGTCACCCGGGGGTGTCGGAGCGGCCGGCGAGAAGAGCACGACGCCCCCCCGGGGGGTCCTCGAGACGGCCAGGTCCACCGCCTCCTCGAGGTCGGCGGCGAGGGCGGGCACGATCTGGGCATCAGCCAGGGGACCGGCCATCCGGGCCGCACCGGGAGGCATCACCACCACCCCCGGCCTCGGTCGCCGGGATGCCAGCGCGGCGACCACCGGACCGGGGTCGACACCCCGGTCGGACCCTCCGAGGATCACCGTGAGGGGCCCGCCCTCGAAGGCGGCGATCGACGCGGCGGTCGCGGTCGGGTTCGATGCCAGGGCGTCGTCCACGAAGGTGAGACCGTCGCGCTTCCCCACCGTCCGGCACCGGGACGGGAGCCCTGCGAACCCGTCGACGGCCCGTGCCACCGCTCCGGCGGAGGGCGGCGCCCCGAGGAGCAGGGTGACCCCGGCCAGCGCGCCGCAGAGGTTGGCGACGTTATGGGCCCCGGGCACCCGCAGCCGGGCGGAGTCGACGATCGGCTCGCCGTGGACCTCGACGATCCCCGTGGAGTCGACCCGGACCAGCCCGGTCGGTCCATAGAGCGACCGGGCGGGATGGTCGGCGGTGCGGGTCACCGCCTCCGGGCTCCCGGCGAAGACGGCTAGGGCTCCGGGCGGACCGGCCGTCAACAGACGGAGCTTGTCGCGGTAGTACGGCTCGATCCCCCCGTGCCAGTCGAGGTGGTCGGGCGCCAGGCCGGTCAGCACGCAGACACCGGGGGTCGTGGTCACGTCGGCGGCCTGGTAGGAGGACACCTCGACAACCACCGCGTCCGCCGGCGGCCGGTCGTAGAGGTCGGTCACCGGTCGGCCGATGTTCCCCACCAGGTCCACCCCACGCCCGCTGTGGGCCAGCACCGACGCCGCCAGGGTGGCGGTGGTGCTCTTCCCCTTGGTCCCGGTCACCGCCAGCACGGGGAGCTCCTCGTGCTCCGCCAGCCACAGGGCCATCGCGGTGGTGACCACCGTGCCGCCGGCCGTGGCGGCTCTCAGCTCGGGCCGGTAACGGCTGACCCCCGGGGAGCGGACCACGACATCGACGGCACCCCAGTCCACGGCCGAGGGGAGAAGCACCGCCGCCGCCGGGATGCCGGAGTCGCCCGGCCCTCCGGGGAGACCTGAGGAGGAGGAGGAGGAGGAGGAGGAGGAGGAGGAGGAGGAGGAGGAGGCGTCGTCGACGAGGAGCGGATGCACGTCCCTGGCTTCCAGCAGCCGAACCACGGCCAGGCCCTCGACCCCCAGCCCCCAGACCGCCACCCTCCGGCCGGTCAGCTCGTCGAGGATCACGGTACCGGGGAGAGCGCCCGGTCGACTGCGGCCGCCACCGACGGATCCGGGAAGGCGGACCCGTCCTCCGCCACGAGGAGCGAGGCGACCTCCGACGCGGAGACCAGCGCGCGTGCCCGGGGCGCGAGCGCACGGACCACCGCGGTGGCGCTCCACTCGGGCAGCTCGGACAGCATCCGGATGGCGGCGGCCGACTCGCGCCGTTCGCCGACGCACTCGAACGGCTTGTCCTCGTCACTCATCAGTGCCGCGAACCCGGCGACCTGTCCGGGGTCGGCGAACAGGTCGCGGCCGATGATCCCCGACACGGCCGCCGGGGTCAGGAACGGTGCCAGCATCAGCCCGACGAAGCGGCACTTCGGGCAGTCACCACACCACCGCTGGTCCGGGGCCGCGTCCTGCCGGAAGGCGCGGTTGCAGCTACAGAACGTCGGGTGGTAGCCGGTGAGCCCGGCGAACGCCCGGGCGATGGCGAGCTCCGAGTAGGGGCGCAGGGCCGACGCGTAGGTCAGGCCGGGGTCGATCGCGCTGGTGACGAGGTGCCGGAGCAGTCCCTCGAACTCCGCGCTCTTGGAGAACTGGTGGTTGACGGTGGCACCGCCCACGAACCGGGTCTCCTCGCTGGCGGAGCGCTCGACGGCCATGGCGATCGCGTCGTAGCCGTAGAGGAAGCTCCCCACCACGGCGATCAGCGAGACGATGGCGGTGATCGGTACGTGGCCGTTCATCGCCCCCGAGCGGTTGAGCACCGCCAGCGACGGGTCGAGGCGGCGCCGGACGACTACCAGGTCCAGCCCGGTGCCGGCGGCCAGCTCCTCGACCAGCGGGTGGGGGTTCACGGCGAAGAGGGTCGGGGTGAAGGGCCGGAGGGCCTCGATCAGGACCATCGAGTCCTTTCCGCCTCCGATCGGGACCGCCAGGCCTCCCGGACGGGCGGTCGGGTCGTGAGCGGGAACCTTCGTCCCGGTGGGCAGCGGTCCGGCCAGATCCGCGCCCTCCGGGACGGCTCTGGACGGCCGGACCGCGACGGGGAGCGGCACGGGAAGCCCGTTGGCGACGGCGAACTCCCGGAGCCCGTCATCGTAGAGGCGGCGGTGGAACTCGGCCTCACAGCCCGGGAGGTCCGCGCCGACGACCTCGACCAACGGAGGGGCCGCCGCCTTGTAGTAGCTGGTGCCGGCGGCGATCTGCAGGTGGAGCAGCGCCCGTTCGAACCCGGCGGCGGGACCGCGCCAGTCCGAGTGCGGTTGGGTCTCGAAGATCACCGACTCCTCGAAGGCCGGACCGCGGTCGAAGGCGTAGCGCAACGTCAGCTCGCGGGTCACGGGATCGAACCGGTGGTCGAGGACCCGGAAGGCGCCGACGGATGCCGGATCGAACCGGTCGGGATGGTCCATGACGCCACCAGCGTACCGGTTCGGCCTGCCGGGCCCCCGCCCCGACCGCCCGATGGACCCGCGTTCCGGCGGTGTCAGGCGACCGGGGGTGCGACCTCTCCGGACAAGGAGAACGGCCCCTCGGCCGTCCAGGCACCGGATCGCCGCCGGAGCAGGCGTACCTCCGCCTTGCCCATGTGGATCGGGGGTCCGATGACGGGACCGGTCCGGCAGGCCTCGAGCAGTGCCGACGCGACGTCGCCGTGGGTGCAGACCACCACCGTGCCGCCGGTCAGCCGCTCCACCAGGGCGACCGCCTCGTCGGCGTGCCCTTCGGCCAGGGCTTCGACCGGCTCGACGTCCCTTCCTACCAGCGTCGCCGTCGGTGCCACCGTCTGGAGGCACCGCACCGCCGGGCTCGACAGGATCCGCCCCGGGGCGAACCCGGACAGTACGGGAACCAGGAAGGCCGCCTGTCGCTCCCCTTTCGCCGACAACGGCCGGTCCCGGTCGTCTCCGCCCCACGCCTCCCTGCTCCCGGCGTGGGCGTGTCGGACCAGGACCACCTTCATCGAGATGATCTTGCCATGTGCGGCGGACGCCGGGGGGAAGCCGTCAGGTGCCTCCTGGAGGATCGGCCGGGGGTCCGCTCCCGCCGGCGGGGGAGGCGAGGTCCAGCGGGGGCGGGTCCGGGAACGGGAAGACCTCGAGCTCGGGGGCGTGGCGCGCGAGGGAGTGGTACCGGCGGGCGGAGAACCTCCAGCGTTCGCCGTCGAACGCGTAGGTGTCGTGGTAGACGCCGAACGCGTTCGTCCACCTCCCCCCGTCGCGACCCACCCTGTGCTCGCAGAGGTACAGGCGTCCCCCTGCCCGCCCGGCCCCCGCCCCGTCGGGGAAGACCACGTGCGCGCTCAGGATGGCGAACTCGAAGAACGAGAAGCCGGCGACGGCCGCGGCGATGAACGCCCCCACCTCCCGGCCGCCCACCAGCCGGAGCGGTGGACCGCTGCGGGTGTCGATCACCACCTCTGCGTCGGCCAAGAAGAGCCCGTCGAGGTCGGACCAGGCCCGGCGGTTGACGGCGTCGGCGTAGGCGTGCTGCAACCGGCGCACCCCGTTGTCGTGCACGGCGATGAGAAGGAGCTCGTCATCGATCACCCGGCGGACCTTAGCGGCCGGCCCCGGACCCGGTCGGCGTGGGGGCGGGCCGGTGGCTAACGTCGGACCGGGCCGGGACCGACACCGCCCGGAGGGAGCGACCGTGGACTACGTCAACCTCGGACAGACCGGGCTCCGCGTGTCACGCATCTGTCTCGGCATGATGAGCTTCGGCAACGACAGCGACCGGCCCTGGGTGCTGGACGAGGAGGCCGCCGCTCCGATCGTCCGGGCCGCGGTCGAGGGCGGAGTGACCTTCTTCGACACCGCGGACACCTACTCGAAGGGCGCCAGTGAGGTGGCCACCGGACGGCTGCTCGGCGCGCTCCTGAGCCGTGACGAGATGGTCGTGGCCACCAAGGTCTTCATGCCGATGACCCCGGGCGAGAACGGCGGGGGCCTGTCGCGCAAGCACATCCTCTCCGCCATCGACGCGTCGCTGCGCCGCCTCGGCATGGACTACGTCGACCTCTACCAGATCCACCGGTGGGACCCCCGGACGCCGATCGAAGAGACGATGGAGGCGCTGCACGACGTGGTGCGGGCGGGCAAGGCGCGCTACCTCGGGGCGTCGAGCATGTTCGCCTGGCAGTTCGCCAAGGCGCAGCACACCGCCGAGGTCAACCACTGGACACCCTTCGTCTCGATGCAGCCCCACTACAACCTCGTCTACCGGGAGGAGGAGCGGGAGATGCTCCCGCTCTGCATCGACCAGGGGGTCGGCGTCATTCCCTGGAGCCCGCTCGCACGCGGCATGCTGGCAGGGAACCGCGGCCGCGACGGGGCCCGGCGGACCACCCGTTCGGGAACCGACCCCTTCGCGGACCACCTGTACGCCCACCCGACCGACTTCGACGTGGTCGACCGGGTGCGCGAGGTTGCCGACGAGCGCGGCCTGCCCCCCGCCCAGGTGGCCCTGGCCTGGCTGCTCGAGCGGCCCGGCGTCACCGCCCCGATCGTCGGAGCCACCCGGATCGGCCACGTCGAGGACGCGCTCGCGGCCGGACAGCTGCGGTTGAGCGCCGAGGAGGTCGCACGCCTGGAGGAGCCTTACGTTCCCCATCCCGTGCTCGGGCACGTCTGAGCCCGGCCGTGCGTGCCGGTCACGCCGTCCTCCCGCCGCCCGCCGGGGACAGGGCGAACCGCCTGCCGGTGACCACGTCGGGCCGGATCGCCAGGAGGAGGGTCCCGGGGTGAGCCACCAGCGGCGTGGGACCGGTCTCCTCCGCCGGCCTGTCGTCGCCGACGTGCGGCGATGCCAGCCCCCGCACCAGGACGCTCCACGCCAGTCCGTGATCCCGCTCGACCCGGTCCACCTCGAACGCCACCAGGCGGCCGGAGGCGGTGTCCGCCAGCAGGCCGGGCCCGATCCGGACGACGACCTTCCCTCCCGAGTACGCGAAGTTCACCGGCACGACCAGCGGTGCCTCGATCTCGCACTGCCGATCGTCGACCAGTGCGACGCCGATGCGCCCGAGCGCCCCCTCCCGCGCCTCCAGCGCCAGCAGGCGCAGGCACTCCGGCCGCTCCAACACCTCGGAATCCCTCTGGTCGAGCCACATGCCCCCAGTATGACCCCCGATCCCACCGGCCGCCCGCAGAGAAGGGACCATCTCCCCTGGTCGGGTGCCTGAACCTCCCGTAGAGTCCCTCGGGTCGAACGAGTACGCACCCAACAGCACGCATCCCACAAGGAGACGACCGTGACCGCTGCCAGCCCAGATCCCGCCGTGCCCGCCAACCGGATCATCGTCGGATACGACGGCTCGGACTCGTCCAAGGAGGCGCTGCGCTGGGCGGTGTCGCAGGCCGCCCTGACCGGTGACGTGGTGGAGGTGATCGCCACCTGGACCTGGCCGACCAGCTACGGATGGACGATGGCCTTCCCTACCGACTACGACCCGGCAGCCGACGCGCAGGCCGCGATCGACCAGGCGGTCGGCCCGCTCCAGGCGGAGGCGCCCGGGGTCCGGTTCGAGACCAGGGTGGTCGAGGGCGCCCCGGCGGCGACCCTGGTCGAGGCGTCGCACGGGGCCGACCTGTTGGTGGTGGGCAGCCGCGGCCACGGGGCGTTCGCGGGCATGCTCCTCGGTTCGGTCAGCGACCACTGCGTCACCCACGCCCACTGCCCGGTCCTCGTCCACCGCCCGCGTTCGTAGCCGGCGCCCGGAGACGGGGCCGCCGGGCGGGCGCTCACCAGGTGTCCACGCACGCCCTCTTCTTGCCGGTGCGGACGGGCGGTGGCGGGGCGGAGCGGAGCAACGCGACGACGCGGTCCCGGGTGGCGGCCGGATCGATCACGTCATCGATCTCGAAGGCGGAGGCGACGTTGAGCGCCTTGCCGTGCTCGTAGGCGCTCGCCACCATGGCGGAAAAGGCCGCCTCCCGCTCCACCGGGTCCTCGATGGCGTCGAGCTCGCGGCGGAATCCGAGCCGCACCGCGCCCTCGAGACCCATACCGCCGAGCTCGCCGGTCGGCCAGGCCACGGTGAGCAGCGGCACCCGGAAGCCGCCCCCGGCCATTGCCTGGGCGCCCAGTCCGTAGCCCTTGCGCAGCACCACGGTCACCAGAGGCACGGACAGGCTCGCCCCCACCACGAACATCCGGCTGCAGTGGCGCACCTGTCCGGTGGCCTCGGCCTCGGGCCCGACCATGAACCCGGGCGTGTCGCAGAGGGACAGCACGGGGAGGTCGTGGGCGTCGCAGAGCTGGAGGAACCGGGCGGCCTTGTCCGCGCCCTCGGCGTCGATCGCCCCTCCCAGATGGCCCGGGCTGTTGGCGATCACCCCGAGCGGCATCCCCTCCATCCGGACCAGGGCGGTCACCATCCCCGCACCGAACCCGGAGCGGAGCTCGAGCACCGAGCCCGTGTCGGCGATGGTCTCGATCACCCGTCGGACCTCGTAGGCCCGCAGCCGGTTCTCGGGCACCACCGACCGGAGGAGCCGCTGGTCCGCACACGACCAGGCATCCATGGGACCCTGGAAGTACGAGAGGTACCGGCGTGCCAGGAGGACGGCGTGGGCGTCGTCGTTCGCCACCAGGTCGACCACGCCGTTTTCGACCTGCACGGCGAGCGGGCCGATCTCCTCTGGTCGGAACGTCCCCAGGCCGCCCCCCTCGATCATCGCCGGCCCACCCATCCCGATGGAGGCCTCCGGGGTGGCGATGACCACGTCGCAGCATCCCAGGAGCGCCGCGTTGCCGGCGAAGCACCGGCCGGAGGCGATCCCCACGGTGGGAACCAGTCCGCTGAGCCCGGCGAAGAGGGAGAACGCCGCACAGTCCAGCCCGGTGATCACCGCGTAGTCGGTGTCGCCCGGCCGGCCGCCGCCCCCTTCGGCGAAGAGCACGACCGGCAGGCGCATCCGCTCGACGAGGTCGAACAGGCGATCCTTCTTCCGGTGGTTCTGCTGTCCCTGGGTGCCGGCCAGGACGGTGTAGTCGTACGAGAGGACGGCGCACGCCGTCCGGCTCTCGTCGAACACGTCGCCGTTGACGCGTCCGACGCCGGCCACCAGGCCGTCCGCCGGCGTGCGGGCGATCAGGTCCGCCAGGTCGCGTCGGGAGCGTTGGGCCGCGACCACCAGGGATCCGTACTCGACGAAGCTGCCTTCGTCGACCAGGTCGGCGACATTCTCCCTTGCCGTCCGCCGGCCTTCCCGGTGCCGCCGTCCCACGACGTCGGGCCGCGCCTCGTCGAGGACCCCCGCCTGGCGCGTCAACACTTCGTCCAGGTCGGGGCGGACCAGGCCGATGTCGGCCGCGCGCGCCGGAGCCGCCTCGTGGCGTGCCGCAGCCACGAGATCGACGACCGCCACGGCGGTCCCCTTGCCGACCTGCTGGCCCGGACCGACCAGCACGCTCCTCACGGTGCCTGCTGCCGGTGCCACCACCGGGTGCTCCATCTTCATGGACTCGACCACGACCAGCGTCTCGCCCTCGCCGACCGGGGCGCCCACCTCGACCAGCACCGCCGCCACCGTCCCCTGGAGCGGGGAGCCGACCGAGACCGGACCGTCCGGGACGATCCGGTCGGCCGCGGGCTCGACCGGGTCAGAGGGCACGCGCCATCCGCACCGCCGGCCCGAACCGGGTCTCCACCGGGCCCGTCTCGGCGAAACCGGCCTTCGCATAGAACTCCTGGGCGTGCGGCACCGCAGTGGCCTCGAGCCGGGCGAGGCCCTCGTCGCGGGCGATGGCCACCGCGTCGTCGACCAGGGCCTCACCCACCCCGCTCCCGATCAGCTCGGGGTCCACGAACAGCGCCTCGAACTCGCTGCTCTCGTCGTCCACCGGCATGACGGTGGCGAATCCCATGACCCGCCCGCCGCCGGTGGCGACCCGCACCCGCTGGTCGCGGATCGCCACCACCGAGACCCGGAACGTGTCCGGATGGTCGAGGAGCTGGTCCCGGAACGCGTCCACCGCCAGGCACGCCCGCCGTTGGAGCTCTTCGAGCGTTCTCAGCTCGTCGGGTTGTGCGTAGCGCACCGTCTCGACCGTCGTCACGATGCGAGATGGTACCCGTGGCCGGCACACCCCGAGGTGACGTCCCGGGCCGGACGGGAGCCCGGGAACGCAGGAACCGCCTGTCGCCCGCCGCGGGCGACCCACCGGCGCGCAGTCAGGGGAGGTCCCAGAGGCGCACGCTCATCGACTGGCTCGCCGTGGCCAGCAGCGTTCCCCGCTCCGACCACAGGGACGCGATCCCGTGCGCGTACCCCCCCACCAGCGCCTGGACGCGGATGTCGCACAGCACCCACTCGGTCGGCTCCACCTGGACCATCCGCAGGGTGTTGTCGAGGCTGCGCGACATGACCTGACGGCCGATGGGCTGGGAGACGCCCCCGGAGACGTAGTCGCCCAGGATGGCCAGCGTCGCTGCCGACGGTTCGAGATGGCCGGGGACGTGCGCCCAGAGGGCGCTGTCGGCGCTTCCGGGGATCGCGTCCCCCGAACGGAGCTCCTCGAACGTCCGTCCGCGTGCGAGCCGGACGTCGATCCGGTCGAAGATCGAGGGGGACCCAACGTTGAGCGGTCGCCTGGGCGGGCACTCGTCCGGCGGCGGGACATCGGGGGGCGCGATCCAGACCCCCCCGACTTCGAGGGGGGCGGCCGAGCCGACGGCGGCGTTCACCGTGAGGATCTCGGCGCCGTCGACGTAACCCACCACCCTCCCCTGGGTGACCCGCCGACCCTCGGCGGCCAGGGTGACCGTCAGGTCGAGCGTGGCACCGGTCGGCGCATACGACAGATACTGGGCGGTCGACCAGACCGTCGGCCGGCCCGAGGCGGCCTCCAGCGCCACCAGGGCCGCCGCCAGCCCGCACCCGCCGAAGAGGAACCGTCCCGGCGTGGTCAGCTCCGGGACCACCTCCAGCCGCCAGTGCCGATCGTCGGCGAGCGGTTCGATGCCGAGGAACTGCCGGGCGTCGGTCACGGGTGGTGACCCGACCGGACCGGCCGGGTCGCGCCGACGCTCAACTGCGCGGTACCTGAGACCAGGGCATGTCCTTGTCGACCCGTACGTCGCCCGGGAGGCCCAGCATCCGTTCGCCGAGGATGTTGCGCTGGATCTCCGAGGTCCCTCCCTCGATCGAGTTGGCCCGGGAGCGGAGGAACATCTTCCGGGCAGAGCCCGGCGGCCCGACCAGGCCCAGGGCCTCCGCCCTACGCATGGTGAAGTCGTACCCCACCAGGGCCGACGCCCCGAGGAGGTCCACGCAGAGCTCGTACACCCTCTTGTTCACCTCTGCGAACATCAGCTTGGCGATCGACCCCTCGGGGCCGGGGTTGCCGGCCTTGCGGTTCTCGTTCGCCCGCAGGTTGGTGAGCCGCAGCACCTCCGACTCGATCCACAGGCGCATCAGTCGGTCGCGGTCGACCGGAGTCTGCCGGAACCCGTCGGACTGCCAGATCCGGACCGCCTCCGCGATCGACCCCGATCCCCGGGTCGGTGGGCCGCTCCCACCGCCGATGGAGGTCCGCTCGTTGGAGAGCGTCGTCATCGCCACCCTCCAGCCCTCCCCGACGTCGCCGATCCGGTCGACGTCGGGGACGCGCACCTCGGTCAGGTAGACCTCGTTGAACTCGGCTTCGCCGGTCATCTGGCGCAACGGCCGGACCTCGACGCCGGGAGCGTGCATGTCGAGGGCGAAGTAGGTCAGGCCCTTGTGCTTGGGTGCGTCGGGGTCGGTGCGGGTCACCAACATGCCCCGATCGGCGATATGGGCGAGCGTGTTCCACACCTTCTGGCCCGTCACCACCCACTCGTCCCCGTCCCGCACCGCCCTCGTCGCCAACCCGGCCAGGTCCGATCCGGCCCCCGGCTCGCTGAACAACTGGCACCAGGCGTCCTCGCCGGTGAACATCCGGCGGAGCAGGCGCTCGCGCACCCCAGGAACGCAGTGGGTGACGACCGTCGGTCCCGCCATGGCGAGACCGAAGTACTCGCGCGCCCCGGGCCCCCTCGCTCCGGCAGCCTCGAGGCGGCGGTCGACCTCGCGCTGCAACCCGGGCGCCACGCCGAGGCCGCCGCTCCCCTCCGGGAACGACACCCAGGCCAACCCGAGGTCGAACTGACGGGCGCGGAACTCCTCGAACGGGGTGGACCGCGGATCGAGCTCCTCGAGCAGGCGGTCCACCCGCTCCGCCACCACCGACCCCGCGTCCGTCTTCCCCTGTACGTCTGTCATCCCCTGAACATACCGTGCATCCTCCGGGCGCAGGGAGCCGGTGACCCACCGCCCGTCGGCCGACCCGCCGGGATTGCCCACCCGGCAGCCCCGCCGGTAACCTGGGCCCATCGTGTGGACTACTGGGCGTCCTTCGGACGCGCCCCCGCTTCCGGGGGTCCGCCTGCGACGGTCAGCTCGCACCGTGGTGACGGCGTTGTCGGTGCTGGTCGCCTCGGTGCCGCTCGGGCTCGCCGTCCAGTCCGCGTCGCCCCCTCCGGCCCAGGCGGGCCCGGTCACCGGCCTCCAGGCCGAAGCCACCGCGCTGTCCGAACGGCTGGTCGAGGAGCAGCTCAGCGTCGGCGCCTTCCAGCAACAGGAGTCGGTGGACTCCGCACGGGTCTCGGCCGACGCCGCGGCGATCCTCGCCGGTGAGCAACAGAATGCCGCCACCGAGCGGCAGATCGCCTCCTACCGGTCCGAAGTGCGGGCACAGGCCATCACCGACTACATGGACTCGGGCGCGGTGAGCTCGGGTTCCGACACCCTGCTCTTCTCGGGGGGCGGGAGCTCGGCCCAGGCCCTCAGCGAGTACCAGGGCATCGCCACCGGGCAGATCGCCACGGCCCTCGACCGGCTCCGGACCGCCCAGCGGTCGCTGGCGGCGGCGCAGGGCGTGCTGGAGACCCGTCAGGCGGCCGACCGCTCCGCCCAGGCCGGCCAGGCGGCCGCGCTGGCGGGAGCGGAGGCGGCCGAGCGTCAGCTCGAGGCCGACCAGTCCCAGGTGACGGGGCAGCTCGCCGCCGCGGTCGCGCAGCAGGCGGCGGCCCGGGACGCGGCGGCCGCCGCTGCCGTCCGAGCCGCGCAGGCCGCCGCCCGCACCGTCGCTGCCCGGAGTGCGGCGGGGCCCGGGGCGGCGGCGGGAGCACCGGGCACTGTGCCGACGACCGTGGCCCCGGTGGCCACCGCTCCCGGCGGCAACTCCGCTCCTCCCGCGGTCCCGCCGTCGGGAACCGCCACCACGGACCCCGCGCTGAACCCGTTCCTCCAGTGCGTCGTCCAGGCGGAGTCCGGCGGCGACTACGGCGCCGTCTCCCCGAACGGCCTCTACATGGGGGCCTTCCAGTTCAGCCAGCCCACCTGGAACACCGCGGCGGTGGCGGCCGGCCTGCCCGGCCTGGTCGGCGTCCCGCCGAACCTCGCCTCCAAGGCGGACCAGGACACCGTGGCCGTCGCCCTCTACGCCCTCGACGGCGAGCAGCCGTGGCTGGACCGGTGTCATTCGTGACCGGCCGGGAACCCGGGGGCGGGCGGAGCACACGCCTGCCGGTCAGCGTCCTGGGCATGGGCAGGATGGGACGGGGGATCGCCGGTCGGCTCCTCGACGCCGGTCACGCGGTCACGGTCTGGAACCGCACCTCCGGGAAGGCCGGCGGGCTCGTCGACCGCGGGGCGGACGAGCGCAGCACCCCGGAGGCCGCCACGTCCGGTGCCACCGTCGTCCTCGCGTCCCTGACCGACGACGACGCGGTGCGCTCCGTCCTCGCCCCCCACGGCCGGCCCCTGGCGCTCCCCCCCGACACGATCGTGGTCGACTGCAGCACGGTGTCGCCGGCGACCACGCGCTTCCTGGCGGCCACCTACCCGGGCGCCTTCGTCGCCGCTCCGGTGCTCGGATCGCCGGAGGCGGTGGCCTCCGGGTCGGCGACCCAGCTGGTCGCCGGTCCGGAGGACCTGGTCGACCGCCTGGCACCCGTTTGGTCCGCCACCGCTGCACGAACCGTCCGCTGCGGGGACGACCCCGCCCGGGCCTCGGAGCTCAAGCTGCTCAACAACTACCTGTTGCTGGCCGGCGTCGCCACCCTGGCCGAGGTGGTGGCCACCGCACAGCGGGCGGGCATCGAGGACGGGTTCCTCGAGGCGTTCCTCGGGTCCTCGCCGCTGGTGGCCACCGGGCTGCACAACCGGCTGGAGCAGGTCATCGGACGCGGGGGCGAGGGTTGGTTCGCCACACCGCTCGGGGCGAAGGACATGAGCCTGGCCCTGTCGATGGCCGAGGGGATGGGCCTCCGGCTCCCCCTGGCCGAAGCCGTGCACCAGGTCTACCGGCGGGCGGCCGACGAGGGCCTGGCGGACGCGGACATCGCCGGCGTCGTCTCGCTGTATCCACGCTGAGGCGCCGCCTTCGGGCTCCCCGTCCGGTGCCCCGACGGCAGGGCTGCGACGCGGGACGCGGTGGGAGGCCACCCCGCCCTGGCTAGGGTCGCACCATGGACGCCACCCACCGTAGCGAGACCCCGACCGACACCAACGACCGGATCTGGAAGTCGGACGAGCTGGTGAGGGAGTGGGCGGCCCGGGACGGCGAGCGGGCGGCGAAGCGGGCGGCGCAGTGGACCCTGATGGCCCGGCTGCTGCCGTTCGCAGAGGAGGACCGCTTCATCGTCGCCGACCTGGGTGCCGGAACCGGGGCGGCCGCCCGGGCCGTCCTGGCGACGTACCCGAACAGCCGTGCCGTGCTGGCTGACTTCTCACCCCAGATGCGGGAGGAGGGGATCCGTACCATGGCGGAGTTCGCCGGCCGGTTCGACTACGTCGCCTTCGACCTGATGGAGACGGCGTGGCCGGACGGGATCCCCCGCCGGCTCGACGCAGTGGTCACCTCGCAGTGCATCCATCACCTGCCCGACTCCCGCAAGGCGTCCCTTTTCGCCGAGATCCTCGGACGCCTGACCCCAGGGGGGTGGTACCTGAACTTCGACCCGATCACGACGGACGATCCCGCGGTCGCCGAGGCATGGCGGCGTGCCGCCGAACGGGAGGATCCCCACGCGGCGCAGGCCGGCGCCCACCGGACCCCGGAGGAGCAGGAGCGTCACGACAACCACGTCCGGCACCTGGCACCGCTCGACCGCCAGCTGGGCGCCCTGCGCGCGGCCGGCTTCGAAGCCATCGACGTGTTCTGGAAGCACCTCGACATGGTGATCTACGGCGGCCGCCGGCCCTGATCCCGGACGGGTCGACCCGGACGCCCACGGTCCCCCCTCGGTTCACGGTTCGGGCCAGAGGTCCTCGGGCTCCTTCCCCTTCGTCTCCGGGAGCAGCCAGAACAGGCCGACGGTCAGCGCCACCGGGAGGAAGGTGAACAGCGCCGCTTCGCCGAACCGGTTGTCCGCGGTGGCGACGACGCCGAAGACCACCAGGCCGGCGACCGCCCCCAGCACCCCTGCCGCCAGGAACCACCCGGCGACCGACGCCCGGACCGACGTGGGGAACTCCTCGTTGAGGATCGCGCCGATCGCCGGGGCGAAGACGGCTCCGGCCAGGACGGCGAGGACGTACCCGGCCACGAGCGCAGGTGCCGAGCCGGCGTAGGCGACCGAGGAGAACGCGACGACACCCACCACGCCGAGGGCACCGGCCGGCCTTCTTCCCACCCGATCAGCCAACCACCGCCCGGCCAGGAGCCCGGCCAGCCCGGTCACACCGGCTCCGACCACCATGGCCGCCGTCACGATCCCCCGCTGGTGGAGCACGTTCTGGGCGTAGAGGAAGATGAAGCTGTTGGCCGGGCCGGTCACGAACGAGATGGCGAAGCCGATCCCGGCGACCACCGCCAGACGCCTCCGGTATGCGGGGGCGACCGCACCCCATACCGGCAACGGGTTGTCGTCGGCGGCCCGCATCACCGCATACCGGTCGGGCTCCTCGATCCACCCGCGTAGGAGCGGAACGAGGGCGAGCGGAACCAGCGCCAGGAGGAACACCCCCCGGAAGCCGAGGGCCGCCGACGCCAGGGAGTGGACGACGGCGATCAGACCGGCGCCCACCGCGTAGCCGGCGGCGATCAGCGCCACCGCCTTGGCCCGGTCCGACGTACCCGTCTGCTCGGCCGCGGCGACCTGGGACAGCGCGTTGGTCGTGCTCAGCAGCGGTCGGCCCAGGGCGAAGATGGCCACGAACCACCAGAAGCTGGGACTGGCGGCGGCGGCCACGGTGAGCGCCAGGCCGGCGACCGCGGTGACCAGTAGGACGATCCGCCGGCCGAACCGGTCCGCCAGACCGGTGATCGGCAGGCTCCCGAGGGACGACAGCCGGATGACCGCCAGACCGACCCCGAGCACCGTACCGGACAGGCCGACCTGGTCCGCGAGGGACTTCCCCTGCACCACCTGCCCGAGACCCTTGGCCACCGATCCCAGGGCGGCGACCACCCCGAACTGCCCGAACCCCGACGCCATGGCGACCAGCGCCAGGGCCACCACGGCGCGATCGTTCCACCGGTGCAGGTGGAGCGGGGGCTGGACCCCCGGCTCGGGACCGGGGACGGCGGTCACCGCGCGGGCGCGCCGCGGCCGGCGTCGCCGGACACGGGGCGGGGGGAGGGGCTCACACCCAGCCGTTGGGGACCGTGTACCTGGTGAACAGGTGCACACCGACGAACGCCCACACGACGAAGAGGCCGATCCTCCCGGGCAGCGAGACCGAGAGGGCGGCCACCGTGGCACCGAGGCCGGGACGCCGGTGGCGTCCGGTGCGGCAGGTCACCTCCCAGGTGAGACCGGCGGCGAGGATCAGGCACCACAGCACCGTCCCGATCACCGGAGGCCGCCCGGTGTCGACGACGCCCGCCGCCCCGCCCGGACGGAGGGGACCCACCATGCCCCGAGCCAAAGGAGGAACAGGGCGAACCGGGATCCGCGGAACGCCATCAGATGGTCGACGGTGGTGCTGAGCGTCGGCACGGTGGCCGACCGGCCGCCGAGCACCAGCCCGACCGTCTCGAGGACGACCGCCGCGGCTGCCAGCACAACCCACGGCACCACGTCCCGCGTCGCCGGACGACCCTCGCTGGTCCGGTTCGGCTCCGGGGCCGGCTCCAGGGCCGGACCGACGACTCGCTCCCGCCCGCTGCCCGGGCCATCCCGCTCATCACCCTGCTCGGTGCGGGTCCCGGACGGGCGCAACCGGAGCAGACCTCCCGGCCGGGCCGACCAGACGCACGTGACGACGACCACCGCGGCGAGCACGACGTAGGCGCGGCCGGTGAACGGAGCGACGCCGGCGGCGATCCACGCCACCGCCGATCCCGCCACCACCCCGAACACGGTCCCCCACCGGCGACGACCACGACCGGTCTGCAGCGCCACGGTGACCCTCCTCCTCGTCCCGTCCCCCGGCCGACGGGGACCTCCGACGGAGCCCGACGGCGACCACCTTCCGAACCGACGGAGCCCGACGGAGCCCGACGGAGCCCGACGGAGCCCGACGGAGCCCGACGGAGCCCGACGGAGCCCGACGGAGCCCGACGGAGCCCGACGGAGCCCGACGGAGCCCGAC
>JAJYYG010000105.1 GCA_021801235.1 Actinomycetes bacterium
CGGCGCCCGGGTCACCCCGGCGGTCCCCGGGGACCGACAGGGCCCGTAAACCGCCCGCCGGGCTCCGGCACCGCCGGCTGGACCGGCCCGGACCCGGGCGGACCGCCATCCCCGGCACGGCGTCCGGGCGGGGTTGACCGTCAGAAGATCCGGAACTGGCTGAGCGGCCACACGATGGCCACCACCTTTCCCACGATCAACGACCGCGGGATCGGCCCGAACCACCGGCTGTCCTGGGAGTCGGTCCGGTTGTCCCCCATCACGAAGTACTCGCCCGGCGGGATCTTCACCGGGCCCGGCATGTCGAACTGGGGGTGCGGATCGCCGGGGATGGCGGTGGTGTAGCTCTGGGGGCCCTTCGGCAGCCAGGGCTCCGAGAGAAGCCTCCCGTCGATGTAGACCTGTCCTCCCGAGGTCGAGATGGTCTCCCCCGGCAGGCCCACCACCCGCTTGACCAGGTCGGTGAAGTCCTGGGGCTCGAGCGGGGGCCGTTTGAACACCACGATGTCCCCGCGCTGGATGGAGTGCAGGTGGTAGCTGACCTTGTCCACGATGATCCGGTCACCGATCTGCAGGGTCGGGAGCATCGAGCCGGACGGGATGTAGAAGGTCTGGATGACGAACATGCGGAGGCCGATGGTGCCCAGCACCACCAGCACGGCGATGACGGCCCACTCCACCAGCCAGCGACGGGCGCGCCCCCTCGGCCGGGACGCGGCCGGGTCGCTCCCGGTGGCCTGGTCAGCCGCACCGCCGGCGATCCCCCCGGGGGGGACGCCCCCTCCCTGCGTCCCGTCGGGGACCGGTCGTGGCGGCGGGGCCGAGCCGGGAGCGACGCCCGACACGGGCTGGGAGGGTTGACGGGCGGGCACAGACCGACGACCCTAGTGCAGGCGGGATGGAAAGGCGTGGGCGCAGCCCGGCTCACAACCCCGCGATCAGCTTGTCGACCCGCTCGTCCCTCGAGCGGAACGGGTCCTTCAGTAGCACCGTGCGCTGCGCCTGGTCGTTCAGCTTCAGGTGCACCCAGTCGACGGTGAAGTCCCGGCGGCGCTCCTTCGCCCGGCGCACGAACTCGCCGCGCAGCCGAGCCCGGGTGGTCTGCGGAGGCGTCGTCATGGCCACCGCGATGGAGGCGTCGTCGCAGATCCGGTCGACCTGATCGTGACGTTGGAGGCGGTAGTACAGCCCCCGCGAGCGGTCCACGTCGTGGTACTGGAGATCCAGGAGGGAGACGGCGGGGCTCTGCAACGACACCGCATGACGCTGCCGGTACCGGTCGATCACCCGGTACTTGGCGACCCAGTCGCACTCCCGGTGGAGGGACAGCGGATCGGACTCCAGGCCCTTGAGGCAGTGCTCCCACATGTCGAGCGCCCGGTCCTCCTGCGGGGAGAACCCTTGGCGGTCGCGGAACTTCAGGGCCCGCTGGAGGTACTCCCCCTGCAGGTCGAGCGCGCTCATCTCCCGCCCGTTGGCCAGCCGCACGGCACGGCGGCAGGTGATGTCGTGGCTGATCTCGCGGATCGCCCGGATGGGGTTCTCCAACGTGAGATCGCGGAACACGGTGGCCGGGTCCTCGAGCATCCGGAGCATGATGCTGGTGGTCCCCACCTTGAGGAAGGTGGCGTACTCGCTCATGTTGGAGTCCCCCACGATGACGTGGAGCCTGCGGTACTTCTCGGCGTCGGCGTGCGGTTCGTCCCGGGTGTTGATGATCGGGCGGCTCCGGGTGGTGGCGGACGACACGCCCTCCCAGATGTGCTCCGCCCGCTGGCTCAGGCAGAAGACCGGACCCCGGGCGGTCTGGAGGATCTTGCCGGCGCCTGCGTACACCTGGCGGCTGACGAGGAACGGGATCAGCACCTCGGTGTAGTGGGCGAAGTCGTCGCCCCGGCTGGTCAGGTAGTTCTCGTGGCAGCCGTAGGAGTTCCCGGCGGAGTCGGTGTTGTTCTTGAAGAGGTAGACGTCACCGCGGATCCCCTCCTCCCGCAGACGCTCCTCCGCCCCGTGGACCAGCGACGCCAGGATCCACTCCCCCGCCTTGTCGTGGACCACCAGCTCGGCGATGTCGTCGCACTCCGGGGTGGCGTACTCGGGGTGGCTGCCGACGTCGAGGTACAGCCGGGCCCCGTTCTCAAGGAAGACGTTCGAGGAGCGGCCCCAGCTCACCACCCGACGGAAGAGGTAACGCGCCACCTCGTCGGGGCTGAGCCGACGTTGGCCTCGGAGCGTGCACGTGACCCCGTACTCGTTCTCCAAGCCGAAGATGCGCTTGTCCATGCTCCTCACGGTACCGTGCGCCCACCCGGTCCGAGCGGAGGCCCCGGCGCCTCCTCAGGCGAGCAGCGCGTCCAACTCGCCGGAGGTCAGCCGCCGGAACGTGCGGCGACCCGATCCTTCGGCGAGGAGCGCCACTTCGAGGTCGGCTCCCCCGAGCGTGCGGTCGGGCCCGGCGAGCGCCCCCACCGTGGCGTGGACCGCGTCGGCCAGCGACCAGTCGGCCTGCCAGGCGGACTCGACCTTCTCGGCGATCGCCTCGGTCTCGCCCCCCAGCACCGCGTACCGATCCTCGTCGGTGATGGTCCCTTCGTAGGCGATGTGGTAGAGCTGGTTGGGTCGCCGGTCCGTGCCCAGCTCGGCCACGAGGATCTCCACCTCCAGAGGCTTCATCTCGTGGGTGAACACCTGTCCGAGGTACTGGGCGTAGAGGTTGGCCAGGGAGCGGGCGTCCACGTCCTCGCGGCTGTAGGCGAACCCCTTGGTGTCCGCGTGACGGACCCCCGAGACGCGCAACTGGTCGAACTCGTTGTACTTGCCGACCCCGGCGAAGGCGATGCGGTCGTAGATCTCGCTGATCTTGTGCAGCGACCGGGACGGGTTCTCCGCCACGATCACGATGCCCTCGGCGTAGATGGCGGCGATGAGGGAACGACCCCGGGCGATGCCCTTCTGGGCATACTCGGCCCGGTCCTTCATCATCTGCTCGGGCGCCACGTAGTACGGCATCGTCATGACTGCGCTCCCTCTCCCCGCCGCCGGTCGATCAATGAGGCGAAGAGCGCCGCCACCCGGTCGTCCGGGACCCGTGCGAAGCCGTCGGCGGTGACCGTCGCGACCAGCGGGTAGATCCCGCGCACCACGTCGGGCCCCCCGGTGGCGGAGTCCTCGTCGGCAGCCTCGTAGAGCGCCTGGATCGCAAGCTCCACCGCCTCGTCGGCGGCCATCCCGGCCCGGTACCCGAGCTTGATGGTGGTCCGGGCGTCCCGCCCGCCCGAACCGGTCGCGTTGTGCTCGGTCTCCTCGTAGTGCCCGCCGGTCACGTCGTAGGTGAAGATCCGGCCCGTCCCCCGGGCGAGGTCGTAGCCGGCGAAGAGGGGGACCACCGCCAGCCCCTGCATCGCCATCGGCAGGTGCTCGCGCACCATCTGGCCAAGCTGGTTCGCCTTGCCCTCGAGGCTCAGCACCACGCCCTCGACCTTCTCGTAGTGCTCGAGCTGGGTCTGGAACAGCCGCACCATCTCCACCGCCGGGCCGGCCGCACCGGCGATCGCCACCGCCGAGTACCGGTCGGCCGGGAAGACCTTGTCCATGGTCCGGTGGGCGATGAGGTGCCCTTCGGTCGCCCGCCGGTCGCCCGCCATCACGATGCCGTCCGCGAACCGGAGCGCCACCACCGTCGTGCCGTGCCGGAGCGCCACCGGTGCGTCCCCGGCAGGGACGCGGCCGTCGGGCGCCACCGGACCGTGCGGGATGCGCAGACGCCGGACGAGCCCGGCGAAGTCCGGTCCGGGGTCGTCCGTCGGCGCGAAGAACGGGAGCGTCACCGGTTCACTCCCCGCCCTTTTGCACGTAGTTGCGCACGAACTCCTCGGCGTTGTCCTCGAGCACCTCGTCGATCTCGTCGAGCAGGTCATCGAGCTCGGCCTTCAGCTTCTCCCCTTTCGCCGAACCGGCGGGGACCTCCTCCACCGCCTCTGCGCCCCGATCGGTGGTGCCGCTCTTCCTCTTCAGCTCTCGTTCAGCCATCTGCCACTCTCCTAGCTGCTCAACCGGTCCAACAGTTCGGCCGGACTCGCGCTGCGCTCCAGCAGTTCGTCGACATGGTCGGCGGTGCCGCGCAGAGGGTCCATCATAGGGACGCGCCGCAGCGGGTCGGTGCCGAGGTCGAACACCAGCGAGTCCCAGTTGGCGGTGACCACCGATGCCGGCCACTTGCTGAGGCACCTGCCCCGGAACCAGGCACGGGTCCCGCGCGGCGGCTCGACCACGGCGCGTTCGACCGCGGCGTCGTCCACCAGGCGTTCGGTGTCGAGCCGCCGGAACAGGGAGCGTTCGGGACGGAGGTCGTGGTACTGCAGATCGATGGCGGCGAGCCGCTGGTCGTCCCACCCGCACCCCTGGCGCTCGCGGTAGGCCTCCAGGAGCTGGAGCTTGGCCACCCAGTCGAGCTGCCGGGCGAGGGACATCGGGTCTCCCTCGAGCCCGTCGAGCACCGCCTCCCAGCGGCGGAGCACCTCCTCCCCCACTCCCGCGTCCCCCATGCACGCGAGCCCGTTGCTGTCGGCGTAGGCGCGGGCCGCCGTGTACAGCTCCCACTGGACCGCCAGCGCCGTAGCGGTCGATCCGTCCTCCATCAACAGGGGCCGGCGGAGGGTCCGGTCCCGGGAGACCTCGTGCATGGCCCGGACGGGATCGGCCAACCCCAGGGACCGGGGGATCGTCACGTCGTCCTCGATCATGGCGAGCACCAGCGCGGTCGTCCCGACCTTCAGGAAGGTGGCCACCTCGGCCAGGTTGGCATCCCCGACGATCACGTGGAGCCGGCGGTAGCGGTGGGGGTCTGCGTGGGGCTCGTCGCGCGTGTTGACGATGGGGCGCTTCAGGGTCGTCTCCAGCCCGACCCGCTCCTCGAAGAACTCCGCCCGCTGGGTGAGCTGGAAGTCCACCGGCTCCCCGTCGAACGCGGTGGTCTCCGATCCCACCTTCCCCGCCCCCGTGAAGACCTGCCGCGTCACGAAGTGCGGGGTCACGCCCTCGACGATCCGGGAGAACGGGGCCGCCCGGTCCATCAGGTAGTTCTCGTGGCAGCCGTAGGAGTTCCCCTTGCCGTCGGAGTTGTTCTTGTAGACGACGAAGCGGCGCCCGTCGGTGACGACCCGGTCGGCGGCCTCCATCGACCGGATGAGGACCAGTTCGCCGGCCCGGTCGTAGCGCAGGCACTCCATCGCGTCGAGACACTCCGGCGTCGAGAACTCCGGGTGGGCGTGGTCGACGTAGAACCGGGCGCCGTCGGTCAGCACCGTGTTGAGCAGATGGGTCTCCACCTGGGGCGGGAGCGAGCCTTCGAGCGCGAAGCCGCGGGCGTCGTTCCCGGGGGACTCGTCCTCGAAGTCCCACCCCACCTGCTGACGGGCGATCTCCTGGGCGTAGGCGTTGATCAGGACCGACGACGCCGCGATCGGGTTCGGGTCCCCGTGCATGACGTGGATGCCGTACTCGGTCTCGATGCCGCAGACCTTGGGGATCGACACGCGCAGACCCTACCCGCGCCCGTCGGCGGCGGTCGCGGTCGCGGTCGCGGTCGCGGTCACAGGTACTGGCCGGTGCCCACCCGTTCGATCGACCTGCCGCCCGTCGTCCCCCGATCCTCGCTGACCAGGGTCCGGATGTACACGATCCGCTCGCCCTTCTTGCCGGAGATCTTCGCCCAGTCGTCGGGGTTGGTGGTGTTGGGCAGGTCCTCGTTCTCCTTGTACTCCTGGCGGATGGACTCCAGCAGGTCGCTGGTCCGGATCCCGCGCCCGGTCCCGGCGATGGAGCGCTTGATCGCCAGCTTCTTGGCCCGGCGGACGATGTTCTCGATCATGGCCCCGGACGAGAAGTCCCGGTAGTAGAGGACCTCCTTGTCGCCGTTCTGGTAGGTCACCTCGAGGAAGCGGTTCTCGTCGTCCTCCCGGTACATCTCCGCCACCGTCGCCTCGATCATCAGCCGGGTGGCCTTGGCCGGGTCGCCGCCGCCGAGGGAACGGACCTCCTCGTCGTCGAGGGGCAGGTCCGGCGTCAGGTACCGGCTGAAGATCTGCGCCGCCGCCCGCTCGTCGGGCCGCTCGATCCGGATCTTCACGTCGAGGCGGCCCGGGCGGAGGATCGCCGGGTCGATCAGGTCCTCGCGGTTCGAGGCCCCGATCACGATGACGTCGCGCAGCGTCTCCACCCCGTCGATCTCCGCCAGGAGCTGAGGCACGATGGTGGACTCCATGTCCGAGCTGATGCCGGTCCCCCTGGTCCGAAAGAGGGAGTCCATCTCGTCGAAGAAGACGATCACCGGGACACCCTCCTCCGACTTCTCCCGTGCCCGCTGGAAGACGAGCCGGATCTGGCGCTCCGTCTCCCCGACGTACTTGTTGAGGAGCTCGGGACCTTTGATGTTGAGGAAGTAGCTCCGGATGTTGGTGTTCCCGGTGACCTGGGCGACCTTCTTGGCCAGCGAGTTGGCCACCGCCTTGGCGATCAGGGTCTTCCCGCACCCCGGCGGGCCGTAGAGCAGGATGCCCTTGGGCGCGGGGAGCTTGTGCTCCGCGTAGAGCTCACGGTGCAGGTACGGCAACTCCACCGCGTCGGTGATCGCCTCGATCTGCTCGTCGAGTCCCCCCACGTCGGCGTAGGCCACGTCGGGGACCTCCTCGAGGACCAGCTCCTCCACCTCCGGCCTCGGGAGCTTCTCCACCAGCAGCCCCGTCCTCGACTCCATGAGGACCGTGTCGCCCGCCCGCAGCTTGACGCCCCGGAGGGAGTCGGAGAGCTCCACCACCCGCTCCTCGTCCGCCCGGCCGTAGATGAGGGCCCGGCGCCCGTCCTCGAGGAGCTCCTTCAGGACGACCACCTCGCCCGACCCGTCCCCCTCGCGCGCCAGCACCACGTTGAGAGACTCGTTGAGGACCACCTCGTCGCCCTGGTGCAGCGCGTCGGGGGCGATGTCCGGGTGCAACGACACCCGCATCTTCCGGCCCCCCGAGAACACGTCGACCGATCCGTCGTCGTTCGCCCCCAGGTAGGTCCCGTAGGCGGCGGGCGGCTGGGTGAGCTTCTCCACCTCCTCCCGGAGGTTGGCGATGTGCTCCTTGGCCGTCTGCAGGGTGAAGGTGAGCTTCTCGTTCTGCGACACCGCCTGGGCCAGCTGGCCCTTGACCTCCAGGAGCTTCTCCTCGAGCGCCTGCACCCGCCGGGGGCTCTCCTGGAGGCGCCGCCTCAGGAGGGCCACCTCCTCCTCGGCCTCCCGGACCCGAGCCAGGAGGCCGGCATCCGCGCCGTGGTCGGAACGATCCTGTCGATGGTCGCCTGGTCGCCGGTCGAACTCAGCCGTCGGAATCACCTCGCATACGTCAGCCTCCCGGCGACCCTACACCGGTCCCCGGCCCACCCGGTCCCGGCCCGTCAGCCGTTCCCCCGGCCCGTCAGCCGCTCCCCCCGGCAGCCCCTGCGTCCCTCGTCGGGCAGCGCCGGTTGCTCGTCCCCCGCTGCGGACCGGAGGTGGAGGCTGACGGGCCATCAGCCACTACCTCCGGGGTTCGGACTACGATGGGCAGCACCGTAGGGGATCGTGCCCCCGCCCGCTCCGGAGGTGGGTCCCTCGCGCTCCGGTCCTCCGGAGTGGTGAAGAAGACCTCCGGAGTGGTGAAGAAGAGTTGCGAACGCCACGGCTTCCGAACGACTGGCCCGTGGAGACGCCCGGAGAGACGTAGGAGAGTCACAACCAATGAAGGTCTGGATCGACCAGGATCTCTGCACAGGCGACGGACTCTGCGAGGAGATCGCACCGGCGGTGTTCACCCTGCTCGACGACGGGCTCGCCTACGTCAAGGAGGGTGCCGACGTTCGCAACGAGCCCGGTGGGTCGGCGGGCATGGCTGCGGTCCCAGAAGACCTCGAGGACGCGGTCGTGGAAGCGTCCGAGGAGTGCCCCGGGGAGTGCATCTTCATCGAGCAGGGCTGACCTGCCCGCCACGCCCGCGGGTGGGGACGACCGGGCGGGTTCAGGAGTAGCGGGCCGCGTTGTACGGGGGAGGAGCCTCGGTCGGCACCAGCAACCGGGCCGTGGTCAGGAACCCCGTGTGCCCCACCATCCGGTGGTCGGGGCGGACCGACCGCTCTTCGATGTGCCAGGTCCGGTGGAGCACCTCCACCGTGGAGGGGAGCCCGAACGGCCCGGCCTCGATCGCCGCCCGTAGCTGGGAGGTCTGATTGATGGTCGGCAGATAGGCGCAGAGGATGCCCCCCGACCGCAGCGCCAGCTCGGCGTGAGGAAGCACCTTCCAGGGCTCCGCCAGGTCGAGGACGATCCGGTCCAGGCCGCGCTCGTCAATCCCCTGGTAGACGTCCCTGATCTCGACGCGGTAGGGGGCGGAGCCCCCGACGAGGTCGGCGACGTTGGCCCGGGCACGGTCGGCGAAGTCCTCCCGGATCTCGTACCCGACCACCGAGGCGCCCGCCCGCAGCAGCGCCATCGACAGCGCCCCCGAGCCGACGCCCGCCTCGAGTACCCGGACCCCCGGCGCCACGTCCGCCAGCACCATGATGGCGCCCAGGTCCTTCGGGTAGATCACCTGGGCGCCGCGCGGCATCTTCAAGACGACGTCCGACAGGGTCGGCCGCACCACCAGGAACCGTCGGCCGGTGCTCCCGGTCACCGTCGTGCCCTCGGCGGCCCCGATCACGTCGTCGTGGGCGATGATGCCGGCGTGGGTGTGGAACGAGGTGCCCGCGCGCAACGTGACCAGGTAGCGGCGGTTCTTGGCGTCGACCATCAGGACCCGCTCGCCGTCACGGAGCTGCGCCGGGTCCCCTTCCCCTGCCCCTCCCGTCACAGAGCCGGGGGACCGTTGCGGCGCCGCGGCGGCCGGGTCGCGACCGTCAACTGCTCACCGGGCTGGAGCACCGTCCGGTAGACCACGCGCGACCGGCCGCGGCGCTCCCGCAGCAACATCCACGCGCTCGCCCCGGCGATCAGCCACAGCGAGCTGCCGCCCCGCACGCCCCGCCGGAACCCCTGGCGCTGGACCAGGCGCAGGATCGACTCCACGCGCTCAGATCCGCCTGACTTCGACCACGGCGGAACGGCTTCGTCCCCGCCGCCGCCCGACCAGGAACGCCACGGTGACCACCGCCACAGCCACCGCCACTCCTACCGTGAGCAGCTGCGAGCGGGCGCTGGCGACCTCGGTGGTCACCTCGCCGGAGAGCTCGCGGAATCGGGCTTCGATGTCCTCCCTGGTGATCGGTCCGGTGACGGAACCCGTGCTCATGCGCTCTCCTTCTTCTCCGGACGCTGACCCGGACGGTCGGTGGGTCGGGTCGCCTGACCTCTCTGGATCGCCGCCACCGCCGCCACCGCCACCAGGACCACAGCCACCGCGCAGATCAGGTACGGGACCCAGGACCAGTTGCCGTGGAACGCCCCGCCGGTCTCCCCCTGGAGCAGTCGCAACAGCCCCACCGCCGCGATGACCAGCCCGATCGCCAGGGCCACCGATCCGGCCACCCCGAACAGGACGAACCGCCCGAGCCCCTTCAGCGGATCGAGGGTCTCCTGCTTGACGTAGTCGACGATCAACCGGGTCGTGTCGCCACCCATACCCCGGATCCGATCACCCCACCCGCCTGCGTCCGTCCGGACTCGGTCCACCGTCCTCCTTCGAACCCTCGTCTGCCGGAGCCGGCGGTCCACTGCCCACCGCGTGCCCGGTGGCGCAACTATAGGTCCAGCACGGCCGGCCCACGCCCCGACCCACTCCCCGACTTCCTCACTCCTTGGTCGGCGGAGGCTCCTCACCACGTGGCGTGAGCAGGTACGTGGAGCTGGCCCGGGCGACGGTCACCCCGTTGTCGTCGACCACCTCGGCCTCGGCGAAGGCCACGCGGCGCCCCCCCGAGACGACGGTGGCCGTACAGGTCAGCTCCGAGCCCACCCTGGCCGGGGCGAGGAAGCTCGTCTTCATCTCGACGTTGGCCGCCACCACCTTGCGTCCGCCCGCCGACGCGAAGGTGATGGTGGCCGAGCCCATGGCCGAGTCGGCCATCGCCCCCAGAAAGCCTCCCTGGACGATGCCCACCGGGTTGGCGAACCGTTCGTCCGCCGCCATGGTCCACACCGTCCTGCCGGGCCGGGACTTGTCGGTGCAGCGCATACCGAGGGTCAGCTCGCAGTTCGGAGGGACCTGGATCGGCTGACCTGGCATCGCCCGACGTTACCGGAGCCGGTCCGGAGGAGCGGAACGCACCCGGCCGCACGCCGCACCGCCGCGCGCCCCACCGGGCGGGGCACCGCCCCCGGGGGTGGAACGGAGGCCCCTGCCCGGGGACTGTCCGGTAGGGTGGCTTCCGATGACGACCGACCCCGCGCCGCCCGAGCTCCCCAGAGATCCCCCGCTCGAACAGCTCGGCATCAACGTGATCCGCGGGCTGGCCATCGACGGGCCGCGGGCGGCGAACTCAGGGCACCCGGGGACGGCGATGGCCCTGGCACCCCTGGCCCACGTGCTGTTCACCCGGGTGATGCGCCACGATCCGTCGGACCCGTCGTGGCCCGATCGCGACCGGTTCGTCCTGTCCAACGGTCATGCGTCGATCCTGCTCTACGCCCTGCTCTACCTCACCGGGTACGGTCTCGAGCTCGACGACCTCCGGTCGTTCCGCCAGTTCGGCAGCCGCACGCCGGGACACCCCGAGGCCCGCCACACCCCCGGCGTGGAGGTGACCACCGGCCCGCTCGGGCAGGGGTTCGCCAACGGGGTGGGCATGGGGATCGCGGAGCGCTGGCTGCGCACCCACTTCTCCCCCGACCTGTGCGACCACCACACCTACGTCATCGCCGGCGACGGGTGCCTCGAGGAGGGGATCTCCCACGAGGCCGCCTCCCTCGCGGGCCACCTCCAGCTGGGGCGGTTGGTGTACGTGTACGACGACAACCACATCACCATCGACGGTCCCACCGAGCTGGCGTACAACGACGACGTGGCGCAGCGGTTCGAGGCCTACGGGTGGGCGGTCGACGACGTGGGCGAGGTGGCCAACGACACGGTCGCCCTCGAGGAGGCGCTCCGCCGCGCCCGCTCCGACGAGGCGCGACCGTCGCTCATCATCCTCCGGAGCCACATCGGCTATCCGTCCCCCCACCTCACCGACAGCGCCAAGGCGCACGGCGACCCGTTCGGCGACGAGGAGGCCCGGGCCACCAAAGAGATCCTCGGGATCCCTCCCGACGAGACCTTCTGGGTGCCCGACGCGGTGCTCGACTTCTACCGGCGGTGCATCCCCCGAGGCCAGGCCCTCCGGACGCAGTGGGAGCGCCGGTCCGCCGCCTGGGACGGCGACCGGGCCCGGTGGGACGCGGCCCAGGCCGGCCACGGGATGGCCGGTTGGGAGGCCACCCTCCCCGAGTTCTCCCCGGAGGACGGTCCGATGGCGACCCGCCAGGCGATCAAGGCGTGCCTCGACGCCACGGGTGGAGCCATCCCCGGCCTGATCCCCGGGAGCGCCGATCTCACCGGCAACACCGGCATGGCCATGGACGGGGCGGTGGCCCAGTCCGTCGCCGACCCCGGTGGGAGCCTCATCCACTACGGCATCCGTGAGCACGGCATGGGCGGCATCATGAACGGCATCGCCGGCCACGGCGGCATGCTCCCCGTCGGGGGCACCTTCTTCGTCTTCAGCGACTACATGCGCGGGGCGGTTCGGGTGGGAGCGCTCTCGCAGGCGCACGTGGTCTACTCCTGGACCCACGACTCGATCGGCCTTGGCGAGGACGGGCCGACCCACCAGCCGATCGAGCAACTGGCGGCGATGCGGGCCATGCCGGGGCTCCGCGTCATCCGTCCGGCCGACGCCAACGAGACCGCCCAGGCCTGGCGGGTAGCGGTGGACAGCTCGGGGCCGACCGCCCTCGTCCTCAGCCGCCAGAAGCTCCCGGTCCTGACCGGGACGCGCCAGCGCGCCGTCGAGGGCCTGCCCCGTGGCGGGTACGTGCTCCGCGACGGCGACAACGGTTCGCCCGCCGTGGTGCTCATCGGGACGGGAAGCGAGGTCCACCTGTGCCTGGAGGCCGCCGACCTGCTGGCGGCAGAGGGGGTGGAGGCCCGCGTGGTCTCCCTCCCCTCGTGGGAGCTCTTCGCCCTCCAGGAGCGCTCGTACCTCGAGGCGGTGCTCCCCCCGGGGCTCCCCCGGCTCTCGGTGGAGGCGGCCAGCTCCTTCGGCTGGGACCGCTACGCCGACGACTTCGTCTCCATCGACCACTTCGGCGCGTCGGCACCCGGCGAGCGCGCCATGGAGGAGTTCGGGTTCACCCCCGAGCACGTCGCCGCCCGGGCCCGCGACCTGTTGGCGCGATGATCCTCTTGCCCCCACGACAACCCCTCCGCTCGGAAGGACGACCATGACGACACTCGATGCGCTCTACGCCCAGGAGGGGCAGAGCCCCTGGCTCGACAACCTGCGGCGGGACTGGCTCCGGGACGGCACGCTCCAAGGCCTGGTCGACCAGGGCATCCGCGGGGTGACCTCCAACCCGACCATCTTCGCCAAGGCGATCTCGGGCCAGGACACCTACGACGAGCAGTTCTCGTCGCTGATCGCCACCAGCTCGGTCGAAGACGCCTACTGGGACCTCGTGGTCGACGACATCGACCACGCCCTGGCCCTGCTGCGACCGGTGTACGACGAGTCGCACGGCGGCGACGGCTACGTCTCGGTCGAGGTCGCCCCGTCCCTCGCCCACGAGACGGAGGCCACCGTCGAAGCGGCGCGCGCCCTCCACCGGAGGATCGACCAGCCGAATGTGCTGGTGAAGATCCCCGCCACCCTCGAGGGGGTCCCGGCGATCGAGACGATGATCGCGGAGGGCCGCAGCATCAACGTGACCCTCATCTTCAGCCTCTCCCGCTACGAGGCGGTCATCGAGGCGTACCTCGCCGGGTTGGAGGCGTACGCGGCCAGCGGGGCGTCCGACCTGTCCCGGGTGGCCAGCGTGGCGTCGTTCTTCGTCAGCAGGGTGGACACCGAGGTCGACCGTCGGATCGAGGCGTCGGCACGGGGAGCCGGGGGGGACGCGCTCCTCGCCCTGCGGGGAACGGCGGCGGTGGCGCAGGCCCGCCAGGCATACCGTCTGTTCGCCGAGCGCTTCTCCGGTCCGCGCTGGGAGGCCCTGGCGGCCAAGGGGGCGCAGGTACAGCGTCCCCTCTGGGCCTCCACCTCGACGAAGAACCCCGCCTATCCCGACCTCGCCTACGTCGACACCCTCATCGGTCCGCAGACCGTGAACACCATGCCGGACGGGACCGTCGCCGACTTCCTGGACCACGGAACGGTGGCCCGGACCGTCGACGCCGACCCGGAGGGGACGGACCGGGTCTTGCGCGAGCTGGCGGAGGCGGGGATCGACATGGAGGACGTGGCCCGGACGCTCGAAGCGGAGGGGGTGGCCTCGTTCGCCAAGTCCTTCGAGGAGCTGATGCAGTCGCTCTCGGACAAGGCCAACGTGCTCCAGGGCCGCGGTCGGGGATGAGCCCCACCGCCAAGAAGGCGACCACCGCCAAGAAGGCCGGAACGGGCAAGAAGGCCACCACCGCCAAGAAGGCCGGGACGGGCAAGAAGAGCGTGGCCTCCGGGAAGGGCGTGGCCTCGGCGAAGCGGCGCTCCCTGCCGCCGGTCCTCTCCAAGGCCCCGCCGGTGGCGATGGTGATCTTCGGTGCCTCCGGGGACCTCGCGGCCCGGAAGATCCTTCCCGCCCTCGCCCGGCTCGCCGACCGCGGCGTGTTGGACGACGGGTTCACCGTGATCGGCGTGGCCCGCACGGAGTGGACCGACGAGGAGTTCCGTGCCCATGTGGCCGAGGCGACCCCGGACGGGGGACCGAAGTGGAAGGCGCTGACCGAGCGGTTCGCCTACCTCACCGGCGAGTACGACCATCCGGACACCTTCGCCCGGCTGAAGGACGCCCTCGACAAGGCCGACCGGGAGGACCGGACCGGGGGGAACCGGCTCTACTACCTGGCCACCATTCCCAGCGTGTTCGGGCTGGTCGCCGGAGCCCTCGCCACCCACGGCTGCACCAGGCCCGAGCGGGACGACCAGTTCGTCCGCCTGGTCGTCGAGAAGCCCTTCGGCCGGGACCTCGCCAGCGCCAACGCGCTGAACGATCAGATCCATGCCGCCTTCGAGGAGAGCCAGGTCTACCGGATCGACCACTACATGGGCAAGGAGACCGTCCAGAACGTCCTGGCCCTGCGGTTCTCCAACGCGGTGTTCGAACCGATCTGGAACCGGCGGTACGTGGAGCAGGTCCAGATCACGGTGGCCGAGAGCCTGGGCGTGGAGCACCGCGGCGGGTTCTACGAGACGGCGGGCGCCCTGCGCGACATCGTGCAGAACCATGTAATGCAGGTGCTCGCCCTGACGCTGATGGAGTCTCCCACCAGCACCGAAGCCGACCGGATCCGCGACGAGAAGGTGAAGCTCCTCCATGCCGTCGCCATCCCGACACCCGACGAGGCGGTCGACCGCTCGGTGCGGGGCCAGTACGCCGCCGGCGTGGTCGACGGAGAGAAGGTGGTCGGCTACCGCCAGGAGGAGGACGTGGCGGCGGACAGCCAGACCGAGACCTACCTCGCCCTCCGGCTGTCGGTCGACAACTGGCGGTGGGCCGGCGTCCCCATCTACGTGCGGACGGGCAAGCGGCTCCCGGCGCGGGTGACCGAGGTGGTCCTCACCTTCCGCCAGGTTCCCTACCTGCTCTTCGACCACCGGACCAGCCGCGACCTGCGGCCGAACGCCCTCATCCTGCGCATCCAGCCGGACGAGGGGATCAGCCTCGAGTTCGGGGCGAAGGTGCCCGGCGAGAAGTTCCACATCCGCTCGGTCGCCATGGGCTTCTCGTACCACCAGGCGTTCGAGGGTTCGGAGGCGGCCGACGGGTACGAGCGGCTGCTCCACGACGCCATGGTCGGCGACGCCACGCTCTTCATCCGCTCGGACGAGGTCCAGCAGGCGTGGAAGATCGTGGACCCCTACCTGCAGGCGTGGTCGGAGACCGGGGGGGCCCTCCAGCCGTACCCGGCCGGCACCTGGGGTCCGCACATGGCGGACCTGTTGGTGGAACGCTCCGGCGACGCGTGGCGCAACCCCGAGCTCGACCTCGACCTCGACAGCGAGGACCCCGAGGACTTCGTCCAGTGAGCCCAGTGAGCCCGGTGAGCCCGGACCCGGGTTCCGGGCCTGCCGCCCCGGGGGAGGGACGGGTGAACGGCACGGTCGAGCTGGTGGACTCCGTCCCCGACGCCTTCGCCTCCCTGGTCCGTCAGGAGCTGGCGGAAGCGGGTGACGACGATCGCTCCCTGTTCCTCTCGGGGGGAGGGACGGCCGCGGCGTGCTACCGGCGCCTGGCGGAGCTCGGCGGTTCCATGGACTGGGAGTCCGTCGACGTCTACTGGGGCGACGAGCGATGCGTGCCGCCGGACGACGTCGACTCCAACTACCGGCTCTGCCGCGAGGCGCTGCTCGACCGGGTGCCTCCGGCGCGCTCCGTGCACCCCATGTACCGGTCAGGGCCTCCCGACGAAGCGGCGTCCGCCTACCAGCACCTGGTCGCCCCGCTCCGCTCCTTCGGCCTCGTCCACCTCGGGATGGGCCCGGACGGCCACTGTGCCTCGCTGTTCCCCGGGGCCGAGACCCTCGGGATCGCCGACCCCGGGACCCTCGTCGTCGCCACCCGTGACCCGCTGGACCACAACCCCCACGACCGCATCACCCTCACCCTCCCGGCCATCGCCCGGGCGCGCCTGGTGGTGTTCACCGTCTCCGGCGCCGCCAAGCACCGGGCCTTCGCCGGCATCCTCGCGGGAGAGGACCTGCCCGCCGCCCGGGTGGACGCCGCCGCCGTCCTCTGGCTGGTCGACCGGGAGGCCGCCCAGGGAGTCCCCCCGCGCCGCTGAACACCCCCCGCACTCCTGCCCCGCGGGGCCGCAGCGATCCTTGCGTCGGTGCTCCCCACGAGCCCGGCGAGGCCGGCCGGTCTCTCCGGTAAGGTGGCCGCCGATGCCCCCGCACGAACCGGTCCCCCCGTTCCACGGCACCGACGAGGACGGTTCCCCCGGCCGATGGCCGGGGCTGGCCGAGGCCGACCTTGCCGACCTGCAGGAGCGGGCCCGGGCGGTCCGCGACCGGGCCCACGGCAACCGGGTGACCTTCTCGCCGAAGGTCTTCATCCCCCTCACCATGCTGTGCCGAGACCGGTGCGGCTACTGCACCTTCGCCAAGGCCCCCGCCCGGCTCCCGTCCCCCTACCTCGAGCTCGACCACGTGCTCGCCATCGCCGAGGACGGCCGGCGGGCCGGGTGCCACGAAGCGCTCTTCACTCTCGGGGAGCTTCCCGAGGACCGCTACCCCGACGCCCGCCGGTGGCTCGGAGACCACGGCTACGCCTCGACGGTCGACTATCTGGTCGCCGCCTGCGGGGCCGTGCGGGACGAGACCGGGCTCCTCCCCCACGCCAACGCGGGAGCGCTCGCCCCCGACGACCTGGCCCGTCTCCGGGAGGTCAGCGCCAGCCAGGGGATGATGATCGAGTCGGTCAACCCGGACCTGGCCGCCCACCGGTCGTCCCCCGACAAGGCGCCGGACCGCCGGCTGGCGACCCTCGACGCCGCCGGCGCACTGTCCGTCCCCTTCACCACCGGGCTGCTGGTCGGCATCGGCGAGTCGCGGGCCGACCGCATCGCCACCCTGGTCGCCATCGCCGCCAGCCACCGCCGGTACGGCCACGTCCAGGAGGTCATCATCCAGAACTTCCTGCCCAAGGTGGGGACGGCCATGCACCGGCACCCACCGTGCCCCGCCGAGGAGTTCCACTGGACGCTCGCGGCTGCCCGCCTCGTCCTCCCCCCGGAGATCCACCTGCAGGCGCCGCCCAACCTGTCGGACGACCTGGCGCCCCTGCTGGCCTCCGGGATCGACGACTGGGGCGGCGTTTCCCCGGTCACCGCCGACCACGTCAACCCCGAGCGGGCCTGGCCCGACCTCGCCATCCTCCGCGCCGCCACCGAGGCGGCCGGCCACACGCTGGCCCCCCGGCTGACCCTCTATCCCGAGTTCGCCCTCGACCCCGAGCGGTGGCTGGCGGAGCCCATGCGCTTCCCGGTGCTCGACGCCTCCGACGCGGAGGGTCTCGGTCGGGACCACCCCTGGACCTCCGGCGGCGACGTCCCGCCGCCGATCGTCCTGGGGCAACCGTCGCTCCCGCCGGCGCCGGCGGCATACGCCTCCTCCTCCAGCGCGGTCGGCGAGGTGCTCGACGCCGTCGTCGGCGGGGCCGAGGTAGACCTCGACCAGATCGTCACCCTGTTCAGCGCGCGCGGCTCCGAGGTGCGGGCGGTGGCCGAAGTGGCCGACGGGCTGCGCGCCGACCGGGTCGGTGACGAGGTCACCTACGTCGCCAACCGGAACATCAACTACACCAACGTCTGCACGTTCAAGTGCCGGTTCTGCGCCTTCTCCAAGGGGCCCCTGTCGCTCAACCTCCGCGGCGCGCCCTATCTGCTGGACCTCGACGAGATCTCCGAGCGGGTCCGCCAGGCGGTCGACCGCGGCGCCACCGAGGTGTGCCTCCAGGGCGGGATCCATCCGGACTTCGACGGGGACTACTACCTCGACGTCATCCGGGCGGTGCGGGCCGCCTCTGCGACCATCCACATCCACGGGTTCACCGCCCTGGAGGTGACCGAGGGCGCCCGGCGCAACGGTGTCCCCCTCGCCGCCTACCTGACCGACCTGCGCGAGGCGGGGCTGAGGACCCTCCCCGGCACCGCGGCCGAGATCCTCGACGACGAGGTGCGGGCCATCCTCTGCCCGGACAAGATCGACACCGACCAGTGGCTCGACGTCCACCGGACCGCCCACGGCGTCGGCCTGCGGTCCAACGTCACCATCATGTTCGGTGCCGTCGAACAGCCGGTCTCCTGGGCACGGCACCTGGTCCGGACCCGCCAGCTCCAACGCGAGACGGGGGGGTTCACCGAGTTCGTCCCGCTCCCGTTCGTCCACATGGCGACGCCGCTCTACCTGCGGCGCCGGGCGCGACGGGGCCCGACCTTCCGGGAGACCCTGCTCATGCACGCCGTCGGTCGGATCGCCTATCGCGGCGCCATCGACAACATCCAGGCCAGCTGGGTCAAGCTGGGTGCCGACGGTGTCCGCCAGCTCCTCCGGGCCGGGGTCAACGACCTCGGCGGGACGCTCATGGACGAGAACATCTCGCGGGCGGCCGGTGCCTCGCACGGTCAGATGATGGACGTCGAGGGGTTCCGTGCCCTGGTCGCCCCGCTCGGGAGGACGCTGGTCCAACGCACCACCCTCTACGGCCGGGTGGCCCAGCCGGCCGCCGCCGGGTCCGGCGCAAGCGCCGCCTCGGGCTGAGCCGGTCCCGTGCCCACTGGTAACGGTGGGTCCTCCACCGCCGAGGACCCCGGCAGCGAGCTGTCCGTGCGCCGGGCCGTTGACGAGCTGGCGCCGGCCGATGCCTCGGAGGCCCAGCGCCGCCTGTACACCTCCATCGTCGCCACGGTCTCCCAGCTCGCCTCGGACCGGGCCGACACCGGCGACCTGAAGATCGTCGACGCCGCTCTCGCCGAGATGCGGGCCGCCTTCTCGATGTTCCGTCCCTACCGCGGGGAGCGGAAGGTCACCATCTTCGGCTCGGCACGCACCGACGCGGGCGACCCCGCCTACCGCAGCACCGTGGACCTCGCCGTGACCCTCGCCGCCCACGGCTGGATGGTCGTCACCGGCGCCGGCCCGGGGATCATGGCCGCCGGCATGGAAGGCGCCGGGCGGGACCGGTCGATCGGCGTGAACATCCGGCTGCCGCACGAGCAGGGGGCGAACCCGTTCATCGCCCAGGACCCGAAGCTGGTCCAGATGCGCTACTTCTTCACCCGCAAGCTGATGCTCATCAAGGAGTCCGACGGGTACGTGGTGCTCCCCGGGGGGTTCGGGACGCTCGACGAGAGCTTCGAGGTGCTCACCCTGCTCCAGACGGGCAAGGCCGCACCGGCTCCGGTCGTCCTCCTCGACACGCCCGGGAGCGGGTACTGGGACGGGTGGAGGCGGTTCGTCGACGGCGAGGTCGCCTCCCGGGGGCTGATCTCCCCGGGCGACGAGGCGCTCTACCGCAAGACGGACGACGTCGCCACCGCGGCCGGCGAGCTGCTCGGGTTCTACCGCAACTACCACTCGTCCCGGTGGGTGGGCGACCTGCTCGTGCTCCGCATGCAGCATGCGCCCGACCGGGCGGAGCTCGCCGACCTGAACCGCCGGTTCGCCGGCCTCCTGGCGGGCGGCGCCATCCGCGCCTCCTCCGCGCTCCCGCCCGAGCGCCGGGACGGGGACCAGGTCGGGCTGGCCCGACTGGCGCTCCGGTTCGACCGCGTCCACTACGGGCTCCTGCGGCGCCTGATCGACGCCCTGAACGACCTGGAGACACCACGGCGACCCGCAGGGGACCCGGGCCGCTCCCCCGTCGGCCGCTGAGCCGGACCGGGGTCAGGGTCCCGGGTCACCGCCCGCCGGCGGGGCGAGGAGATGGACCGCCTTCTCGACGGCACGGCGTGCCCGCGTCAGCGCCTTCTCCTCCGCCAGCAGGCGCGCCCTCTCTTCGGCCGACGCCGGGGAGCCGTCCGTGGCAGCGTCGGACGGGTCGCCGTCACGCGCCGCCTCGGCGGCCCGGCGGAGGCGATCGAGGGCCAGGTCGGCCAGCGTGTCGGCCGCCGAGGCGAGCCGGTCCGCGACCTCTCCGACCCCGTCGATCACGACCCGGCCGGTGGTGACGGGACCTCGACTTCGATCACCTCGAGCGCCCCGTCCGCATGCCGGGCACGCAGGACCTTCTTGTCGAACTTCCCGACGCTCGTCTTCGGCAGCTCGTCGATGAACGTCCAGCGCTCGGGCATCCACCAACGGGACACCCGCCCGTCCAGGTGGGCCAGCAGCTCGTCGGCCGTCACCGACGATCCCTCGTTGCGCACCACCGCCACCAGCGGCCGCTCGCTCCACTTCGGGTCCGGCACCGCCACCACCGCCGCCTCGTGGACACCCGGGTGCGCCATCACCTCGTTCTCGAGCTCCACCGACGAGATCCACTCCCCGCCGGACTTGATGACGTCCTTGGTCCGGTCGGTGATCTGCATGAAGCCCCGAGGATCGAGGGTCCCGACGTCGCCGGTGCGGAGCCACCCGTCGTGGAAGCGGTCGCTGTCCGGATCCCGGTAGTAGCCGCCGGCGATCCACGGCCCGCGGACCTCGAACTCACCGACCGCCGCCCCGTCCCGGGGCATCACCGAGCCGTCCTCCGCGCAGATCCGGATCTCCACGCCGGGGAGCACCCGGCCGGTCTTCGCCCTCCACTCGAGCTCCTCGTCCCTCGGGGTCCCCCGGGGCGGGATGCCGAGCGCGCACAGGGGGCTCGTCTCGGTCATGCCCCAGCCCTGCAGCAGCTCGATCCCGAACTGCTCGTCGAACCGCTCGAACATCGAGCGGGGCACGGCGGCACCCCCGGCGACCACCAGGCGGACCGAGGACAGGTCGACCGGGTTGGTCTCCGCGTAGCGGAGCAGGTCGTTCCAGATGGTCGGTACCCCGGCGGCGAGCGTGGGCCGGCAGGCGGCGAACACGGCCGCCAGAGGTGCAGCCTGCAGGTACTGCTGGGGCATCACCAGGTCCGCACCCACCAGAAAGGCGGCGTACGGGGTACCCCACGCGTTCACGTGGAACATCGGGACGATGGTGAGCACCCGGTCCAGGTGGTTGACGCCCAGCGCGGCCGCCGAGCTGACCGCCATCGAGTGGAGGACGGTCGAGCGGTGGCTGTAGACGACACCCTTCGGGTTCCCCGTGGTCCCCGAGGTGTAGCACATGGACGACGCCTGCCGCTCGTCGAGCACCGGCCAGTCGAAGCCCGGTTCCTCGGCCGCGAGCAGCTCCTCGTAGTCGACCACCGGTCCGAACGGGTACTCCGCCCCGGGCTCGCCCCCGGCGACGATCACGTGGACGACCGTCGAGAGCTGGTCCCAGACCGCGGCGAGGAGGGGCGCCAGAGAGGCGTCGACGATGATCACCTTGTCCTCGGCGTGGTTGATGACGTACGCCAGTTGCTCGGCGTAGAGGCGCACGTTCAGGGTGTGGAGCACCGCCCCCATCGAGGGGACGGCGAGGTACGCCTCGAGGTGCCGCTGGTTGTTCCACTGGAAGGTCCCCACCCGGTCGTCGGCTCCGACCCCGAGCCGACGGAGCGCGGACGCCAGCCGCTCGGCCCGTTCGGCCACCTCGGCGAACGTCGCCTCGACGTGGGTGCCGTCCGGACCGGTGACCGTCAGGACCCGGCTCTCTCCGTAGACCTGCTGCCCGTGGCGAACGATGTCGCTCACGAGCATCGGCGCATCCTGCATCGTGCTGAGCATGGCGGCTCCTCCCCGGGTCGTCGGCACCTTGGTCGCCGGCACACTGACGGCGACCCGCCCGAGCATACCGACCGCCCGGGCGCACGGGCTCCCCCCGGGGAACACCCCTTGCGGACACCTGGCGGCGGTGGTGGACTGGGCGGAGCCTCGGTCGGGGAGCCCGTTGTCGCACCCGGGTCTCCCCCGCCTCCTCGTGGGCCCGGCCGTCCACCTCCCCCCGCAGGCGCGGCACGCGTCCCGAACCGGGCGCGCCGCCGCCCCGAGCCGATCCGAGGTTGGCCGATGGTCAAGGCGGTCGTGTCCCTCGGCGTGCTGGCGAGTCTCGCCGTCGCCGGTGCCGTCGTCGCCGCGATCGTGGTGGTGAGCGTCTCGGTCGCCGGTCCGACCGGGGCGGGCGTGCCGTCCACAGGGGCCGGAGCGGTTCCCGTCCCGGGCGGCGGTGGCCCCGCGATCCCTGCCGGCTGGCTCCCGCTGTACCGCCGGGCGGCCACCACCTGCCCGGGGCTCCCCTGGGAGGTGCTCGCCGCCATCGGGACCGTCGAGTCCGCCAGCGGGACGTCGACGGCCCCCGGGGTCCATTCGGGGGCGAACGCGGCCGGCGCCGAGGGACCCCTGCAGTTCGAGCCGGCCACCTTCGCCGCCTACGCCACGGTGGGCCCCGGCGGGTCCGAGCCGCCCTCGCCCTACGACCCGGTCGACGCCGTCTTCTCCGCCGCCCGGATGCTGTGCGCCGACGGGGCGGGCAGCGCCTCGACCCTGGCAGGGGCGGTCGACGACTACAACCATTCGGAACGCTACGTCCACACCGTCCTGACGCTCGCCCTGGCGTTCGGTGACAACCCGGCCGCCAGCACCACGGTCACCGCCGCCCTGGCCTTCGCCGGAGCACAACTGGGCGTCCCCTACCTCTGGGGCGGCACCGGCGCCGGAGGGTTCGACTGCTCGGGCCTCACCCAGGCCGCCTACGCGCACGCAGGGGTGACCCTGCCCAGGGTGGCGCAGGACCAGTTCGACGCCACCCCGGCGCTGGCCCCGGGTGCCTCCCTGGAGCCGGGCGACCTCCTCTTCTTCGGGAGCGGTCCCGAGGCGGTCGACCACGTCGGCATCTACGTCGGCGCCGGCGAGATGATCGACGCGCCCCACACCGGCGCCACGGTCCGACTGGACCATGCCGACTGGTCGGGCCTGGTCGGGGTGACCCGCCCGAGCGGATGACGCGGGCGGCGAGGCTCCCGGAGTAGCGTCCTCCGGCAGGGGGGTGATGTCGCCATGGACCGATCGGGCCGCGGAGGCGAGGACGCAGGAACTCGGCCCGGCACGGCTCCGGGAGGGACGCGGTCGGCCGGTGGGCCGGAACCCGCCGGCCGGGGGTCTGCCCTCCGGGAGGCGCAGCTCGGCCCGCTGACACTGCGCAACCGCATCCTCAAGGCCGCGACGTTCGAGGGGGTCACTCCGCACGGCGTGGTCACCCCCGAGCTGGTTGCGTTCCACGAGCGGGTGGCGCGGGGCGGGGCCGCACTGTCGACGGTCGCCTATCTGGCCGTGTCGCCCGAGGGCCGAACAGACCGCCACTGCGTCCTCCTGGGCGACGACACGATCGCCGGCCTCCGCCGGGTCACCGACGCCGTCCACGCCGCGGGTGCCGCCGCCGCCGCCCAGATCGGCCATGCGGGACCGGTCGCCAACGGTCGCTCCAACCGAGCTGCCGTCCTGGCGCCCTCCGGTGGGTTCACCCCGGTGGGCTCCCGGACGCGGGGCGCATCCGACGCGGACATCGCCCGGATCACCGAGGCGTTCGGGCGGGGCGCCTCGGTGGCGAGGAAGGCCGGGTTCGACGCGGTCGAGGTCCACCTGGGGCACAACTACCTGCTGAGCGCCTTCCTCAGTCCGCACCTGAACCGGCGCACCGACCGGTGGGGGGGATCGCTGGACCGGCGGGCCCGCTTCCCCCTCCAGGTGGTCCGGGAAGTGCGCAACGCGGTCGGACCCCGACTGGCGGTCACCGTAAAGCTCAACATGGCCGACGGCGTGCCCGGCGGCTTCTGGCTCGACGAGAGCGTGGAGTTCGCCCGGATGCTCGAAGGGGACGGTGCGGTCGACGCCATCACCCTCACCGGCGGGAGCTCGCTGGCCAATCCGATGTTCCTCTTCCGGGGCGAGGTGCCCCGGCGCGAGTTCGCCGCCACCCTGCCCGTGCCGCTCCGCCTCGGGTTCCGGGCCTTCGGCGGCCGTTTCCTGCGCGAGTACCCGTTCGAGGAGGCCTTCTTCCTCCCGTACGCCCGCCAGTTCCTCGACGCCCTCGACGTGCCCCTGGTGCTGCTCGGTGGGATCAACCGGCTGGACACCGTCGAGGCGGCGATCGGGGAGGGGTTCTCCTTCGTCGCCATGGCTCGCGCCCTGCTCCGCCAGCCCGACCTCGTCAACCGGTTCCTCCAGGGTGCGGTGGACGAGGGGTTGTGCGTGCACTGCAACCGGTGCATGCCGACCATCTACCGGGGGACGCGCTGCGTCCTCGCCTGAGGGGCTCCCGGGTGGGTCCGACGGTCCTAGCGGAGCGCGAGGCGGCCCGGTTCGATGGGGGCCGGCAGCGCCGTGCCCCCCATCAGGTAACGGTCCACCGACGAGGCGGCCGACCGGCCCTCGGCGATCGCCCACACGATGAGGCTCTGCCCGCGGGTCATGTCACCGCAGACGAAGACGCCCTCCACGTTGGTCGCCCACGAGGGATCGGCGACGACGCTCCCCCGGGCGTCGACCTCGAGACCGAGGTCCGCCACCACCCCCGTCCGCTCGGCGCCCAGGAACCCCATTGCCAGCAGGACCAGCTCGCACGGGAGCTCGAACGCGGAGCCGGGGACGGGCCGGAAGGTCGGACGGCCCGCGTCGTCCTCGGCCAGTTCGACCTCCTCGCCGCAGAGGGCCCGGACCCTTCCCTCCGGGTCGCCCACGAACGCCGTGGTCGTCACCGAGTAGAGCCGGTCGCCGCCCTCCTCGTGGGCCGCCGAGGTCCGCAGCACGACCGGCCAGGTCGGCCACGGATTGTCCGCACCCCGCCGGTCCGGCGGGCGCGGCATGATCTCGAGCTGGTGCACCGCCAGCGCACCCTGGCGGTGGGCGGTCCCCAGGCAGTCGGCTCCCGTGTCGCCGCCGCCGATGATCACCACGTGCCTCCCCTCGGCCGAGATCGGGCTCGCGGCCAGGCTGCCTTCCTGCACCAGGTTCGACGGTTTGAGGTAGTCCATCGCCCGGTGGATCCCGTCGAGGTCGCGCCCGGGGACGGAGAGGTCTCGTGGGAGCGTCGCTCCCCCGGCCAGCACCACCGCGTCGAACTCGTCGACCAGGGCATCCGGCGCGACGACCGCGACGTCCGGTGAGCAGGCGAACGGCACGGACGGGTCCGGAGCGCCCACCGACACCCCGCACCGGAACTCCACGCCTTCGGCCACCAGCTGATCGAGCCGCCGGTCGAGGACCGCCTTTTCCATCTTGAACTCGGGGATCCCGTAGCGGAGCAGGCCACCGGGCCGCTCGGCGCGCTCGAAGACCACCACCGCGTGACCTGCCCGGGTGAGCTGCTGGGCCGCAGCCAGCCCGGCGGGACCGGAGCCGACCACCGCCACCCGCTTGCCGGTGGGGGCGATGCGGTCGGCGGGTCGCACCCACCCTTCGGACCATGCCCGTTCGGCGATCTCCACCTCGATCCGCTCGATGGTCACCGGCTCCGCGTTGATCCCGAGGACGCACGAGCCCTCGCACGGGGCGGGGCAGAGCCGGCCGGTGAATTCGGGGAAGTTGTTGGTGGCGTGGAGCCGCTCGATCGCCTCGGACCAGTTGCCCCGGTAGACGAGGTCGTTCCACTCCGGGATCAGGTTGCCGAGCGGGCACCCCTCGTGGCAGAACGGGATGCCGCAGTCCATGCACCGGGCCCCCTGGTGCCGCACCGACTCCTCCGGGAACGGCTCGTAGACCTCCTTCCAGTCGCGCAGCCGGATGGCCACCGGCCGACGTGACGGCAGTTCGCGCCCGTAGTCGAGGAACCCGGTGACCTCACCCATGGGACGCCTCCATGACCGCCTCGTCGACGGACCGCCCTTCCGCGGCGGCGCGCTCTGTGGCCTCGAGCACCCGGCGGTAGTCCCGGGGCATGACCTTGGTGAACCGCTCCGCGCTGCTCATCCAGTCGGCCAGCAGCGCGGCCGCCACCGCCGACCCGGTCTCGTCGAGGTGGAGGAGGATCCGGTCCTTCAGCCAGGTGCGGTCGTCGGGCGTGAGCTCCTCCAGGTCCACCATCTCCGGGTTGACCTGGCGCCGGAGCTCGTCCGCGACGTCGTAGACGTAGGCGATGCCCCCGGACATGCCGGCGCCGAAGTTGCGGCCCGTCGGTCCGAGGACCACCACCCGCCCACCCGTCATGTACTCGCACCCGTGGTCCCCGACCCCTTCGACCACCGCGATGGCGCCCGAGTTGCGCACGCAGAACCGCTCGCCCACCTGACCCCTGAGGAACACGTCCCCCGAGGTCGCCCCGTACAGGATGACGTTGCCGGCCACGATGTTGTCCTCGGCGGGGAACGTCGACTCCTCCGGCGGACGGACCACGATGCGGCCACCGGACAGCCCCTTGCCCAGATAGTCGTTGGCGTCGCCGAGGAGTCGCATGGTGACGCCGCGGGGGACGAAGGCGCCGAAGCTCTGGCCGGCGGAGCCGCGGAAGGTCAGGTCGATCGTCCCGTCGGGGAGGCCTCTCCCCCCGTGCCGCCGGGTGATCTCGGAGCCGAGCAGGGTACCGACCGTCCGGTCCACGTTGCGCACGGCCAGCTCCGCCGCCACCGGTGTCCCCTCCTCGATGGCCGGGCGGCACGCTTCGAGGAACGCGTGGTCGAGCGCCCGGTCGAGCCCGTGGTCCTGCTCGGTGGTGCAGAAGCGCGCCGCCCCGTCGGCGAGGTCCGGGACCCGCAGGATCGGCGAGAAGTCGAGCCCCGACGCCTTCCAGTGGTCGACGGCCTCCACCGCGTCGAGGAGGTCGACCCGGCCGATCGCCTCCTCGAGCGACCGGAGACCGAGGGCAGCCAGGTACTCCCGGACCTCCGCGGCGATGTACTCGAAGAAGGTCTCCACGAACTCGGGGGTGCCCGAGAAGCGCTCCCGCAGCCTCGGGTTCTGGGTGGCGATCCCCACCGGGCAGGTGTCGAGATGGCAGACCCGCATCATGATGCAACCGGACACCACCAGGGGGGCGGTGGAGAAGCCGTACTCCTCCGCCCCGAGCAACGCGGCGATCACCACGTCCCGGCCCGTCTTCATCTGGCCGTCCACCTGCACCACGATGCGGTCCCGGAGCCCGTTGGCCACCAAGGTCTGCTGCGTCTCGGCCAGCCCCAGCTCCCAGGGGATCCCCGCATGCTTCTGCGAGGTGAGCGGCGTGGCGCCGGTGCCGCCGTCGTGGCCGGAGATCAGGACCACGTCGGCGTGCGCCTTGGCCACGCCTGCCGCCACGGTGCCCACGCCGACCTCGGCCACCAGCTTGACGTGCACCCGGGCCCGGGGGTTGGCCGACTTGAGGTCGTGGATGAGCTGCGCGATGTCCTCGATCGAGTAGATGTCGTGATGGGGCGGAGGGGAGATGAGGCCCACGCCGGGCGTCGAGTACCGGGTCTTGGCGATCCACGGGGAGACCTTGTGCCCGGGGAGCTGACCGCCCTCGCCGGGCTTCGCGCCCTGGGCGATCTTGATCTGGATGTCGTCGGCGTTCACCAGGTACTCCGAGGTGACGCCGAACCGCCCCGAGGCCACCTGCTTGATGGCGCTCCGGCGCAGGTCGCCGTTGGCGTCGGGGGTGAACCGCTCCGGGTCCTCGCCCCCCTCCCCCGTGTTCGACCGGCCGCCGAGCCGGTTCATGGCGATCGCCATCGTCTCGTGCGCCTCGGCCGAGATGGACCCGTAGGACATCGCCCCGGTCGAGAACCGGGCGATGATGGAAGCCGGCGCCTCGACCTCGTCGACGGGCAGGCTGGAGCGGCCCTCCGTCTTCAGCCGGAAGAGCCCCCGGAGCGTGGCGAGGCCCGCCGCCTGGTCGTCGACCGCGCGGCTGTACTCCTTGAAGATGTCGTACCGCCGTGCCCGGGTGGCGTGCTGGAGCTTGAAGACGCTCCGCGGGTTGAACAGGTGGATCTCCCCCTCCCGCCGCCACTGGTACTCACCACCCACCTCGCGGTCCCGGTGCGCCAGCTCGGTGGGGCGGTCGAGGTGGCGCAGCCGGTGCCGGGCGGCGACCTCGGCGGCCAACTGGTCGAGCCCGACACCCCCGATCCGGGACACCGTGCCGGAGAAGTACTCGTCCACCAGGGACTGTTCGAGCCCGACCGCCTCGAAGACCTGGGCGCCCGTGTAGGACGCCACGGTCGAGATCCCCATTTTGGACATCACCTTCACGATCCCCTTGGACGCCGCCTTGATGTAGTTGCGCTGCGCCTGACGGGGGGTGACGCCCGCGAGCAGCCCACCGGCGATCATGTCGTCGATCGTCTCGAACGCCAGGTACGGGTTGATGGCGGCGGCGCCGAACCCCTTGAGGAGCGCCATGTGGTGGACCTCCCGGGCATCCCCCGACTCGACCACCAGTCCGACCTGGGTCCGGGTCCTCTCGCGCACCAGGTGGTGGTGCACGGCGGACACCAGCAGGAGCGAGGGGATCGGGGCGAGCTCCGCGGTCGAGTTGCGATCGGAGAGGACGATGATGTTGGCGCCGTCGGCGATGGCCGCGCTGACCTGCGCCCGGACGTCCTCGATGGCGTCGCGCAGGCCGTCGCCGCCGCGCCCCACCTCGAACATCCCGTCGACCGCGAACGCCCGGAACCCCGGCGTCAGACCGTCCTCGTGCACGTAGAGCAGCTTGGCCAGGTCGTCGTTGTCGATCACCGGCATGGGCAGGACGATCTGCCTGCACGATGCGGCGGTCGGCTCGAGCAGGTTCGCCTCCGGCCCGAGCGTGGAGGTGAGCGACGTCACCAGCTCCTCCCGGATGGCGTCGAGCGGCGGGTTGGTCACCTGGGCGAACAGCTGGGTGAAGTAGTCGAAGAGCAGGCGCGGCCGCTCCGAGAGGACGGCGATGGCCGCATCCGATCCCATCGAGCCGATCGGCTCGGCCCCCGTCCGCGCCATCGGCCCGAGGATCAGCCTGAGCTCCTCGTCCGTGTACCCGAACAGGCGCTGGCGGCCGACGACGGACGCGTGCTGCGGCACCAGCATCGTCTTGGGCGGGAGGTCGTCGAGCTCCCACTGGCCCGCCTCGAGCCAGTGTGCGTAGGGCTGCTCGGCCGACAGGGCCTCCTTGATCTCGTCGTCGTCGACGATCCTTCCCGCCGCCGTGTCCACCAGGAACATCCGGCCGGGCTGCAGCCGCCCCTTCCGCACCACCTTCTCCGGCGAGACGTCGAGGACGCCGACCTCGCTGGCCAGCACCACCAGGCCGTCGTCGGTCACCCAGTAGCGCGCCGGGCGGAGCCCGTTGCGGTCCAGCACCGCGCCGATGGTCGTCCCGTCGGTGAAGGCGACCGCGGCCGGACCGTCCCACGGCTCCATCAAGGAGGCGTGGTAGCGGTAGAACGCCCGACGTGCCGGGTCCATCGTCCGGTGGTTCTCCCACGCCTCGGGGATCATCATCAGCACCGCGTGGTGCAGAGGACGGCCGCCGAGATGGAGGAGCTCCAGCACCTCGTCGAAGGAGGCGGAGTCGCTGGCGCCCGGGGTGACCACCGGGAAGCAGCGCTCGAGACCGGGGATGAGCGGGGTGGCGCACAGCGCCTCACGGGCCCGCATCCAGTTCCGGTTCCCCGCCAGCGTGTTGATCTCTCCGTTGTGGGCGAGGTACCGGTACGGGTGCGCCAGCGGCCACGACGGGAACGTGTTCGTCGAGAACCGCGAGTGGACCAGCGCCAGCCCGCTCGTCATCCGGTCGTCGGAGAGGTCCGGGTAGAACTCCGCCAGTTGGTGGGACGTGAGCATCCCCTTGTAGACGACGGTCCGGGCCGACAGGGACGCCAGGTAGCAGCCTTCGACCTCGTGCTCGGCGCGCTTGCGGAGCACGTACACCGCCCGGTCGACCGCCAGGGCGGATCCGGCTTCGGGCAGCTCGTCCGGGGACGCCACGGTCACGAAGCACTGCTGGAACGAGGGCATGTCGGCACGGGCCACCGAACCCAGCTGGCCGGTCTCCACCGGGACGTCCCTCCAGCCCAGGACGACCAGGTCCTCCTCGTCGGCGATCGTCTCGATCCGCAGTCGCGCCTTGGCCGCCTCCGATGGATCCCGGGGCAGGAAGGCGACCCCGGTGGCGTAGCGGCCCGGAGCCGGGAGCGCGAAGTCGACGACCTCCCGATAGAAGGCGTCGGGGACCTGGAGCAGGATGCCGGCCCCGTCGCCGCTGTCCTCCTCGCTGCCGGTCGCCCCCCGGTGGGCCAGGTGCTCGAGGGCGGTGATCGCCTGGAGCACCAGCCGGTGACTGCGGCGACCGTGCAGATCGGCCACCAGGGCGATCCCGCAGGCGTCGTGCTCGAAGCGGGGGTCGTACAGCCCTCCGGTGGGCGGACGGGTCGCACCTCCGGACCGGGGGTGGTCGCCGGCATCCGGGCCAGGGGTGCCGGAAGAGAGGTGCTGGTCGGGGACTGTCGTCATGGGTGCTCCATCGTGGACGGTGGATCAGGACGCTCGGGACGACGTTGGCCCAAATGCGGTCCACCGATGATACACGGCGCAGCCCCGCCCGGCGCGGGGCGAGCCGGGTGCCACGGTCGTCCTACGATGGCGGCGTGCCCGTTCCCCGCTCAGACGACGTGACGGTCGTCGGAGGTGGTGTCGTCGGGCTGTCGATCGCCTGGCAGGCGGCGACCACCGGCCGCTCCGTCGCCGTGGTGGACGCCGAACCGGGCCGCGGATCCTCCTGGGCCGCCGCAGGCATGCTCGCCCCGGCCGGCGAGGCGCACTTCGGCGAAGACCCCCTGGCCCGCCTCAACGTGGCTGCCGCCGCGCGGTGGCCGGCGTTCGCCCGCGACCTCGAGGAGGCCTCCGACAGCTCCGTCGGCTACCGGGCGGACGGCACCCTGCTCGTGGCCGTGGACCACGCCGACCGCCAGGCCGTCGACGACCTGCTCCGCTACCAGCTCGAGCTCGGGCTCGACGCCTCCCGGCTCACCGCCAGCGAGTGCCGGCACCTCGAACCGCTCCTGACCCCCGGCGTCAGCGGGGGTGCCGAGTTCCGCCACGACCACCAGGTCGACAACCGGGCGGTGGTCCGGGCGCTCCTTGACGCCTGCCGGGCGGCGGGCGTCGTCTTCGTCTCCGACCGGGTCCGCGGCATCGTCACCAGACGCGGCCGGATCGAGCGGGTCGACCTGGAGGGGGGCGGGTTCCGGGCCACCGTCGCGGTGGTCCTCGCCGCCGGTGCCTGGTCCGGGACGATCGCGGGAGTCCCCTCTCCCTCGGTCCCGCCGGTCCGGCCGGTCCGGGGGCTGACCCTGCGCCTCCGGGCGGAGGGGACGACCGGGACGCTCGCCCGGACCGTGCGCGGGGCCGTCCACGGAAGGCACTGCTACCTGGTCCCCCGGAACGACGGCTCCCTGGTGGTGGGGGCGACCTCCGAGGAGAAGGGGTTCGACCTCAGCGTTCCCGTGGGAGCCACCGCGGTGCTGCTCGCGGACGCGCGCGAGCTGTTCCCGGCCCTGGACGAGTACGCACTGGTCGAGCTGGCCACCGGGCTCCGGCCCGGTTCACCCGACAACGCACCCATCGTCGGACGCGCGTCCCCGGAGGGCCTGGTCGTCGCCACCGGCCACTACCGCAACGGGTTCCTGCTGGCACCGGTCACCGCCGACGCGGTGGTGGCCCTGCTGGACGGCGCCCCGGATGTCGAGGCGTTCCGTCCCTTTACCCCCGAGCGGTTCGGACCGGAGCGGGCGGGCCCCACCCCGGCGGAGGCTGGTGCCCGGTGATCGACCTGACGGTCAACGGATCGCCCTGGCGGACCCGTCCCGGGACCACGGTGGCCGACCTGGTCGCAGCCTGGTGCCCGTCGCCGCGTGGCGTGGCGGTGGCCCGCGGTGGCGACGTCGTCCCTCGCAGCCGGTGGGCGGACACCGTGCTGGCACCGGACGACCGGGTGGAGATCGTGACCGCGGCAGCCGGGGGCTGAGCGGGGAGGGCACCGGGCCAGGGGCGGTACCGTGGTGAGGATGCCCCCGCCGCAGCCCGCGCCCCCTGCCCCCGCCGACGCCTGGGGAGACGACGAGGACCGCGGAGGGACGAACCGGACCGGGCAGCCCGATCTGCTGGTCGTTGCCGGGGAACCGGTCGGCTCCCGCCTGATCCTCGGGACCGGGGGGATGGCCAGCCCGGAGTCGCTCCGCAGCGCCCTGGATGCCTCGGGGACGACCCTCGCCACCGTGGCGGTACGGAGGGTCGACCCGGACACCCGGCACTCGTTGGTGGAGCTCCTCGACGAGCAGGGCGTCAGGATCCTCCCCAACACGGCCGGCTGCTTCACCGCCGCCGACGCCGTCCTGACCGCCCAGCTCGCCCGTGAGGCGTTCGGGACCGCCTGGGTGAAGCTCGAGGTCATCGCCGACGAACGGACGCTCCTCCCCGACCCGATCGAGCTGCTGGACGCAGCGGAGACCCTCGTGGACCAGGGGTTCGTCGTCCTCGCCTACACCAACGACGACCCGGTCGTCGCCCGTCGACTCGAGCTGGTCGGCTGCGCGGCGGTCATGCCACTGGGAGCGCCGATCGGCAGCGGGCTGGGAATTCGCAACCCGCACAACATCGAGCTGATCGTGGAGCGGGCGACGGTGCCGGTCGTCCTCGACGCGGGCATCGGCACCGCCTCCGACGCCTGCCTGGCCATGGAGCTGGGCTGCGACGCGGTGCTGGTGGCCTCGGCCATCACCCGGGCCCGTGAGCCCGCCGCCATGGCCGCGGCCATGCGCGACGCCGTGGCGGCCGGGCGCGCCGCCCGTGGCGCGGGACGCATCCCCCGCCGGTTCGTGGCCGAGGCGACCTCCTCGTTCCGGGGGATGATCGGCGGGTGAGCGGCGAACCCCCCGTGGCCATGACCATCGCCGGGTCCGACTCGGGGAGCGGTGCCGGCGTCCAGGCCGATCTCAAGACCATGGCGGCCTTCGGGGTCCTCGCCACCACCGCGGTGACGGCGGTGACCGCGCAGAGCACGTGCGAGGTGACCGGCATCCATGCCATACCGGCCGCCTTCGTGCGCCTCCAGGTGATGACGGTGCTCGCCGACCTGCCGGTCGCCGCGGTCAAGACCGGGCTGCTCGGCACGGCCGCGGTGGTGCGCACGGTCGCCGACCTCGCCGGCGAGGGCGCGCTTCCCAATCTGGTGGTCGATCCGGTGATGGTGTCCTCATCGGGGCAGGCCCTGTTGGATCCTGACGGCGTGGAGGCCTACCGAGAGGCGCTGTTCCCCCGGGCCCTGGTGGTCACCCCCAACCTGGGCGAGGCCGCGCTCCTCTGCGGCGCCCGGGTCGGCGACCTGGTCGACGTGGCCTCCATGACCGAAGCGGCACGGTGCATCGGTGCCGGAGGAGCCACGTGGGTGCTGGTCAAGGGCGGCCACCTCCCGGGCGTCGAGTCCGGCGGCCCACCGCACGCCCTGGTCCCCGACGTGCTCTTCGGCGGCGGTCGCGTGACCGTCCTCGAGGCAGGTTGGGTGGACACCCCGAACACCCATGGGACCGGCTGCTCGCTCTCCGCTGCCATCACCGCCGGTCTGGCGAGCGGGCAGACCGTCCCCCGGGCCGTGGAGGCCGCACGGGAGTACGTCCACCGCGCCCTCTCCGGCGCCGCTGCCTGGCGGATCGGGTCGGGCCACGGTCCCCTCGACCACCTGGACTGGTCCGGGCGGGAGACCGGTCGGGGCGCGGGATGACAGCGGGGATGACAGCGGCCGGGTCTCACGACCCGGCCGCTCCCCCACCCCGTCACAGGAACCTCCACCCGGAACCGGGTGTCCCCTCCTGATCGCACCGTCGTCACGGTGCCTTCGCACGGGACATTCTGATCCAAACTAAGAAGAAAGTAAACTCCCCGTGAACAGGGATTATTCCCGATGGGTGCAGGTGTCCCGCCGGCCGGGCTCCCGAGGTGGGCGGTCGCTGGATTGTGCGCCCCACGGCGGACCCGTAGCGTGACCGGCATGGAGCTCCGCACGACCCGGACCGTCGCCCGCCTCATCGCCTGGGGCCGCATCTCGATCGGCTGCACCGCCCTGGTGGCGCCGGTGCCCGTCACCCGACCGTGGGTCGGCGACGCGGCGGAGTCGGGAGCCGCCAAGCTGTTGGCGAGGACCATGGGTGGGCGCGACCTGGCCCTCGGAGTCGGCACGTTGCGGGCTCTCGGCGTCTCCGACGCCGAGGGGAGGCCCTGGGTGGCGCTCGGCGGCGTGGCGGACACGGTCGACCTCCTCGCCACCGTGATCGCCTTCTCCCAGCTCCCCCGACGCTCCCGCTGGGGCATCCTGGCCCTCACGTCCGGTGCCGCCCTGGTCTCCATCCGGGCGGCGATCACCCTCGATGCGCCGGTGCCGTGACACGGTGGGCCGGTACACTGGCGGAGCGATGACGACCGCCCCCGGGACAAGCCCCGCCCCGGCTCCCGGCAGGGACGCAGCCGCTCCGGGGAGCCCCACCGGCGCCGGGGCGCCGGAGCCGAGGTTCGAGCGGGTGACGGTGCGGGGCCCCGCCCTCGTGGTCCTCGGCATCGCCGTCTTCATCCTGATCGCAGGGGCGGTGGCCTCGGCGTTGGCCACGTCGGCTCCGGCGACGTTGGCGCTGCGGTCGATCACCATCCCCGACGGCACGGTGGTGGGGCTCACCCCGGCCGCGACCGCCCTGGCCCCGATCGTCGACGCCCAGCCGCCGTCCGACATCCTCGCCAACCTGGCCGTCCCGGCCGGGAGCCACCGCACCGGATGGGTCAACTCGGACCAGGGAACCACCCTCTACGACCGGTGGGCCTCCTTCACCACCGGGCTCGCCTCCGATCAGGTGGTGAGCCTCTACCGGACCCTTCTGCCCCGTCTGGGTTGGAAGATCACCTACCAGGGACCCGCTTCGAGCGGCGTGCCCGGCGAGACGGCCGGGGCGACCGAGCTCCTGGCCAGCCGGGGGAGCAACGACGGGTACTACTGGGAGGTCGGGGCCGTCGTCGCTCCCGGCGCCAGTTCCGGCACCACCGCCTTCACCGTGGTGCTCTATGAACAGTCCGGTTCGGAGTGAGGCGGACCGCTCAGGGCACCGCGGCCGGCTCGACGGTGACGCCCGGGGCGGGCTCGTCGCGGGGCTTGACCAGCTCGGGGGTGTCCGACCTGCGGAGCAGCCAGGCCCAGACGAACAGGTTGACCGGGTAGAGCAGGTACCCCACCCTGGTGGCCGGGGCGAGCAGGATCGCGGCGAGCATGAGCCAACCCGTGAGGCTCGCGGCTCCGGCGGCGTCGGTCGGTCGCCGCCGGACGAGCAGCCAGACCAGCACGCAGGCCCCGACCGCCGCCACCGTCAGGACGTACGCCCGATGGGCTCCGGGGAAGGCGGAGACGAACAGGTGGCCGGGCAGGGCGCTCGCCGCCGGGGACGCCACCCCGGCCAGCCCGAGCGGAAAACGGATCACGTTGTCGATGAACGCAGCCGGGTTCCGCAGGGCGACCGGGACCACAACCGGGACGACGACCAGCGCGGCTCCGGCGAGATACCGCCAGACGGCATGCCGGGTCTCCGGGTCGACGACGACGAAGATGGCCAGTCCGGCGAGGGGCCACGCCGTGAACTTCAACGAAGAGGCCGCCCCGAACGCGAGACCGGCCAGGAACGGTTTCCGGCGCTGGAGCGCCACCAGCCCGGCCAGCATCAGCGCCACCACCGGCATGTCGTCGCCGCCGGTGGCCAGCGGGAGCGCCGCCGGAGGGAGCACCGTGAGGACCTGGAGCGCCCGGTAGCGCGCGTCGGTGGCAGGGCGGAGGCGGCTCAGCGCCACCACCGTGACCAGCGCGGTGAACAAGAGGAACTGGATCCGGGCATCGGTCAGGCGTGCCGTCACCTTGCTGCCGCTGGAGAACCCGAAGAGCACCATTCCCGGGAGGTAGGGGTAGTACAGCTCGTAGACGGGGACCGCGCTCTGGTGGATGAGGATCCGACCGTTCTTGTCCACGACCTGGTAGGGGTCCTTCCCGGCGTCGACCCGGACACCGGCCCGCTCCACCACCAGCACCTCGGGCTGCACGTGGGCGGCGACGTTCCCTTCGGACGCCCAGACCACCTCCAGGGCGAGCGGGACCACGGTGGCGCCGATCAGGACCACGAGGAAGGCGACGACGCGCGACGCCCGGACGATCCCCGTCCCCCTGTCCTTCGGCGAACCGAACGGGTCGGTAGGAGAGGACCGCACCGGAGCAGGACCGTCCGCCGGTGGGGCCGTGGGTGGGGTTGTGGGGTCGCGGTCACCGGGTTCCACCAGGCGTGCCGCTCCGGTGCGCCGACCTGCGAACCACGCCACCACCGCCATCCCGACCGCCGCTGCGGCGTAGGGCCCCACCGCCATCTCCCCCCACTGCCGGTAGAGCGGGATCCCCGCCACCAGGGCGGTGACGGCGGCGAAGCAGGCGGACATCGCGTAGACCAGGGCATCCCGCCACTCGAACGAGAGGTGGTGCACCCGATCGGCCACCCGGGTGCGGAGGGACCGCACCCGGGACTGCCCGGGCCCGGCCGGGCTCACCGGGCCGGTCCCACCGGCAGCGGCACTCCCACGATGTGAACCCGGTCCTCACGCGGCGGCACAGGCGACCGTACCACCGTCGCCCCCCCGCTCAACCGGCGGCTCCGGCGTCGGGCGCTGCCGGCTCGCCGCGATCGAAGAGCCTCCGATAGAACGACAGCTCCGCTTCGAGGCAGGTCTCGAGTGTCGCGGCCCGTCGGAACCCGTGCCCCTCACCCGGGAACACGAGGAGGTCGCAGGGCACGCCTTCGGCGGCCAGCCGCTCCGCGAACCGCTCGGCCTGGCCCACCGGCACCACCGGGTCGTCGGCGCCCTGCAACAGCAGCACCGCGCCGGCGATCGACCCCGGCCGGTGGATGGGGGATCGTCGGCGGTACCGCGGTGCCGCATCCGGCAGCGGGCCGACCAGACCGTCGAGGTAGCGGGACTCGAAGTCGTGGGTCTCCGCCGCCAGATGCTCGAGATCGGTCACCCCGTACCACGACACCGCCCCCGCGAACCGATCCGAGTCGACCAGTGCCGCCAGCGCGGTGAACCCTCCCGCGCTGGTGCCCCGGATCGCCATCCGGTACCCGTCCACCACTCCGCCCTCGGCCAGGGCTACCGCGTAGTCCGTGCAGTCCTCGACGTCGGCCTCCCCCCACCGCCCCGCCAGGCTGCGCCGGTACGAGCGGCCGTACCCGGTGCTCCCCCGGTAGTCGACGCACGCCACCGCGAGCCCGCTCCCGGTGAAGAAGCGGATGACCGGGTCGAACCCGGGATCGCACGCGCCCGTCGGGCCCCCGTGACAGAAGACCACCAACGGCGGCGGTCCGTCGCCCGGGTGGCCGGCCACGGGGGGGTGGAACAGGCCTGGGATCGCACGGCCACCCACCTCAACGTCCCACGGGATCGCCCCCGTCGCACCGGGGTCCGGCCGGCGCCCTCGGGACGGGGCGGGGGCGCAGGCCGCCGGAGAGCCACCTTCCGCAGGCACCTCGAGGACGGTCGGTCCCTGTGACGGTGTGCTCCCCAGGACGGCGGTCCGGCCGTCGTCCGTCACCGCCACGCCGGAGATGCTGACGCACGGTTGCGCGAGGACCTCCAGGGACCACGGCGCGGACTTCGGTGCGGAACCCGTCAGCCGGTGCCCGGGACCGGGGTCCAGCCGGACCAGATGGTCCCGGCCGTCGCGGTGCATCCGGGCCACCAGGGAACCGTCCGGTCGCTCCGCCAGGGTCGCCTGGCCGAGGACCCAGTCCGGGCCGTGGAACTCCGCTTCGAACTCGACCAGCGCGCTCACCGTCGAGCCCGCGGAGCCGGCGCTCCCACCATCCGGGGGCATCCGGTGCGGGAGCCACCAGCCCGTGCGGTCCCAGACGAAGACCAGTCCCCCGTCGCGGCACCACAGGGGCTGTCCGACCGACGATCCCTCGCCGCCGGCGACCCGGCGGACCTCGGTCACCCGCGGTGCCCCGTCGTCCTCGTGGAGGCGGGCGAGCCACAGCACCGAGGAGTCCCAGGGCATCGACGGATGGTCCCAACCCACCCACGCCAGCAGCGTCCCGTCCGGAGAGATCCGGGGGGATGCGACGAAGTCGCTCGTGTCGACCAGGGGGAGCACCCGCAGCGAGCCGTCGGAGGCGACGGCCACCAGGCGGTGACCGGTGGATCCGGAGCGGTGACGCTCCTCCACGGCCACCAACCACCTTCCCGAACGGGTCAACCGGGGGTCGGCATAGCGGAGATCGGAACCCGGCTCCGGGAGCACGCTGAGAGGACGCGCCGGCGACCCCGCCCGCTCCATCCGGTACAGGCGCTGGTCGGAGCGGTCCACGTAGACCAGGGACCCTCCTGACGCCCGGGCGGCGGCGCCTCCGTACTCGTGGACCCGGCTCCCGACCGCCACCCCCGGCGGCGAGAGGCGGGTCTCCTCCCCCGACCGCTCCCGGCGGAGGACCACCGGGCCGCCACCTTCGGACGGCCTCGCCTCCGTCCAACACAGCGCGGATCCGTCGGCGTGCAGCCCCGATCGGGAGACCCGGGCCGCCACCACCTGCGCCGCCGTCCACGGTCCACCAACGGCGGACGCCGCGGGACCGGCACCGGGCGTCGTAGGCACGTTCGCAGGGTGGTCCATCGAGTCGGTACCGTACCCGCATGGGCACCCACGACGAAGATCCCGACGCGCAGGTCGCCAGCCGGGCACCGGACGGGATCCCGCCGACCTTCGGGGCCTACGTGGTCGAACGGCGGACGGACGGTCTGGTCCAGGGCGTCCGGGAGCTCTCCCCCGGAGACCTTCCCGACGGCGGGACGGTGGTCCGGGTCGACTGGTCTGCGGTCAACTTCAAGGACGGCATGGTCGCGACCCCCGGCAACCGGGTGGCCCGGATCTCCCCCCTCGTCCCCGGGGTCGACCTGGTCGGCACCGTGGTCGCGTCGGACACCTTCGCGCCGGGGCAGGCGGTGATCGTCCACGGACACGACCTGGGAGTCGCCCACCACGGCGCCTACGCCGAGTACGCCCGCGTCCCCTCCGCCTGGGCCGTCCCCCTGCCATCCGGGCTCACCGCCCGCCATGCCGCGGTCATCGGCACGGCCGGCTTCACGGCCGCGCTCTCCCTCCGACAGCTCGAACGTTCCGGTCTCGAGCCCTCACAGGGCCCCGTCCTGGTCACCGGCGCGTCGGGCGGAGTGGGGAGCATGACGGTGGCGCTCCTGGCGCTGCACGGGTACGAGGTGGTGGCGAGCACCGGCAAGCAGGGCGAGCACGACTACCTGACCCGGCTCGGCGCCGCCGGGGTGATCGGCCGGGACGACCTCTTGGCCGATCCCGACCGCACCCTTGGCCCGGAGCGCTGGGCCGGTGCCGTCGACTGCGTGGGTGGGGCCACCCTGGCCCAGGTGCTGCGCACGCTCCGCTACGGCGGTGCGGTCGCGGCCAGCGGCCTGACCGGGGGAAGCGCGTTGGAGACGACGGTCTACCCGTTCATCGTCCGCGGCGTCGCCCTCCTCGGCGTCGACACCGTCCGGACGCCCACCGAGGTGAGGGTCGCCGTGTGGACGCAGCTCGCCCAGGAGTACCCCGCCCCGCTGCTCGACGAGATGGTCGCCGCCGAGACCGGGCTCGGGGGGATCGGGGAAGCCCTCGGGTCGATCGCGGCCGGGTCGGTACGGGGCCGGGTGCTCGTCCGTCCCGGTGGCGACGCCTAGGCCATCGTCTGCGCAGCCGTCCCGGTGGCGGCGAACACCGGGGAGACCGTGATGGTCCCGCCGTTGCACGGTCCCAGCCGGGCGACGAGCGACAGGCTGGTGTACGAGTTCGGCGGGGTGACCTCGAGGGAAGCGGCCACCGGGCACGAGGTCTCGCTCCCGGTCGGGACGTCGGAGTACCCCAGGTTGAAGTAGACCGACTCGCCGGTGGTGATCGTGACCACCGAAGGGGGCATGGCGGTGAAGCTGTAATTCCCCTTCCGGACGACGATCGTGGGCAACTGGGATCCGCCGGCCGCCAGCATCTGGAGGCCGGGGTAGCCGCCGAGGACGCATGGGTGCGGGGAGAGGCTCTTCAGCGCAACCGTCATCTCGATGGTCCCGGCAGCACCGCTGCTTCCGTGGACGGAGGCGGCCAAGGCCGAAGTGGGGCAGGTCGCCAGGCCTGCCTTGGTCGATGGAGTCACCGGCACGGTCGTCGTCGGGGGAACCGTCGAGCTGGTCGACGAGGACGCGGGCACGGTGCCCGCCGACGAGGTGGACGGCGAACCGGAGGAGCAGGCGGCCGCGCCGACACCGCCCAGCACCACCATGCACGCGACCGCGGCCCACCGCCTCATCCGATCCCCTCGTCTCTCCCCGGACCCCCGCATCTCGTCGGACATTCTGTCAGGGGGAGAAGTCCTCGGGGCGGATGGTGTCGAGGAAGTGGCGGAACTCACCGACGATCTCCTCGGGACTGACGTCGTCGCCGTCGCCGTCGCCCTCGTCCTCATCCTCTTCTTCTTCGACCGCCAGCAGGATGCCTTCGTTGTCCATCAGCTCGTCGGCGACGAAGAGGCTGGTGCCGGTGCGGACCGCGATCGCCACCGCGTCCGAAGGCCTCGACGACAAGCGCAGCTCCCGGCCGTCACGACGCATCACGATGTCCGCGTAGTAGGTCGACTCCCGCAGCTCGGTGATCACCACCCGCTCGACGGTCGTCCCCAGCGTGTCGAGGAGGTCGCGGATCAGGTCGTGGGTCATCGGTCGGGGGGTCTCCATGCCCTGCAGAGCGAAGGCGATGGCGGTGGCCTCCGGCGCGCCGATGAAGATCGGAAGGGTCCTCCCGAGCCCTTCGGACTCTTGGAGCAGCAGGACCGGCGTGTTGGACTGGAGGTCCACTCGCACCGCCCGAAGCCGCACTTCGACCATGGAGTGCAACTTACTCGCCGACGACCCCGGACGTGGTCGGCCCCCGGCACCGGCGGGGAGCGTCCCCGTCCCGGATCAGGGTCCCAGCACGTCCTTGAGCGCGGCGCGGATCAGGGCGCCATGAAGCCGCGCACCGAGCGAGACCAGGTCCTCGGCACTCTGCTGTCCCCGTGTCCTCGCCTCCGGGTTCCGTTGCCGGAACAGCGGGAGCACGATCTGCTCCACGAACCCCGCCTCGCGGTCTGCCGAGTTCTTGTAGAGACGGAGATGGCGGGCCTCGATCCCGAAGCCCGCAAAGGCGGCGGCCACACGGGCCACCTCCAGCCCGCTGGCGTCGAAGTACGCCTCGCCGCCGATCATCGCCGGCTTGAGCAGGCCGAACGATCCGAGCTCGCCGATCTGGGCCTCGGTGAGCCCGGATTCGCGGGCCAGCTCCTCCGCCGTCAAGCTGGTCGGCGCCGGGGGCGGCCCGCCGTGCACCTCCGTGCCGGCCGGACCCCCGAGACCGCTCCCCGACCGCGCCGACGTCGTTCCACCGGGCGGCGAGGAGGGGGCCGGTCGGCCTGGTGCCGTCACCGTCGTCACCGTCGTCTCCGTGTGGGCCGTGTGGGGAGAGGCTCCGCCGGGACCGCCCGTCGCCGGCCCGGTCGTCGGCAGGGCCGCCGGCCCGGTCGCCGGCCCGGTCGTCGGCCCGTCGACGGGTGCCCGACGGGCGGGTGCCGCCGCGCGCAGGGGCTCGCCTTCCGCGGTCGCCGGGGCTGAGGGGTCCGGGGCTGAGGGGTCCGGACCGGGAAGCGGGGCGCCGCTGGATCCGGTCGGGGCGCCGGTGGTCCGGGACTGGACACCCGGTCCCTCCGGGGAGCCACTGTCGAGCCGATGCGCGGCGGGAGACCGGGGCACGCTTGCGGCAGGCGCCGCGACATCTCCGGCGACCGACCCGCTCCGGGGCGCCACCGGAGCCGGCTGCGCCACGATCGGCAACACTGGTGCAGCCGGTGAAGCCGGTGCACGAGCCATGCCGGCATCGACCGGGATCGCCGACGGGGTGCCCGCCGACTGGCCCCCGGGTGCCGCCGCCTCGGCATGTGCACCCCGAGCCGACGCGGCTTCCGTCGCGCCGACCGTCCCGTGGATGCCTTTCGGCCCGGTGCCGTTCCCATCGGCATCGGCACGACCTCCCTCCACCGCCCCCGGAGGATCCTCCAGGCGATCCTTGATCACCCGCAAGGGCAGGAAGTGCTCGCGCTGCTGGCGCAGGACCCACCGGAGCCGTTCGACGTCCTGCTCGTAGAACTTCCGGTACCCCGACGGGGTGCGCTCGGGGTCCACCAGACCCTGGCTCTCGAGGAACCGGATCTTCGAGATGGTCACGTCAGGGAACTCCTGACGGAGCAGGGTGAGGACATCGCCGATCGAGAGGTAGGACCGGGCGCTCACCCCGACCCCCGCCCTCGGTCGGAACCGAACGCTCCCCTCATTCGCCCGCGGCCACCAGGTACAGCAGTTTGAACTTGCCGATCTGCACCTCGTCGCCGCTCGACAGCTCGGCCTCTTCGATCCGCTCCCGGTTGACATAGGTGCCGTTGAGCGAGCCGACGTCACGCACCCGGGCCTTGTTGCCGTGGGCGACGAACTCGGCGTGGCGCCGGGAAACGGTGATGTCGTCCAGGAAGATGTCGCTCTCGGGATGCCGGCCGACCCTGGTCACCTCCGTCTCCAACGCATAGCGCATCCCGGGGTTCGGACCGCGCTTGACGACCAACATGCCTACACCCCGTGGCAGCTCGACCTGCCCGACCGCGGTGGCGTCGTCGACCCCCTCGCCCAGGTCGTCGACGGGCTGCACCGAGATCGTGGTGTCCGAGGAGGCCGTGACCAGCACCGCCCCACACGACGAGCAGAAATTCACCCCGGGGGGATTGCGATGACCGCAGTTGTGGCAGAACACGATGCTCACGGTAGTCGCTCCCGTCCCTGCGATCCTTCCGAGAGCGACGCGGTCCTCTCAGCCCTCCGTGAGCGCCCGGTAGGCAGCGGCGTCCAGGAGCCCCGACACAGAGCCCTGGTCGGACGGGAGCATCTCGCAGAGCCAGCCCTCGCCGTACGGGTCGTTGTTCAACCGCTCCGGCGCGTCGCCCAGCGCGGCGTTGACCGCCACCACCACGCCGGCGACCGGCGCGTAGACCTCGGACACCGACTTGGTCGATTCGACCTCTCCCAGTAGCGCGCCCGCCGCCAGCTGCGACCCGACCGCGGGGAGATCGACGAACACGACGTCACCGAGCGCATCCTGGGCGTAGTCCGTGATCCCGATCCTCAGACGACCGTCCTCGGTCCGGACCCACTCGTGATCGTTGGTGTAGCGCAGTTCTTCGGGAACGTCCATGGCGGGACGCTACCCGAAGGGAACCCCGTCCGGCGAGGCCCCTCGACGACCATCCGGTCAGCGGAGGAGCTGCCGGAGCCGCACGGCGTACTCCTGGGCCCGGGCCCCCGCCTGTGCCGTGCTCCCCGCCTCGGCCCATACGTGGGTGACGGACTCCTCCGGGTCGGGGATCACCAGCGCCCACCCGTCGGGTTCGATCACCTTGACGCCGTCCACCAGCACCAGCTCGCGACCCTCGCTCCCCTCCACCAGGGTCCGCATCACCGTGCCCTTCTGCTCCCAGGGGGTATGCACCGACTGGTGGGCGATGTGGACGCTCGGCAGACCGGTCACCAGCTCCGACAGCCGCGTCCCGCGTGCGGCGAGGAGCCCGACCAGGTTGACCAGGGTCGCCGCCGCGTCGTACGCGGGCAGAAATCCGGGGAAGATGAAGCCGCCCGCCTGGCTGGCCGCCAGGATGACGTTCTCGGAGCTCGCCACGTCCATCAGGTGCGAGGTGGACAGCTTGGTCCAGACGATCTCCACGCCCGAGCGTCGGCAGATCTCCTCCGCCGCCCTGGAGACCGCCACCGGCAGGGCGACCCGGGACCCGGGATGTGCTTCCGCCACCAGGGTCAGGATCGTGAGGAGCGCCTGGTCGTCGCTAAGCGAACGCCCCTCGTCGTCGACGATGGTCAGGTGCTCCCCCCCGGGATCGATCACCGCTCCCAGGTGGGCTCCCGACGTCCTCACCAGGTCACCGACCCGGGCGGAGCCGCGCTGGCGGTCGAACGTGGTGGCCCCCATGGTGTTGGCGTACGGGTTCACCACCAGCACATCGGCCTCCAACTTGGCGAGCAGGTTCGGCATCACGAAGCTCGCCGTCCCGAAGGAGTAGTCGAGGACCAGTTTCAGCTCCGACTCTTTCGAACGGGACAGGTCGACCGAGTCGACCAGCGCTGCCGTGTAGTGCTCGAGGGCCCGGGGGGGGAACCCGATGTCGCCGATCTCGCGGGCGAGGACCCGGCGCACGTCCTCCCGGTAGTAGAGCCGCTCGATCTTCCGCTGCGCCGTCTCGTCGATGTCGATCCCCTCCTGGTCGAAGAACCGGAGGACCACCTTCTCGGGATCGTCGGGCGCGAGCCGCACCGTCATCCCGGCCAGGCTGCCGGACGACTTGATCTGGAACCGGGTCACCGGGACGGTGGCCGCCTCCAGGTCGTCGACGTTGACGCCGGCCGCATTGCAGCCGACCATCACCGCGCGCTTCAGGAC
>JAJYYG010000152.1 GCA_021801235.1 Actinomycetes bacterium
GTCTGTTCGGTCTCGGAGGTCTGAGAGCCTCCGCTCACTCACGAACCGGGGCTCCGCTCCACGGCTCCCGTGACCAGCACGTTCCCACCCGCCCACCGCCCTCCCGTGCCGCCCGGGAGACGGCCCCGGACCCTGGTCCGGGAGGACGGTACGGGACGATGCCGCACCCGAGAGGTCACGCCCTTCGCCGAGCGTCCGGACCACGGCACCCACGCGCCACCGCTGCTCGGATCCGTGCACCCCGGACGTCGGAGACCCGGACGCGTCGACGATCGCATCCACCACCGACTCCACCTGTCGAGCGGCGGCACCCTGCGGCGAGGCCGCCGCCACATGGACCACCAGGTCACCCCGCGAAAGCGTCCGGTCGGGACCGCCCGCTTCCCGGAGGCGGTGGGCCAGTCGCTCCGGGTCGAACCCGGCGGTGGCGCCGCGCCCGCCCGTCCCGAGGTCACGGGCTGCCGTTCGTCCCCGCCCCACCACCCGACCGAGCTCTCCGAGGTCGAACCCGAAGTCGGCCGCCCGCCGACGCCACGCGTCGGTCAGCGCGCCGAGCGAACCACTGATGTCCTTTTCCGGCCGGGTGGCGTAGAAGGCGCCGGGGTGACGGCGGCCGTCCCCGCCGAAACGGCGGGCGACGAACTCCTCGATGGAGGCGGTGCGCTGGGAGAATAGGCGCCGCAGGGCCGGATCGACGCCGGCGACGTCCCCGAGCCCTGACGGCCGCATGTCCCATCCCACGCCGAGCCGCTCGCCCAGCTCCAACCGCAGCGACGCCTGGTAGACGGAACCGGCCGCCCGGACGTGGGCGAACACGCGCCGACTGTCCACCGCCGACCACCGCCCGTCCACACCGTGGGCGACGTTGGCCGCCACCACATGGGTGTGGAGGTGCGGGTCGAGCGCCCGGCTGGTCAGGTGCCGGAATGAGCCGGCCACCATCCCCGTGGACGCCAGGTACGATCGGGTGTGGCCGTGCACCCTTCGGACCCCGAGGCCGTGCCGCGCCAGGTAGGCGCTGGCATCGGCCACTGCTGCGTCGTGCCCGAGGCCGGCCTCGACCGCCAGCTCCCGTGGGGCCAGGGCGGCTAGCAGGCTGACCGACTTGGGCGCACAGAAGGTGAGGTCGTAGCCGCCGACGCTGGCCGGGCCGCGGGGGGAGCGGAGGACCTGCCCCGTTCCGGGGTCCAGGCCGTGCATCACGGAGGAAAAGGACTCCGGGTCGACCGTGCCCTGCAGCCCCAACGATCCCGCCGCTGCTCCGGTCCACACCCCGGGGCCTTCGAGCTCGCTTCCGGCCAGTTCGCGTCCGTCGTGCACCGATCGGCCGCCGACGTAGTACCCGTACCCGTCGGGACGGACCACCTGCACCTTCAGCACCGGGGCGGCTCCATCCCCGGGAGATTACTTCTTCAATGCTTTTCATGTTGTATCAGTATTTCTTATTCCTGTTCCGGCTCCCCGTACCGGGCCAGGACGCGCGCAGCAGCGGCCGCGGCCAGGCTCCGGTCGGCCGGCGGGAAGACGACCGTACCGCGCCTGCCCAACCGCAGCAGGAGCCGCTCGAGCCAGGCGTCCCCTCCCACCGCCAGGTCGACCTCGATCCGGCCGTCCGGACGCTCCGTCGACGCCGCCGCGGGGAGGGTCTCCACCATCCACGATGCGTCGGGCTCCACCACGATGCGGACGATCCGGGTTTCGGGCCCGGGGACGAACGGAGCGAATGCCCTCCCGGCGGGATCCGTTCCGCTGAGGTCAGCCGACTCGGCACCTTCGTCCCCCCGGATGGCAGCGCGGTCGGCATCCCGCCCCCCTGTTGCCGCCCCCGCGGTCCCTCCGGTCCGGCCGACCGGCCGTGCCTCGTCGATCCGGTCGACCCGGAACCTCCGCACCCCTCCCGAGAGGTGGCAGTAGGCGTCGAGGTACCAGTGCCCCTCGGAGGCGAACACACGCCGCGGGTCGATCTCGCGCCGGCCGAGCCGGTCGCTCGACGCCGAGTAGTAGAGGATCTCGAGCCGGTCCCCTTCACGCACGGCTCGGCGGACCACGTCGAGCAGCGGCGGAGCGTCCAGCTCGACCTCCAGTCCCCGCAGGCCGAGGGCATCCTCGAGCTTGGAGAGCGCTCCGGACAGGGCGCCTCCGCTGTCGCTACCCGGCACCGCCAACAGGGCCCGGCCGGCGGCCGCCAGGGCGAACCCCTGCCGGGCGCTCAGCCGGCGCGGCCGGGCCAACGACGGGCCGAGACGGGCCGAGACAGTGGTGTCGGTGACGACGATCTCCATCAGCTGGTCCGGGGTGTAGGGCGGCAGGCCGCAGCAGGCGGCCAGTTCGAGCTCGGCGACCAGGGCGGCAGGGTCCAACCCGAAGCGGGAAGCGACCTCGTCGACGGGTGCTTCGCCGACCTCGGCCAACCACGCCAGCATGGCCAGCAGCCGTCGCAACCGCCCGGCGGTATCGGGGGGCCGGCCGGCGATCGGAGCGGCGCCGGCCGGACGGCTGTCATCGGCAGCAGACGCGGCGACACCCGCTGCCGCGGCCGGACCGTCGGGGACCGAACGGGCCGATCCGGTGCCCGCGGGCGCGCCAGGGACGGCTCCGGACGGCACGGCCTCCTCCACCGGCACGGCCTTCTCCACCGGGGCAGCGGCGATGGACCGGAGCCGCTCGACCACTGCGGCCCGCACCTCCGGCGGTCCCACCACCTCGGCGTGGTCGAGGAGATCGAGGACCCAGGTCACCAGCGCACCGACGTCGGACACCGCCAAGCGCACCCGGAGCGATCCGTCGGCGAGGCGCTCCGCGATCGCCGGCTCGCCGAGCTCGGCTGCCACCCGCCCCGCCTCGGCCCGGTCGACCAGCAGCTCCACCCGGACCACGTCGCCGGCGCCGAACTGCCACGGCTCGCGGGAGGAGGTCGCCATCGCCGGATCCCATCCCTCGGGAACGGTGGCGGATCCCGCATCACCGACCGTCGGCATCGACTCCATCCGGTCGATCCGGTACGTCCGAGCTTGGCCCGCATCCCGATCGTACCCGGTCAGGTACCAGTGCCCTCTGCGGAAGCGGACGTCGGACACCGACACGGTGCGGCTGCTCCCGTGGTAGCGGAAGGAGACGGTGGCCGACTGCCGGGCGGCGTCGAACACCACCGGCAGGGCCGGGAGCGTAGCGGACGAGGGGAGGTCCACCATCGGGGACGACAGACCGTCGGGGCCCGCCGGGTCGCCGGACGCCCCCAGCTTGGACAGAGCCTCGCCACCGCTAGGCTCACCAAGATGCACGCCGGCGACGGCCAGGGCCAGCGCCGCCTCCTCGGCGGGTCCGAGCCCGAGGTCGGGCAGGTAGTACGCGTCGGGGTCGACTCGGTACCCCAGCTGGTCCACCCCGTCGACCGGCTCCACCAGGACGGGGACGCCCTCCTCCCGGAGCAGGCGCTTGTCGCGCTCGAACGCCTGACGGCGCGCCTCGTGGGACTCCGGGTAGCCCGGAACCCGGTCGGCGATCTCCCGGAGGCTCAGCGGGCGCGCCGCGTCGAGCAGAACCAGCAGCAGATCGGTGACCCGCTCCAGGCGGTCCAGGCGTGCCATGCCCGTCAATCTAGGGCCCACGCACCGGCCGGGGGCCGGTTGTTCCCATGACGGCCGCGGTGGGCCCCTACGTATGGGAGCCCCACCCGGGAGCATGGATCGTGTTGGTGGCGGCCGTCGTGGCCGTCGTGGTCGGGCACCGCCGGGCCCGCCGGAGCACCCCGGGAACCGCGCCCTGGCCGCGGCGCCAGATCGTGACGTTCACCGGGGCGGTCCTTGCCGCTGCGGTGGCCCTCACCTGGCCCCTGGCCGATCTGGCGGCCCACTGGTCGCTCACCGTGCTGGTGGTCCAACGCCTGCTGCTCGTCCTGGCGGTCCCGCCCCTTGTGCTTCTCGGGCTCCCCTACGACCGGCTGCAGCGGGTCACCCGGCCCGGCCCGGTCGACGCGGTCATCGAGCGGTGCCGGCGGCCGGCGGTGGCGGTGCCGGTGTTCATGGTGGTCGCGGTCGGCTCGATGCTCACGCCGGTGGTGGAGGCGCAGGCCTCGTCGGTCGTCGTCCGGGCCCTGGTCGACCTGGCGGTGCTGGCCGCCGGCTTCGTCCTGTGGATCCCGGTGATCGGCCGGGTGCCGGGCATCGCCCGCCTCCGACCGGTCGGCAGGTTTACCTACCTGGTCATCCAGTCGGTGCTCCCGGCGTTCCTCTCGTTCGTGTACATCTTCGCCCGGCGCCCGCTCTACTCCACTTTCGCCGGCTCCCACCGGGCGGTGGGGATGCGACCCCTGAACGACCAGCAGATCGCCGGGTTCGTCTCCAAGCTCGGAATGCTCTTCGTGCTGCTGACCGTGGGGGCGGTGGTGCTCACCCGGGCCCAGCGTCTCGACGAGCGGTCGGCCGAAGCCGAGGCGGCGGAGGACCCCCTGCTGTGGGGGGACGTTGAGCGCCAGTTCGAGCGGGCCGACCGGCGGAGCGGGCGCAGCGGCTGGAGCCCCCCCGACGGCACGGGGGGAGGGGAGACGGGCGGAGCGCAGCGGCCGGTCGGCACCGTGCCGGAGACCGCGCCCGGGGCGGGTGGGAGAGCCGGCGCCCGTCCCGACGCCACCGGGGGGAACACCGGAGGGGACATCGACTGTGACAAGCCCGACCCGGCTCCGTAGCATGGCCCGGTGACCGCCACCGGCCCCGTCGCCACCACCATCCGCCGCGGCGTGCCCGGCACGGTCCGCGCCGGCATCGAGGAGCTCGGCGGGCGTCCGGCCATGGTGGTCCGTTCCGTCTCCACCCGGCGCCGGGGGGCGCTCTCGCTGGAGGACGGCATCACCCTCCGGGACGGGGCGGCCGCCGCGCTCGCCCACCGCATCCCCCTGGTGGTCGTGCTCGCCTCGAGCGGCGCCGACGTGTCGGAGGGGCTGGACTCCCTGCACGGCTGGGGCCAGGCCGCCCGGGCCATGGTCGCGTGCTCGGGGACCGTCCCGGTGGTGGCGGTGGCGACCGGCCCGGCCATCTCCGGCCCGGCGCTCCTCCTCGGCATCGCCGACCTGGTGGTGATGACCTCCGAGTCGTTCGCGTTCGTCTCGGGACCGGCCATGGTCGAGGAGTTCACCGGGGTGCGGATCGGGCTCCACCAGCTCGGCGGGGTGGCCATGCACGCGCGCTCCAGCGGACTGTGCGCCGTCGAGGCGGCCACCGACGCGGACGCCATGGCCCACGTGGACAACCTGCTCGGCTACCTCCCGGCCAGCACGGACACCATGGCCCCGACGCTCCCGGTGGCCCATCCGGTCGCGGACGACGTTCCCCTACTGCGGGGGGTGATCCCGGCCCGGGCGACCAGCTCCTACGACGTGCGGCACGTGGCGACGGCGGTGGCCGACGAAGGCGTCGTCACCGAGCTCTGGGCGCGCTGGTCCCCCCAGCTGGTCACCGCCTTCGCCCGGATCGGGGGCCGGCCGGTAGGCATCGTGGCCAACCAGCCCCAGGCCCTGGCGGGCACGCTCGACATCGCCGCCTCCCAGAAGGGGGCGCGCTTCGTCCGGCTCTGCGACGGGTTCAACCTCCCGCTCGTCACCCTGGTCGACACCCCCGGCTTCCTCCCGGGCAAGGACCTCGAGTGGCGGGGCATGATCCGCCACGGCGCCGAGCTCGCCTTCGCCTACGCGGAGGCGACCGTACCCCGGGTCTGCGTCATCCTGCGCAAGGCGTTCGGCGGGGCCTACATCGTGATGGACTCCAAGGGGCTGGGCAACGACCTCTGCTTCGCCTGGCCCGGAGCGGAGATCGCGGTGATGGGGGCGGAGGGGGCGGTGCAGATCCTCAACCGCGGCTCGACCCCGGAGCAGCGGATCACCCTCCAGGACGCCTACGCCGAGCGGTTCCTCACCCCCTGGCAGGCGTCCGAGCGCGGCTTCGTCGACGCGGTGATCGACCCCGCCGCCACCCGACGGGTGCTGTCCGACGCCCTCGGGACGCTGGAGACGCTCCAGGAGCGGCTCCCCGGTCGCAAGCACACCGTCGGTCCGCTCTGAGATCCCAGAGGGGCGAGCCGACTGGCCGACGACCAGCCGCCGCCTGCTCCGTGGGCTACCGGCGCGACAGTGCCCCCGCCAGAGGCAGGGGCACTGTCGCGTACGTTCTTGTCAGACGAGTCGGTGCCTTAGGCCGCACTCGGGAACGAGTTCTGGTGCCACGTTGCAGCCGTATTAGGAGCACAATTCGTACTTGAGTTGGCCGTCCAACTTGCGTAGTAGGTACCCGCACCAAGGACCGGCCACGTCGTCCACGCGGTTCCGGTCGGTGCCGTGGTGTACGCGACCTCATTGGTGAGGATCGCCCAGCAAACTCCACTCTGGGACTGGTCGTACATGATGATCCCGTTTCCGTCGCTCGCCACGTCGATACCGATGGTGCCAGGTGCCTTCGAGACAGCCGGTGCGGCAACAAACGTCAAGCTCGCTTCGCTGGCGGTCAGGCTGGACACAGCGGAAGCGAGGGTCCCGTAGCTCTGGTCATTGCCGTACAGCGCCTTAGCGTTGGTGAGGGCGGTGTTCAGATCGGACTGGGCCGCACGGTCCTGGGCGCCGCCCTTGACGCCGAGGAAGGTGGGGATGGCGATGGCCAGCAGAATGGCCATGATGAGGAGCACGACCATCAACTCGATGAGCGTGAAGCCTGCATCGACTTCCTCGCCCTCGAGATCGGACGTGCGCCTGTCGTTGAGACGCTGCGCGAGTGATCGGATCATGATTGCCTCCTGTGAGTTGAATCGGTCAATGTTCCCCAGGGACCGCCGGAAGGCACCCCCCGCTTGTTCGTGACGTTTCCTACGCCCCTCCCACATCCATCGTCACCGGGTCCGGGCGACTTTAGCCTCAATTGGGTAGCGTCTTCGGGTCCCCGGCACCGATGGGCGACGATCCGGACCGGTCAGTGGATCAGGGTGATGTAACTGAACATCGGCAGATAGAGCGAGATCACCATGGCTCCGACACCGGCGCCCATCACCAGGGTCAACATCGGTTCGAGCAGCGAGGTCAGGTTGGAGACCGTCGACTCGACCTCCTGGTCGTAGAACTCCCCCACCTTGGCGAGCATGCCGTCGAGGGCACCCGTCTGCTCGCCCACCTCGATCATCTGCACCATGAGCGCGGGGATCACATCCTCGTGCTCGCGGAGGGGATCCGCCAGCGGCCGGCCCTCCCGCACCCCGTCCTTCGCCTGGCGGAGCACGTCCCCCACGATGACATTGCCGGACGTGTCGGCGCAGATGTCCAGGGACTCGAGGATCGGCACTCCGGAGGTGACCAGCGAAGCGAGCGTGGACGAGACCCGGGCCAGCGACACCTTGTGGAAGAGCGGGCCGAACACCGGAGGACGGAGCTTCAACCGGTCCCACTGGTGGCGACCCGCTTCCGTGGTGATCCACCGGCGCACGCCGATGATCGCCCCGATGATCATCGCGATCACCAGCAGCACCCAGGGGCTGGTGATGATCTGGGAGATCCGGATCAGGATTCGGGTCGGGAGGGGCAGCGTGCCGCCCAGCGATTTGAAGAGGTTCTGGAACACGGGCACGATGAAGACGATCATGGCGGTGAAGATGATCACCATCACCGAGAGGACCACGGCCGGGTAGGTCATCGCCGAGCGGATCGTCCGGTTCAGGTTCGCCTGCTTCTCGATGGTGGTGGCCAGGCTGCCCAGGACTTGGTCGAGGTTACCGCCGACCTCGCCGGCCTGGACGAGCGTGCAGAACAGGTTCGAGAACACTTTCGGGTGCTTGGCGCATGCGGCAGAGAGGGACGACCCGTGCTCCACGTCGAGGCGGACCGCGGTGAGGACGCGTGCGAGCTCCGCGTTCTCGACCTGCCCGATGAGGATGCCGAGAGAGCGCACCACCGACAGGCCGGAGTCGACCATGGTGGAGAGCTGCCGGGTGACGACCGCCACTTCCTTCAGCTTCACGCGGTTCGAGATGCCCGGGATGTTGATCTCGGTCTTCATGTTGATGGACGCCTTGGGCGTGACGGAGATGGGCATGTACCCCATCTCGCGCAGACGCCTCACCACCAGCGCCATGCTGTCGCCTTCGAGCTGCCCCTCGACCAGGCTTCCGGACCGGTCCCGAACCTTGTACTCGAATGTCATTGCCACGGCATTGCCCCTCTTCGCTGTTCATGGCTCCCGGTGGCCTACGGCCGGTCAGGAGTTGAGATGGTTCCGGAGGTCGTCCTCGTTGCGACTGCGGTCGTAGGCCACGCTCTCGGAGATCAGCCCCGCATGGACGAGACGGGCCAGACCCTGGTCCATCGTCTGCATGCCGTACGAGCCTCCGGTCTGCATGAGGGAGTAGATCTGGTGGGTCTTCGAGGAGCGGATCAGGTTGCGGACCGCCGAGGTGCAGACCAGCACCTCGCAGCAGGCCACCCGACCGGTGCCCTCCGCGTTCATGATGAGCTGCTGGGTGACCACGCCTTCGAGCGTCGCCGCCAGCATCACCCGGATCTGCTCTTGTTGCGAAGTCGGGAAGACGTCGATGATCCGGTCCACCGTCTGGGGTGCGTCCTGGGTGTGGAGGGTGGCGAACACCAGGTGGCCCGTCTCCGCCGCGGTCAGCGCGGTGGAGATCGTCTCGAGGTCACGCAGCTCGCCCACGAGGATGACGTCAGGATCTTGGCGGAGGACGCGACGGAGGGATTCCGCGAACGAGAAGGTGTCCTCACCGATCTCCCGCTGGTTGATGATCGAGCGCTTGTGGTCGTGGAGGAACTCGATCGGGTCTTCCACGGTGACGATGTGCAACGGCTTTGTCCGGTTGATGATATCGATCAGCGAAGCGAGCGTCGTCGACTTGCCCGAACCGGTGGGCCCGGTGACCAGGACCAGTCCGCGCCGGAGCTCGGTGAACGACTTGATCGTCTC
>JAJYYG010000035.1 GCA_021801235.1 Actinomycetes bacterium
CGTCTACCTCGTGGGTGACCGCCTCACCGGAGAGGCGCTGATCGTCGATCCGGCCTACGGCGTGGACGACCTGCTCGCCGTGCTGGCGGCCGACGACATGCGGTGCGTCGGGGTGCTCGCCACCCACTACCACCCCGACCACGTGGGCGGGGACCTGATGGGGACGAGCATCGAGGGGATCGCCCGCCTCCTCGAGCGGGCCGCGGTCCCCGTGCACGTGCAGGCCGACGAGGCGCCGTGGGTGGAGCGGGTGACCGGGGTCGGGGCCGGCGAGCTGGTCACCCACCACGGGGGCGACGTCGTCGCGGTCGGCGAGGTGCCGGTCACCCTGGTCCACACGCCGGGCCACACGCCGGGGAGCCAGTGCTTCCTCGTCGAGGGCCGGCTGGTGTCGGGGGACACCCTCTTCCTCGAGGGGTGCGGGCGTACCGACCTCCCGGGCGGGGACCCGGAGGCGATGTACGAGTCGCTCACCATGCGGCTGGCCCGGATCCCCGACGACACCGTGCTCTTCCCGGGCCACCGCTACGCGCCGGAGTCCTCCGCCCCCCTCGGCCAGGTCCGGAGGGACAACGTCGTCTTCCGGCCGGCGGACGCGGCGCGGTGGCTGGCGATGTTCGGCCGGTGAGCGGTCCGGTCCCGGCCGAGGGCACCGTGGTGGTGGTGGGCGCGTCGCTCGCCGGGCTGCGGGCGGCCGAGGAGGTACGCCACCTCGGGCACACCGGCCCGGTGGTGATCATCGGGGACGAGGTCCACGCCCCCTACGATCGGCCGCCGTTGTCCAAGCAGCTGCTGGCGGGTACCTGGGACGTCCTCCGGGTCCACCACCACGCGCCTGACCGGCTCGACACCCTCGGGCTCGACTTCCGGCTCGGGAGCCGGGTGACCGGCCTCGACGTGGCGGGCCGCTCCGTCGTCACCGAAGACGGCTCCGAGCTCGGCTACGACGGCCTGGTGATCGCCACCGGTGCGCGGGCCCGGACGCTCCCGGGCACCGCAGGGCATCCCGCGGTCCGGACGCTTCGGACCCTCGACGACTGCCTGGGGCTCCGGTCGGACCTCGAGGCGGCGGGAGCCGGCGCCCGGGTCGTGGTGATCGGCGCCGGGTTCATCGGCGCCGAGGTGGCCTCGACGTGTCACGGCCTGGGTTGTGCGGTGACCGTGGTGGAGACCCTGGCCACCCCGCTCGCCCGGGTGGTGGGCGAGGAGATGGGCGAGGCCTGTGCCGGGCTCCACCGGGACGCAGGGGTGCACCTCCGGCTCGGGGTGGGTGTCGTGTCGATCGACGGGGGCGGCGCGCCCGGGAGCGGGCAGCCGACCACGGTCCGTCTCGACGATGGCTCGTCGGTGGACGCCGACGTGGTGGTGGTGGGGATCGGTGTAGACCCGGCCGTCGACTGGCTGGCCGGCTCGGACCTGGTGCTGGACGACGGCGTGCGCTGTGACGAGCGGCTGTTCGCCGCCGACCGGGTGGTGGCGGCGGGCGACGTGGCCCGCTGGCACCACCCGGTGCTCGACGCCGACATCCGGCTGGAGCACTGGACCAACGCCGCCGAGGGCGGGCCGGTCGCCGCCCGGAACCTGCTGGCCGGCTCCGGTGCGGCCGAGCCCTACGCCCCGGTTCCGTTCTTCTGGTCGGACCAGTACGGCGCGAAGATCCAGGTGCTCGGCCGACCGGCTCCCGGCGACGAGGTGGTGGTGGTCGACGGGTCGGTGGAGGACCGCCGACTGGTCGCCCTCTACCGGCGGGGCGACCGCCTGGCCGCGGCGCTGGCCATCAGCCGGCCCCGCCAGCTGATGGGCTACCGTCCGCTGCTGGCCGCCGGGGCGTCGTTCGCGGAGGCGATGGCGTCGGCAGGGGGCTGATCGGCGGCGGGCGCCCGGCGGGGGAGCCGGAGCTTGCGGCCGAACGCGGTAAGGGCGGCGACCGTGGACGGGTCGGGCTCCACGCCACCGTAGGCGGAGGCCTCCACCGCTGCAGCCGTCGCCCGGAGTGCAGGCGCGAGGTCGGGGGCCGCTCGGGACAGGCGGTCGCAGTACCTGGTCAGCGTCTCGTTGCCGCCCCGTGCGTGGCCCGCCCGGCGCCCGGCGCGCTCGAGGTCGCGGACGACCCGCTCGGCCCAGTTCCTCGGCCGGTTCCGATAGCGGCGACGGAGGTCGACGGCGATCGCTGCGGCCACCACCACCAGGCCGATCGGCACCCACGGCAGGTGGCCGAGGAAGGTGGCGGTGCTGTGGGCGATCACCGAACCGGGGCTCGGGTTGGCGAGCGGCACGTCGGCGGTCGGGTCGAAGCTCTGCCACCCGTAGCCGGGGAACCACACCTGCACCCAGGCATGGGCGTCCTTGGCCTCCACCTTGTAGAGGTCGGTGATCGGGTTGTACGAGCCGGGAACGTAGCCGACCGCCTCCCGTGCGGGGATGCCGAGGGAACGGAGCATCACGGTGGTGGCGGTCGAGATCTGCTCGCAGTAGCCGATCCGGCTTCCGAAGAGGAACGAGTCGACGGCATCTTGGCCGGGTCGCAACGGCGGAATGTCGGTCGAGTAGTGGATGTGCGAGCTCATCCACGCCTCGATGGCCGCGATCTTGTCGTAGGTCCGCGGGCCGCTGGTCGCGTTGGGGGTGATCCCCGCGGTGATCGCCCGGGCGAGCGCGGTGACCCGGGGATCAGGGTGGGGGAGCTGCAGGTAGCGGGCAGGGTCGGCCAGGGCGGCCTGCTTGGCACCGGCGGCCGGGGGAACGGTGGCGGCGCGCAGCTGGGCCGGGGTGGCGACGTTGTCGGCGGAGACCACCGTGTAGACGGTTCCGGCCCCCATCGAGGTGCTGGAGACGATGGTCCCGTCCCCGGTGAGGAACAGCCGCTGGGACTGGAGGTAGACCCGCTCGATGTTGTCGGCGTGGAAGACGAGGTTGGGGCCCGACTCGGCCAGGTAGAAGGTCTGCACGTCGGTGGTGCCACCGGCGAGCGGCGCCTGCTGGTCGGGGGTCAGGGGGATGGTGAAGGGCGATCCCGAGGTGAGGCGGCGGAGGTTGGGGCCGTTGGCGGGGTCGGAGGTCTCGACCCAGCTCTGGCCGTTCCAGGTGTCGTAGGTCTGGCCGATCCAGAAGCTCGGTCGGCTGGCGCGGACCCGCATCACCACCTGGTTGCCCAGGTTCCCCCGCACGGCGGTGTCGAGGGACTTGGCGAAGCCCAGGTAGCCGCCGACCCGGGTCGGTCCGTCCGGCGCCGCGGCGTGCGCCGGCAACGATGAACGGCCGTCGGTCAGGTTGGACGGCGTGTTGACCGGGGTGTCGCCCGCCGACGAGGACGGGAAGATCAACGTGGTGGACACCTGGGGGGCGGGCAGGAGCGCGACGAAGGCGACGGCGAGGAACGCCACTACCAGCGAGGAGGCGGCCAGGCTGCCCCACGGGACTCCCCGGGCGCCGGACATCGACTGCCACATCGCCACCAGGCCCCACAGGCCGCAGGCCGCCCAGACCAGCACGTACGGGACGAGGGAGAGGTCGACGGTCTGGGCGGCCGCCACCGCCATCAGCGCGGCGGACCCGGCCAGGGAGTAGGCGACGTCCCGGCGTGCCGGCACGTCGAAGGCGTGGGTCGACAGCACCCAGGCGAACAGGGCGGCGAGTGGCTGCTCCACCGTGGCGATGTCGCCTGGCGTGGCAGTGCGGGTGACGGTGATCAGGAACCACAAGAACCCTCCGACCACGCAGAAGGCGAGGATCGGTTTCACCACCATCCAGGGGCGGGCCCGGCGCCAGTAGGAGAGTGCGTTGCCGGTGGCGGTGGCGGCCATGGTGAACAGGGCGAGGGGGGCCGACAGCTCGCCCTGGCTCCAGCAGGCACCGATCGCCACCATCACGGCCAGGGTCGATGCGGTGCGGAACCGCACCGAGTCCTCAGGTGGCCCCGGTCGGTTGGCCTGGACGACCCGCTCCCACAGGGTCATGCCTTCTCGGCTCCCGCCTCCTCGAGCACGGCCGGGGCGGCCACCGCCCGGGCCAGGCGTCGCCCGGCCGAGACGCGGTCGGTGACCGGAAGGGTCACCGACCCCCCGACCTCCCGCGTGGCGAGCAGAACCGGAATGCCCCGGTCGAGGAACCCGGTCACCACCGCCAGCATGCGGCCGGCCTCGTGCTCGGCTTCCGCCTCGTCGGGGGGGAGCGTGACCTCGACCACCACCGGATCACCGCCGGGCAGCTCGGACTCGTTGACCATGATCGTCCCGGTATGGGCACTGGCGGGCCAGTGGATCGTCCGCCGGAGGTCCCCCTGCCGGTAGGGACGGATCCCCCGCGTCTCGCCTGACGGGGACGCCAGGCGCCGGAGGGCGTCGCCCTCGGTGTCATCGGAACCCCGGGGGACCGGATCGGCGGTCCCGGGCCGGGGTGCGACATGGAGCGCCCTCGGCAGGGCGACGGTGACGTCGCGGGCCCACCAGACCATGCCGAACGGCGCCGAGGATGCGATCTGGACGGTGACCGCTTCGAGGACGCCCCGGTGGCCGGGGACGACGTCCACCGTGACCCGGCGGGCTCCCCGCACCCTTCCGGATGCGGTGGCGTCCGCCCCGGGCGGGTCGAGGGGCCGGATCCGGACCGGGCGGTCGGCCTCCATCTCGAGGCCGACCGGGGTGCCGGCGCTCCCGTCGGACGGCGACGAGATGCACCGGACCCGGGCGCGGTGGGCCGGCACCGCGGGGGCCACGATCCCGGTGGCGAGCACGGCCGCCAGCAGGGCGCCGATGGCCTGCACGAGACCGGAACCGCTCGAATGGGCGACGCCGGACCAGGCAAGGACGGTGAGGATGCTGCCCGCCACCGGGCCGAACCAGGCCACGGCGTGGACCCGGGTGCGGACCCGCCGCCCCCCCGGCAGGCGGCGCCGGGCGCGCCGGGTCCGGCGGGCGGAGGTGGACCACAGGGAGACGGGGATCCCGACGGTCAGCCCGAGGGCGGCCCCGACCGGAGCGGTGCCGGGACCGAAGGCGGCCCGGGCCACGAGGACCCCCCCGGTGCCGGCGACGATCCCGACGACGGCGGCGGTGATGCCGAACAGGGGAGTGATCCTCGCTCCGTCCGCGCTCATGGCCGGGGAACGGGGGTGGCGGCCACGATCTGGCGGACCAGCGCGTGCCGGTCGTCTCCGGTCGTCTCGGTGACCAGGCGGTGGGTGAGGCAGGGACCGGCCACCGCCTGGACGTCCTCCGGCGTCACGTAGTCCCGCCCCGAGAGGACGGCGTAGGCCTGGGCGGCGCGGATCAGCGAGATGGCCGCCCGCGGGCTCGCCCCCAGGCGCACCGTCCCCACCGAGCGGGTGGCCCGGACCAGGGAGACCGCGTATGCGGCCACCGGCGTCACCACCCGGACGGATCCGGTGGTGTCGATGACCTGCTCCCACTGGGCGGGGTGGCAGACGGGTGCCAGGGAGTCGAGCGCGTACCGTCCGCCGTTGTGCAGCACCAGGCGGGTCTCGACCTCCGCGTCGGGATAGCCGATCGAGGTCGAGAGCCCGAACCGGTCGAGCTGGCTCTCCACCAGCGGATAGGTCCCGAGCTGGCCGATCGGGTTCTGGGTGGCGATGACCAGGTGGGGCCGGGGCAGCGGCCACGACTCCCCGTCCACCGTGACCTGGTGCTCCTCCATGGCCTCGAGGAGCGCCGACTGGGTGCGCGGCGGGGTCCGGTTCAGCTCGTCGAGCAGCACGACGTGGGCGAAGACCGGCCCGGGGCGGAACTCCCACGTCCCACGCTCCGACGCATAGACGGACACCCCGGTCACGTCCGAGGGCAGAAGGTCGGGATGGCCCTGGATCCGTGAGAGGGAGGCACCGATCGTCGTGGCGAGCGACCGGGCCAGCACCGTCTTTCCTACACCGGGCACGTCCTCGATGAGCAGGTGGCTGCCGGCCAGGGCTGCCACCACCGCGGCGGTCACTGCCCCCGGGGTGCCGAGGAGGACGCGGGACAAGGAGGCGTGGAGGGCACGGGCCACGCTCACCGCCTCGTCGAACCGGTTCGGATCGGGTCCTGCGTCCGGGACGGGCGACGGTGTCGTCGCGGCGGCGGACCCCGTGCCTGTGTCGGTCGTCATGCGGCTCCTCGCTCCCCTGGCCACCGGCGTGGCACCGGCCCGATCACGGGCGCGCTCACTCGGCGACCACGTTACCGGCCCGATGGTGCCGTACCCGATCGCCGCCCCGGAGGGAGATCTCAGAAGTCGAGAGCGGAAAGCTCCGGGATGGTGCCCTCTGACCGGGCCCGTGCCGCCAGCCACCGCTCCCGGTGGGCGGCGTGCTCGGTGTCCGTCCCCTTCGGTTCGACCACCTTCCGGGGAGCCCAGGCGTCGTCCAGCTCCGCTTCGTCGCCCCAGGTGCCGACGGCGAGCCCGGCCAGCGCGGCGGCGCCGACCGTGGTCGCCTCGACCACCGGGGCGACCTCCACCGGGCGCCCGCAGGCGTCGGCCAGGGCCTGGGTGAAGACGTCATTGGCCGACATGCCGCCGTCGACCCGGAGCGCGGCGATGGGCAGGCCGGAGTCGCGCTCCGCCGCCTCGAGCAGATCGGCCCCCCGGTGGGCGACTCCCTCGAGGACGGCCCGGACCAGCTCGGGCCTGCCCGTGCCCCGGGTGATGCCGACGAAGGTGCCCCGGGCCCCGAAGTCCCAGACCGGCGTGCCCAGCCCGAGGAGCGCAGGCACGAACCACACGTCGCCGGAGTCCTCGCAGGCGGCGGCCACCGCCTCGGAGTCCGCGGCGGTCCCGATCAGGCCGAGGTCGTCGCGCAGCCACTCCACGCAGGTCCCGGCGGAGAGCATGATCGCCTCGATCCCCCAGGTGACGACCCCACCCCGCTGCCAGGCCACCAACGGGAACGTGCCACCCTCCCCACGGGCGGAGAACGCCGGCCGCACCGGCCCGACGCACTGGTCGAGCATCCCCCCCGTCCCGAAGGTGGCCTTGGCCAGGCCGGGTCGGGTGCACCCCTGGCCCACCAGGGACGCCTGTTGGTCGCCCGCCATCCCGGCGATCGGGGGGGCGCCCGGGAGCTCGGTCGCCTCGCCGACCACCCCGCTCGAATCGACGATGGTGGCGAGCATGGCCGGTGGGATCCGCAGGGCCTCGAGGGTGGACGGGTCCCACCCGGAGGCATCGCGGGTGATCAGCCCGCTGACGGCCGCGTTGGAGGCGTCGGTCACGTGGAGGCCCCCGCCGCTCAGGGTCCGGGCCACCCAGGTGTCGACGGTGCCGAAGGCGAGCTCACCCTGCTCCGCCCGGGCCCGGTCGGGGTCGAACTGGTCGAGCAGGGCGGCCACCTTGGTGGCCGAGGCGTTGGGTGCGGTCCGGATCCCCCGCGCCTGCAGCTCGAGACAGGTGCCGACGGTGCGGAGGTCCTGCCATCCGATACCGGGTCCCACCGGTCGCCCGGTCGCCCGTTCCCAGACGATGGTCGACGCCCGCTGGTTGGCGATGCCAACCGCCTCGACCGGACCACCCTCGGCCAGGGACCGGCCGGCCACCTCCAGGACGGCGTCCGCCATGGCCGAGGCGTCGAACTCGACCAGACCGGGGAACGGGGTGTCGGGCAGCACCGGGACGGCGTGGCTGTGGGCGACCGTCCCGTCGCCGTGGACGATGGCGCCGCGCACCCCGGAGGTGCCGACGTCGATCACCAGGATGCTCACGGGTGGTCCCCCGGGACGCCGGCTCCGGAACGGAGCGGCCATCCGGGCGACCCGAAGGGTGTGGGGAGCCCGAGCTTTCCGGGGTTGAGGATCCCGCGGGGGTCGAGGGACTGCTTGATCGCCGAGAGCACCCCGAACGCCGGCCCCAGGGCCCCGGGGAGGAAGCGCGCCCGGTTGAGCCCGATCCCGTGGTGGTGGCTGATCGCCCCTCCCGCAGCCTCGGTAGTGGCGGTGACCGCGTCCCATGCCGCGGTGTAGTAGCGCTCCGCCCAGGCGTCGCGCCCAGGACCGGGTCCGGGGTCGTCCCCGCTGCGGCCCGTCCCCCCCTGCCGGCCGGCGAAGGTGAAGTAGAGGCAGGCGCCGTCGGTGTAGGCGTGCGACTGGTGGGAGGAGGCGGCCATCGTGCCCTCGATGCCGCCGAGCGCGTCGAGCACGGCCCGGTACAGTCCGGGGAGCGCGCTCCACCGGGCCGAGACCTCGACGGTGTCCACCACGATCCCGCCGCGCCACAGGGGGGCGAGGGCGGAGACGTCGTTGCGCTGCGTCATCCAGCGCTCCACCAGGGCGGCGTCGAGCACCTGGCCCGTCCCGCACTCCTGGTCGACGATGGCGAGCGTGGCGTCCACCAGCCCGGGATCGGCCTCGTCCGCCACGATGAGGACGTTGGTGTCCGGCCGGTCGAAGGAGCGGCCGGACTCGGTGGCGTCGTAGAGCCGGAGGACCGCCGGGGTGGCGCCCCGCCGGAGGATCCGCCGGCAGGCCTCCAGGCCGTCGGCGAACGAAGGGAACCCGAAGGCCCGGCGGCCGGAGCCGTCGGGGACGGGATGGACCCGGAACCGGCCTTCGGTGATGACGCCGAGGGTGCCCTCGCTGCCCACGAACACCTGGGTCAGGTCGGGTCCGGTGGCGGCGCGTGGCCCGTGCCCGCCGGTGCGGACCACCGTGCCGTCGGCCAGGACGACCTCGAGCCCGAGCACCATGTCCTCGATCTTCCCGTACCGGTTCGAGTACTGCCCCGCCCCCCGGCAGGCGAGCCACCCCCCGACCGTCGAGAGGGCGAGCGACTGGGGGGAGTGGCCGAGGGTCAGGCCGTGTCCCTCCCGGAGGCCGGACTCGACGTCCGGCCCGAAGGTCCCCGCCCGCAGGTCGGCCACCAGCGACGTCTCGTCGACGTCGGCGATGCCGGCCAGGCCGCACAGATCGAGGGTGACCCCACCGAAGACGGGGACCGACGCGCCGCAGACGCCG
>JAJYYG010000144.1 GCA_021801235.1 Actinomycetes bacterium
AACCGGTCCGGGAGCGGGACGGACTACGAGACCTCGATCTACCGGGTGGATCCGGGCGAGCTCGGGTTCGCCCCCGCCACCCTCGAGGACCTGCGGGGTGGCGACGCCGCGGTCAACGCAGAGGCCATCCGACGGGTGGTGGCGGGCGACCCGTCACCACACCGCGACGTCGCCGTGCTCAACGCGGCGGCGTCCCTGGTGGTGCTGGGGCTCGCCGGGGACTTTCCGACCGGGGTCGACCGGGCCGGGGCGCTTCTCGACGACGGCGGCGCCGCACGGGTCCTCGAGTCGCTGATCCGGGTCTCCCGGGAGGCGGCGGCCGAGGAGATCGACGCGGCTTCGGCGGGGACGGGCGGGCAGGGATGACGGGAGCTGTCGGGGGGACCGGCGTCTCCGTGACGATGGAGAGGATGAGCCGATGACGACGACCTGGCAGGGACTGCGCACGGATCCGCGCGGGGAGATCTTCCTCGATCCCGTGGGGTATGCCGACCAGGAGCGGTGGCACGCGGTGGCCGCAGAGCTCCGGAGCGAGGCCCCCGTGCTCCGGGTCGAGGCCGAGGGGTACACCCCGTTCTGGGCGGTGACCCGCCACGCCGACGTGTTCGCCGTCTCCCGCGACAACGAACGCTTCCGCAACACCCGGAACTCGGTCCTCGGGCCCGATCTGCAGTTCGCGTTCCTCAACTCGCTGGGCATCGAGCCGAAGACGCTCATCCACATGGACGGCCACGAGCACAGCGCCCACCGCGGCCTGGCCAACGACTGGTTCCGGCCCCGGGCGGTGGCCCGCCGCCAGGAGGCCATCGACGCCATCGCCGCGGAGTTCGTCGCCACGTTCCGCGAACGCCAGGGGCGGTGCGACTTCGCCCAGGACATCGCCGTGCCCTACACGCTCCGGGTGATCATGAGCATCTTCGGCGTGCCGCCCGAGGACGAGTCCACCATGTTGCGCCTGACGCAAGGGGTCTTCGGCGCCGCCGATCCGGAGTACCTGGGCGACCTCGCCGACCCCGTGGCCCTGCTCACCGACACCATCGGGCAGTTCGACGAGTACTTCGCCCACCTGTCGGCCGAGCGGCGGGAGCACCCCACCGACGACCTGGCCACGGTGATCGCCAACGGCCAGGTGGACGGCTGCCCGATGGACCGCCATGCCACGCTCTGGTACTACATCATCGTCGCCACCGCGGGGCACGACACGACCTCGTACGCGCTGGCGGGGGGTGTGGAGGCGCTGGCCCGCCGTCCTGACCAGCTCGCGCAGCTGCAGGCCTCCCCGGAGCTGGTGACCGGCGCGGTCGACGAGATGATCCGCTGGACGTCGCCGGTCCGCCACTTCCTGCGCTATCTGGAGGAGCCGGCCGAGCTCTCCGGAGTGGAGATCCCCGCCGGCGACCGCATCCTGCTCTCCTATCCGTCCGCCAACCGGGACGAGCGGATGTTCGACGAGCCCATGGCGTTCCGGGTCGGGCGCCCCAACGCCAACCGGATGATCGCCTTCGGCGGTGGCGAGCACTTCTGCCTGGGCTCGACCTTCGCCCGACGCGAGCTCCGGACCATCGTCCCCAAGCTGATGGAGACGGTCGAGACGCTGGAGCTCGACGGCGAGCCCCAGTGGGCACAGGCCAACTTCGTGGGCGGGGTGAAGCACCTCCCGGTCCGGGCGACGCTCCGGTAGGCCCGGTCGTAGGGGCCGGCCCGGCCGGCGGGGCCGGGGGGTCAGTCGGGGCGCATGACGGGCACCGGGCTGTCCACCTCCATCGTGCCGTCGGCGTGTGCTTCGACCGTCACCCAGCCGTGGGGGGTCGGCACGGTCGCCCGGGCCCAGTCGAGGTCGCCCAACGCCGGAGCGACCCGCACCGTCGCATAGCCGGGCTCGCCGGGCGTGATCCCGACCGTGTGGACCACCAGGTCGCGGGTCGGCGTGGACGACCAGCCGTGGCACCGGGTCCCACCCACCCAGCACTCGGGCCAGGTGGTCTCGCCGGCCGCGAGGAAGACCTCCCAGTCCCGGCAGAGCCCGGCGACGAGGTCGGCCCGCCCGGCCCGGGCCAGCCCGTCGTGCAGGACGTATCGGAAGAACGGTTCGGCCTCCACCATCTGCCCAAGGGCGTCCCAGCTCGGCTCCGGGTAGCCGGTGGCGAGGTGCACGAACCCGTCGGAGGTGCCCCCGGCGGTCACCGTGTCCATCACCCAGGAGTGGCGGACCAATCGGGAACGGTCGGTGAGCCGGGCGATGACCTGCGGTGTCCGGTCTTGGGCGACGAGCCCGGCGGCCAGCGCCGCCGCACCGCCGTGCTGGGCGGCCTCGGGCCGCATCTCCCCGTGGACGAGGTGGTCGACGTAGACGGAGCGCGCCGGGTCCCAGAAGGCGTCGAAGCCGTCCCGGACGCCGTCGTAGCGGCTCCTCGCCCATGCGGCGGTACCGGCATTGCCCGACCACTCGGCCATCTGGGCGAGGTCTTCGAGGGCGCGCGCCCACAGTGCGTTGAGGGTGGAGGAGGTGCCGGCTGCGTAGACGCTCGCCCAGTCGAGCAGGACCCATCCGGATACGTCGTGGACGAGGCCGTCCGCCCCCAGATAGGAGTCGAACCAGCGCAGGGCCCGCTCCGCGACGGGGAGCAGCGCGGCCAGCAGGGCCCGGTCGCCCGTGTAGCGGTAGAGGTTGTGCAACGACCGGACCCAGTGGAGCGCCCAGTCGGGTACGAAGGTCCGGTCGTCGGCCCAGAAGTCCGAGGCGGGGGCCATGGCCAGCATGCCGTCCGAGCGTGCGGAGGCGGCCAGCTCGGGGTGCCACCGGGCCATCGACCAGTCGGGGTTGGCCACCAGGTCCACCATCTGGTGGACCACCGAGTCGCCGGTCCACGCCCGCTGCTCCCGAGTGGGGCAGTCGACGTACGAGTCGAGCGCGCACAGGTCGACCGTGCGGAGCCCGGTGGCGTAGACGTTTTCGAGGAGGGGGTCCGAACAGGCGAAGGACGCGCCGGACGGGCGCGGGCGGTGGCGGTCCTGGACGGAGAGCGCGAGCCCGGGGAGAGGGCCTCCGGTGCGCACGCTGGCGTGCAGGTGGCGGGTGCCGAGCACGTCGAAGGTCTCGAAGCGCTCGGTGTCTCCGCCGCGGCAGACGTAACGGAAGCCGGCGTGCTGGCCGAGCGGAGCGAGGTGCCCGCGGTCGTCGAGGTGCTCGGCGGCGGCCACGTCGATCACCGTGCCGGGATCCGCCCCGGTCACTTCGAGCACCACCGTCCCGGCCACGATGCGGCCCAAGTCGAACGTGGCGGCGGCAACGTCGGCGACGGGGTCCGGGTCGGCGACGGGGTCCGGGTCGGGGTCCGTCGAGCCCGACCGTTCGTCGGCGAGGACCTGGCGGACCGGGTCGCCCTCCGACGGGGCGCCGGGGACCGCACGGAGGACCGCGGGCGGAGCAGTGTGCTGCCGGCCACCGGGGAACGCCGAGCGCACCGGCGGCCGGAGCATGCCGAACGGCTCGCTCGGGGGCCGGGGATCCCCGGAGGCCCCGACGTGGAACGGGGCGACCTCGACGGAGGGGTTCCATCCGGAGGGGTCGAACCCGGCGACGTCCCAGCCCGCGGGATGGCGCCCGGCATCGAAGGACTCGAGGGGGAGGCTGGCGACGTCGCCGGGGACCGGCACCGGAGTCCAGGCGTCTCCCGGCCGGCAGGCCCACGACCGGTCGCTCACGATCCACTCGTCGTCGATCAGGGCCTCGAACACGACGCACCCGGCGCCGAGCGCATAGGTCGGCGGCACCGGCGTCCACCACGAGGTGGCGGTGCCGAAGTGGCGAGCGGTGAGGGCGAGGACGTTGGTGCCGGCACGGAGCACGCCGGTCAGGTCGACCACGTCGTAGTGGGCCTGGCGTGGGTCGGCCCGCACCGGCCCCCGGGCCACCTCGGTGCCGTTGACCGCTAGGACGTAGCGTCCGTCGACCCACAGCCGGCCGACGGCCCGGTGCGGATCGGCGGCGAGGGGAAGCTCGCGTCGGAACAGGGCGACGGTGTCGACCGGGTCCGCCAGGACGGGGCGGGTGGCGGTGTCCGCCCGGATCGCCGGGCGCTGGTGCCAGATCCACCGCCCGCGCCAGCGCGGTCCGAAGGGTGCGGGGTGGTCGAGTCGCATGGGCGCACCGTACCTTGGCCCGGGATGGCACATCCCGGTCTGACCGCACCGGTCGGCACCCGCGGGAACCCGCCTCTGCCGCCATCGGTAGGGAGTCGCGCCACCGGCTCGCGCCTACCGTCCCGCCGTTGGGTCGGGATCGTCCGTCATGGGTCCGCAGAGCTCGGAGATGGGCGGGATGCGCCGTGCCGGGCAGGCGATGCCGACCGGGGCGCCGACGTCGACCACGCGGACACCGTCGGCGTGGCGATGGATCCACTGCGCCACGATGGCCCTTTCGAGCTCGCACCCGACGTCGTCGGCGGGCAGGGCGTGGCCGGGCCACTCCGGCCCGTCGGCCGGGGTGCCGGCGGCTGTCACGGCGGCACGGGAACGGAGCAGGCCGTCGGTCACCAGGACGGTCCCCTCGCCCTCGACGTCCAGGACGATGCTTCCCGCGGCGCGCAGGGACTCCACCAGCCGTGAGCGGACGAGCAGGTGGCGGAGCCGTTCGGCCTCGTCGCGCACCCGGGCGGCCTGCTCGAAACGGTGGGCACGGGCGAGGGCGGTGATGGATTCCGCCAGGGGGGCGAGGAGTGCCATCGGAGCCCCGGCGAGCTGCTCGGCCGTCCAGGCGGTGCGCCTTCCGCGGCGTCGCCCGGTGCCGGTCCCGCCCGGGGGGACGCCGCGGTGCCCTTCCGGTCCTCGTTGCGCCGGTCGTCGGACTTTTCCCTGCTGGTTGTACGGTGGCGCCCACTGCCGGATGAGACGGCCCTCGAGCACGGCGGCGGCCAACGGTCCCGGGCACTCGCGGTGGTGGACCGCGTGGAGCTGGCGGAGGAGCCTTGCGACCTTCGGACGCCGGTCGGCGGTGAAGTACGACCGCACGCGGGCCTGGAGGTCGGTCGCCTTGCCCACGTAGAGCACGGTGCCGGCCGCATCGGTGAACCAGTAGACGCCGGGCCGGTGGGGGAGCCGGACGGTGAGCGTGAGCTTGGCGGACTGGGGATGGCCGACGAGGCGGGGGAGGTCGAGCAGCTCGGCCAGGCCGACGATACCGTAGGAGCCCGCCCGCTCGAGGAGGGCGTGGAGCAGGTCGCCGGTGGCGAGGACGTCCGCGAGCGCCCGGTGGGACGGGCGGTGGGGGAGGGCGAGGGAGGTGGCGAGGGTACCCAGCTTGCAGTCGGGGACCTGGTCGCGGACCAGGCGCCGCGCCAGCGCCAACGTGTCCACGGTGGTGTTGGCCAGGCGCTCGCGGCCGGTCGCCACCAGGGCGTGGTCGAGGAAGGAGCGGTCGAAGCGGACGTTGTGGCCGACGAGCACCGCACCCCCGACGAACTCGAGGAAGGAGGGAAGGATGGCGCCGACCGGCGGTGCGCCGGCCACGGTTGCGTCGCTGATGCCGGTCAACGCGGTGATGAACGGCGGGATGGGCTCGTCCGGCCGTACCAGGGTCTGGAAGGTGCCGAGCAGCTCCCCACCGCGGTACCTGGCCGCGGCGATCTCGGTGAGGGACGAGGTGGCGGGGGACCCGCCGGTGGTCTCGACGTCGACCACGACGAAGGTCACGGCCCGGAGCGGGGTGCCGAGGTCGTCGAACGTCGCCTGCACGGCTGTGGACACGGTGCCCATCGTAGCGAACAGGTGTTCGTCGTCCGGGATCCGGCGCTCGGGTGCCGTCGGCCCGGAGCAGGGTCCGCCGGCGACTACCGTGGAGAGGTGACCAGCGACGACCACGATGCCTCCTCGACCGCCCTCGTGCCGGATACCGCCGCCACGCGCTACCGGTGTGCCGCCTGCGGGAACCTGACCCGGTTCACCGTGGTCACCAACCGCCGGACCACCGCCTTCCACCACTACTCGGTCGGGGGTGCGCTGACCCTCGAGGACGAGCAGGTGCTCGACGAGACGGTGGAGGAGGTGACGTGCCGGTGGTGTGGAAACGGCAACGCCGTCGAGGTGATCCCCGCGGGGGAGCCGATGCCGCAGTAGCGGCGATCGACCCGGTGTCCGGCGAGGGTGCCGATGCGGTGCCGGCCGGGAGCACTCCCCGGTCGGGGACGGTTCCACCCACCAGCATGGTTCCCGGAGGGTTGCGGGCGATCCCGACCGAGCGGCCCGGCCGTACGGTGGAGCGTCCGGCGGCCGACCTGGTGGGCACGGGACCGGACGGCCGGACCCTGGAGGTGGCCGTGGACGCCGGCGGCCCTCGAGCTGGCCGGCTTCTGGTGGCGTTCCTCAGCACCGACTGCCTGGGTTGTGAGGTGTTCTGGGACGGCTTCCGGTCGGTGGAGGCGCTCGGGCTCCCCGACGACGTCTCGATGGTGGCGGTGGCCCGGGGACGCGGTCCCACCGGCCCGGAGCAGGTCGTCCGGCGGAGCGCAGGGGTGACCCGGGTTCCCGTGATGGTGAGCGACCGGGCCTGGACGGACTACGGCGTGCACGGCTACCCCCAGTTCGTGGTGGTGGACCGGTCGACGGCGACGGTGGTGGGGGAGTCGGTGGCGATGGGCTGGGACGACGTGAGGGCGCTCCTCGGGGTGCGGTGAGGGCGGACGGCCTGGGCGGGACGGGGCGCGGCCGCCGCACCGCCGTGTGGGGCGCCCGGCGCACCGCCGTGTGGGACGCCCGGCAGTTCTTATGTTGTTCTGCCATGTCTCCCAGCCGGGCCACAGCTCGGACGTGCAGTGTCCTCCTTGGGCAGGGACGGACCCTCCCGGCGGCTTCCGCCGTCTGTACCACCCGAAGGAGCGATCGATGACCGATCCGTACCCCGAAACATCCCACCCCGTACCCGGGCTCCCGGAGACGGGACCATCAGGCGCCGGCCGTCCGGCCCGGCGTGACCGGCGACGTAAGGCGGCACGCATCACCGGTGCGGCCGCCATGGCGGTCGGACTGGCCGTCGGAGCCACCGCAGTCGCCGGAGCCGCCACCGGAGGGACGCCGGCATCCACGACCCAGCCGGCCACCGCTCCGTCGTGGGGCGGCCCGGGTGGCCCCGGTCGTACCCCACCGGCCGCGGTGGGCACGGTCGCCTCGGTGGGCACCTCGTCGTTCACCGTGACGGCGGCGGGAGGCTCCACGGTGACCGTGGACGTCACCTCGTCCACCACCTACCGCGACCGCGGCGTGACCAGCCCCACCCTGGCCGACGTGAAGGTCGGTGACCGGGTGGCCGTGTTCGGCACCAAGACGGGCACCACGGTGGCCGCCACCAGCGTGGGCATCGGCATGCCCGGCATGCCTGGTGGCCCGGGCGGCCCCGGTCGTTGGGGCGGCCCCGGGGGCTCGGCGCCCGCCGCCTGACGGCGAGCGGAGCCACGGTGAGGGTGTGGGTCGGGGGATTCCACCGGCCCACACCCTCGCGTCGCGCCTCCGGGTCGGCGGTGGACGGATGCGGGAGCGGCGACGCGTGGCCGGGGACGTTTGCAGTTCAGGTGGGGACCCCGGCGGCCGGAGTCCAGGACTCCAGGAGTCAGCTCCAAACCGCAGCCAGACGGGCGGCCTCGCGACGCCCCTGGGCCCGCCCGGCCGCGGCCGACGAGGGCCGCGTGGCCGGGTCGAGCGGGTTGAGTCCGAAGGCGGCAACGGACGCGGAATCGGCCGAGACCACGGCTACGTCCGCCGGTGCGAGGGACGCGACCTCGTCGCCGAGGGTGGAGCTCCCGAGGGACGGGGCATCGGGCGAAGCCGGTGACAGGACCACAACCGGGTCGCACCCCGCCGCCAGGTCGGCGTTGGCCGACGAGCGCACACCCCCGTCCATGTAGCGGCGACCGGCGATGGTGACGGGGGGCCACACCCCCGGGACGGCGCAGCTGGCGGCCACCGCGTCGACCAGGGTGATCCCGGCGTGCCGGTCGAACACCACCACCGCGCCCGACCCGACGTCGACGGCCACGATCCTCACGTCGCGGTCGGGCCACTCCGAAGTGGGCAACCGACCGGCGATCACCGCCAGGCGGTCGGCCTCGTCCACCGTCCGGGTGGCCGTGGCCATGGCGCCGATCCTCCTCCGGAGGTCCTCGGGCGATCGGCTCCCGTCGGCCGCGCTGGTCAGTCGGTCGAGCAGCGTGCCCATGTCGACCGGTACCGCCAGCTCTTCGGAAGCCTGCGCCTGCTGGGCGGCGTAGAGGTCGGCCAACGTCGCCCCGCTGGCGATCTGGGCGGCGACGGTGGACCCCGCCGACGTCCCGACGACCACGTCCGCCGCCACCAGCGAGGCGGCGAGGGCGGGGTCGACTTCCTCGATCCCGCGGAGCACGCCGGTCTCCCAGGCGATCCCCGCCACACCACCTCCGGCCAGTACGAGTCCACTCGGCACGACGTCCCCTCCTGCTGCGGACCCGCGTGGGGTTGCCCCCGATGGGGGACCGACCACCCGATGCGCCGCTGGATCCCCCGGTGTGTCGGCACTGTACCGGCACCCCCTGCCCTTCCGCCGCGTCCTGCCCCGTGTTCCGGCGCGCGCGTGCCGACGTCGGCGAAGTGCGTCAGCCTGGGGGCATGATGCACGTCTGCGCTCTCTCCGTCGAGCTCCATCTGAACGCCAGTGCGTCATTGAAGGCCAAGCGGGCGATCGTCAAGCACCTCGTCGGGACGGCGCGGAGCCGCTACGGGGTGGCGGCGGCGGAGGTGGGCTTCCACGAGCAGTGGCAGCACTCGGAGCTCGGGTTCGCCGCGGTGGCGGAGTCACCCGGCCACGTGGAGGAGGTGCTGGACGCGGTCGAGCGGTTCGTCTGGTCGCACCCCGAGGTCGTGGTGATCGCCACCTCGCGTGCTTGGGTGG
>JAJYYG010000127.1 GCA_021801235.1 Actinomycetes bacterium
AACCCACGGTGCCTTGCGACACAACGGTTTTCGAGACCGTCCGATTCGGCCACTCTCGCATCCCTCCGCCGGAGAGGCTAGCCGCGGCTCCTGGCGTGGGAGAACCCCCGTCGGGTCCGGGATGGGGAGCCGTCCGGACGTTCCGTGGACTCCGCGCCGACAGACCGGTCAGGCCCGTGGCAGGCCGAGCACCCGTTCGGCGATCACGTTCCGCTGTACCTCGCTCGACCCGCGGGCGATGGTGCGCGCCCGGCTCTCGAGGAAGATGCGCTGGTACGGATCCACCGGATAGCCGGGCCCGTCCGGTCGGACGGTGGCGGCCACCCCGAGGACGTCCATCGCCAGCTCGCCGAAGCGGCGGTGGTACTCGGACCAGAAGAGCTTGTCGATCGAGGCGGCCGGCCCGGGGTCCTCGCCGTTCGACAGGGAACCGAGCAGGCGGAGGCCTGCATACTCCATCAGGCGGACATGGATGGCGGCGTCGGCCAGCCGTTGCCGGACGACGGGGTCTGCGCTCCGCCCGTTCGCCCTGGCGGTATCGATGAGCGCGGCCAGCTCGCGCTGATAGCCGAGATGCTGGGTTGTCGCGTTGCCGCCCCGCTCGGCCCCGAGCGTGGTCATGGCCACCCGCCATCCGTTGCCGAGCCCGCCGATCACGTTGTCGAGCGGGGCCCGGGCACCGGTGAGGAAGACCTGGTTGAACCCGCGGGCTCCGGCCATCTGACGGAGGGGCCGCACGTCGATGCCGTTGTCGGCCATCGGAAGCAGGACGTAGGAGAGGCCGCGGTGCCTGGGGGCGTCCGGATCGGTCCGGCAGAGGGCGAAGATCATGGTGGCGTGCTGGGCTCCCGAGGTCCAGACCTTCTGGCCGGTGACCACCACCTCGTCGCCGTCGACGACACCGACCGTGGCCAGGCCCGCCAGGTCCGAGCCGGCGTCGGGCTCGGAGAATCCCTGGCAGTAGACGTCCTCGCCGGAGAGGATGCGGGGCAGCACCCGGGCACGCTGCTCCTCCGTCCCGTACGCGAGCACCGCCGGGGCGAGGAGGGTCTCGCCCATCCCCAGATGGGGGCGTGGGAGCCCGGCGCGGGCGAACTCCTCGTTGACCACCGCGCACCGTACGCCGTCGAGGCCCCGTCCACCGTAGGCCCGAGGCCACGACAGGCACAGCCAGCGCCCGAGCCGCAGGCGGTCGACCCATTCCCGCTCGGCCTCCGTCTGTTCGTGGTCGTAGGGCTCGTGGGCCCCACCGGGGGAAAGGCCCTCCAGCCGGTTGGCGGCGATCCAGGCCCGCACCTCGCTCCGCAGCTCGTCCTCGGGAGGGCGCGCGTCGTCCGCTCCACCGTCGCCGGCCGTTCCGCCCTTCGCCGGGTCCTGACGCTTCACGAGCGGCCTCCGGCGTGCGTGACGCGTTCGAGCGCCTCGGCGAAGCTGCCCGGGGCGGCGGCCCGCACCGCCTGTTTGAGTTGCACGACGGTGTCCCGGTCGTGCCGGGCGAGCCGGTCGGCCAGGTCTCGGGCCACGTCGACCACCTCGTCATCGTCCGCCACCTGATGGGCGATGCCCCTCGCCTCGAGGGCGGCGGCGTCGTATCGCGGGGCGGCGACGACCGCCTCCAGGGCGACGGCAGGACCGTACTTGTAGGTGAGCCAGGCCACGTTGACCGGGGCCGCACGGGCGAGCTCCACCTCGGAGACGTGCAGGAACGCTCCGCGGCCGACGACGAGGAGGTCGCAGGCCAGGGCGAGTGCGGCGCCACCGGCGACGGCCGCATGCTCGAGGGCTCCGACCAGGGGGACGGGAAGGTCGGCCAGTGCCCGGTGGAGGGTCGCCCACCGCGACGGGAAGCCGGCGGCACCCTCGCTGGCCGGAGTCGCCGCGAACTCCTTGAGGTCCATTCCGGAGCAGAACGTGCCACCCGCCCCCCGCAGCAGCACGGCGCCGACGCTCCGGTCGGTCGCGAGCCCGGTGACGATCTCGAGGCACCGTTCGACCACCTCGGGGGTGACGGCGTTCCGGCGCCAGGGCCGGTTCAGCACCACTTCCGCTCGCGGTCCCTCCCGCTCCAGTACCACCACGTCGTCGGACATCGGGCTCCTTCCGCCGGCACCGGCCCTTCGGCCGCACCGACTCCATGCTGGCCGGCGACCCGGTCGGTTGACGGGGACCGACCCGGCGGACCACACTGATTAGCATAATGCTAGACACAGAGACCATGCATGGAGCGGGGACGGGAACGGGCGGGACGTCCGGGGGTGGGCCGGTCGTCCCCGTCCCGGTCGCGGTCGGTCGACCACGGTGACCAGCGCACTGGTCGTCGGGGGAACCGGGCCCACCGGGGTGCCGGTGGTCAACGGCCTGCTGGCCAGGGGTGCCGAGGTCGCCATCTTCCATACCGGGGCCCATCCGGCGGAGTTCGACGGACCGGTGGAACGCATCGTCGGTGACCCTCGCGACCCGGCCTCGATCGCGGGCGCGGTCGGCGCCCGTCGCTGGGACCTCGCCATCTGCACCTCCGGCCGGTTGCGCGAGCTGGCACGCCTGCTGGCCGGCCGGGTCGGGCGCCTGGTGGCGGTCACCGGACAGCCCGTCTACGCCGGCTCGCTGCGCCCGACACCGGACGGGGTGCTGGCACTGCCGGTGCCCGAGTCCGCCCCCGTGCAGGACGACGCCAAGAACTACACAGGAAAGGTCGCCGCCGGCGAGGCGCAGGTGCTGGCCCAGCACGCCGCCGGCGACTTCGAGGCGGTGGTGGTCCGGTATCCGGGGGTGTACGGTCCCCGGTCCTACCTCGCCCACGAGTGGGCGGTTGTCAAGCGGGTGCTCGACCGGAGGCGGTTCATGATCCTCCCGCACGACGGGGCGACCTACTTCCAGCGGGGTTACGTGGACAACCTGGCCCGCCTGGTGCTCCTGGCCGCGGAAGTCCCGGGTGCCGCCGGGCTCATCGTCAACGCCGGCGACGAGCAGGTGCTGAGCGCCCGGGCCGTGGCGGTCGCCGTCACCGAGGCGCTCGGTGCAGAGCTCGAGCTGGTGGGGATGCCGGCCCGGTGGTGTCCCGGGGTCTACCCGCTCGCCGAGAAATCGAGCCTGGTGCTCGACCTGGCCCGCGCCCGGTGCGACCTCGGGTACCGCGATGTGGTCGGTGTCGAGGAGGCGACCCGGCGGACCGCGTGCTGGCTGGCCGAGCACCCACCGGCCGCGGGCGAGGTGCCCGAGGCGTTCGCCGGGACCTTCGACTACGCCCGTGAGGACCTGCTCCGCACCCGGTTCGAGGAGGTGCAGCGCCTGGTGACCGTGGGCGGAGACGACGGAAGTGCCCACGTCGGTCGCCCCGCCCGCCCCCAGGTCGCCGACCCGGTCGAACGGGCCGAGGGGGTGTCGCATGCCTGAGGCGGTCCCATCGTCCGATCTGGTCGCCGAGCTGAAGGACTTTGTGGCCACGGTGGTCGAGCCGGCCGAGCGGCGCTACCAGCGGGAGGCGACCGAGCTCGGTGGCCGTTCGACCCCGCCGGTGATGGCAGACCTCCAGCGGGAGGCACAGCGCCGGGGGTTGTGGAACCTCTGCCTGAGCGACCCGGAATGGGGACGGGGCCTCACCAACTCGTCGTACGCGCCCCTCGCCGAGATCACCGGTCGGTGCGCGCCGGCGGCGGAGGCGACCAACGGCGCCGGGCCGGACTCGGTCAACATGGAGACACTCCTGCGGGTCGGGACCGAAGAGCAGAAGGAATGGTGGCTCCGGCCGCTGGCCGAGGGCACGTGCCGTTCGTGCTTCGCCATGACCGAGCCCGGGGTGGCGAGCTCCGATGCCCGCAACGTCGCCGCCCGGATCACCCGGTCGGGACACGGGTACGTGGTGGACGGGCACAAGTGGTGGATCTCGGGGGCGGCGAACGACCGCTGCCGGTTCGCCATCGTGATGGGGGTGAGCGATGCCGAAGCGGCACCTGGCCGCCGCCACTCGATGGTGGTGGTCCCCATGGACGCGCCAGGGGTCCGGGTGGTTCGCCAGCTCCCGGTCTTCGGGTTCCTGACAGGCGGCCACGCAGAGCTGGAGTTCGAGGGTGTCCAGGTCCCTGCCGACTCGCTCCTCGGCGAGGAGGGCGACGGGTTCGCCATCGCCCAGCTGCGCCTGGGGCCGGCCCGCATCCAGCACTGCATGCGGCTGGTCGGCATGGCCGAGCGGGCCCTCGAGCTGCTCTGCGCCCGTGCGGCGGTCCGCACCACCTTCGGCCAGCCGCTGGTCGACCGCGGGGTGATCCGCGACTGGATCGCCGAGTCGCGGATCGCGATCCACCAGGCCCGGCTGCTCGTCCTCGACGCCGCGGCGGCCGTCGACCGGAGCGGTGCCCGCTCCGCCCGCGACGAGATCGCCATGATCAAGGTGGCGGTTCCGCGCATGGCCTGCGAGGTGGTGGAGCGGGCCATCCAGGTGCACGGGGGGGCGGGCGTCGGCGACGACACCCCGCTTGCCGCCATGTACGCCTCCGCTCGCACGCTCCGCATCGCGGACGGTCCCGACGAGGTCCACAAGATGGTCCTGGCCCGGTCCGAACTGGGGCGCCAGACGCGCCGGGACGTGCGGTGACCGTCGGCCGCGGGGACGGACCCGCTCCCGAGGCGCCGGGCCGGTTCGCCGGCCCTCCGTCCACGGCGGGGGACGACCGTCGACCGGGGCTCGGTACCGACCTGAGCCGCCGGCTGGGGGTCGACCTTCCGGTCTTCGGGTTCAGCCACGCGGTGGATGTGGTGGTGGCCCTGTGCAACGCCGGCGGGATCGGCGTGCTCGGTGCCACCCGCATGACGCCGGACGAGATCACCGCCGCCCTCGCCGCCATCCGTGCCCGGGTGGACGACCGACCCTTCGGGGTCGACCTGGTGCTTCCGCGCGGCATGCCCGAGCACGACGACCGTGCCGCCATCGAGGCGGGGATCCCGGACGCGCACCGGGCCTTCGTCGCCGACTTGGCCGCACGGTACGGGGTCCCGGCACCCGAGGGCCCGGGAGCCCGTTCGCGCTTCGTCCGCTCGGAGGAGACGGCGGCCCGTCAGATCGATGCCGTGCTCGCCTCCGACGTGGACCTGTTCGCCATGGGGATCGGGAGCCCCCCCGCCGCGGTGGCCGGGGCCAAGGCGGAAGGGAAGCTCATCGTCTCGCTGGTGGGCCGGCCCGTGCACGCCCGGCGGGCCGTCGAGTCCGGGGCGGACATCGTCGTGGCTCAGGGGTACGACGCGGGCGCCCACACCGGGACCATCGGGACGTACTCGCTCGTCCCGCAGGTGGTGGACGCCGTCTCGCCGGTCCCGGTGCTCGCTGCCGGCGGCGTGGCCACCGGAAGGCATGTGGCCGCGGCCCTGGCCATGGGAGCGCAGGGCGTGTGGATCGGGACCGCCTGGCTGGTCGCCGCCGAGGCGCACACCGACCCCATCGTCCTGGCGCGGCTCCTGGCGGCCGGCTCCGACGACACCGTCATCTCGCGTGCCGACAGCGGCAAGACGCTCCGGCAGGTCCGGACGGCGTGGAGCGACGAGTGGGCACGGCCCGAAGCGGTGGAGCCGCTGCGGATGCCGTACCAGGACATCCTGGTCGGGGACCTCCTCGGCGCGATCGAGCAGCACCGGGTCGAAGCCCTGATGCACAGCCCGGCTGGGCAGGGCATCGCCTACTTCGACCGGCCCACGACCGTGGCCGGGGTGCTCGCCCAGCTGGTCGAGGAGGCCCGCGCCGCCCTCGCCCGCCTCGGGGGGAACCCCGGGTGACCGCACTTGTCTACGAGCCGGCCGGCGATCACGCAGTCTTCACCATCAACCGCCCGGACCAGCTGAACGCGCTGAACCTCCGGTTCTGGGAAGAGCTGGGTGAGGCGGTCGCCGCGTTCGACGCCGACCCGCGGATGCGCGCCGGCATCCTGACCGGCGCCGGTCGGGCGTTCTCCGCCGGTCGGGACCTGAGGGAGCTGGCCGCGCTGGCCCGGGAGGGAAAGCCGGTGGAACCGGTGCCGGTTGCGGCCAGGGAGATGCTCTCCCGGTCGCCGAAGCCCTTCATCGCCGCCATCAACGGCCCGGCCGTCGGAGGTGGTCTGGAGCGCGCGCTCGACTGCGACATCCGGCTCGCCGCACCCGGGGCGTACTTCTCCCTTCCAGAGCCGAGCCACGGGCTGGTCGCCGCCTACGCGGTGGAGCGCCTAATGCGGACGCTCCCGTCGGGGACGGCGATGCTGCTCCTCCTGACCGGTGAGCGTCTCTCCGCCGACCAGGCGCTCGCCGCCGGGCTCGTACAAGAGGTGGTCGCCCCCGACCACCTGCTCGAGCGGGCGGTGGAGCTGGCCGGGAGGATCGCCTCGTCCGCTCCCCTGGCCGTGGAGATCACCAAACGCGCCGCCCTCGCCGCTCGGGATGTTTCGGTGGAGGCAGCCCGCGCCGTGGTCGCCGCGGCTCAGGGGCGCATGGCGGAAGACCGTGCCCGGAGGCTCGGAGCATCCGGGTGGTCGGATAGGCGGGAGTCGGAGGCGGGTGGCGGCTCGGCCCGCATTGGCGCATGACGGGTGGGCAGTACCGCACGGACGTGTCGCCGAGGGCTCGCCGGTGCCCGATCTCGGCGATTTCCTGGAGGATGTCGGCGGTCCGCTCTGCGTCCTCCCATCCGCTCAGGTCGAGCAGGCGCTGACGATCTGGGGCATCCCGACGATGGGGTCGAGGTCCGACCCGGTGCCGTCCTCGCCCCGTTCCACCAAGCGGAACCCGGGCACACGCCGCGTGCCGTGTGCGACAGCCGGGCGTCGCCCGGATACGCTCGCAACGATCCCAGGAGGTCATCCCCTGCCTGTCCGTCCGCTCGAGGGTCGCGTCGCCCTGGTGACCGGGGCCAACCACGGCATCGGCGCGTCGACGGCTGTCGCGCTCGCCGGAGCCGGCGCCGACGTGGTGGTCACCTATCTCTGCTTGGACGTATCCGACGACGACCCGGGCCGGCCTGCCGTCTACGCCGAGCAGCGGCGGTAGGGCGCGACGGCTGTCATCGACGCGATCCGAGCCGTGGGTGGCGAGGGGGTGGCCGTCGAGGCGGACCTCGCCGACCCGGCAAGCCCGGTCCGGCTCTTCGACCAGGCGGAGGACACCTTCGGACCCGTGGACATCCTCGTGAACAACGCCAGCGGCTGGTGTCAGGACACCTTCACGGGAGCGCCGACGGACCCACTCGGACGACCGAACCGTGCGGTGACTGTCGAATCGATCGATGCCCAGCTCTTGGTCGATGCACGGGGGAGCGCGTTGTTGATCGCCGAGCTCGCCCGTCGCCACCGTCAGCGGGGAGCGGATTGGGGGAGGATCATCAGCCTGACCTCCGGAGGATCGCGCGGGTTCCCAGGCGAGGTCTCCTACGGTGCCGCCAAGGCCGCCTTGGAGAACTACACGATGTCGGCATCGACCGAGCTCGCCCCGTTCGGGATCACTGCGAATGTCCTCCATCCGCCGGTGACCGACACCGGATGGGTCAACGACGCCGTGAGGGAAGCGGTCGCCGGCGACCCCGATCTCCAGCACATCGCCCAGCCCGAGGAGGTCGCCACGGTGATTGCCTGGCTGTGCACCGACGGCGCCCACCTCGTGACCGGCAACGTCATCCGGCTCCGTTGAGTATGGGCCCGGCCCCGTCTCGCCTCGCACCACGCAGGGACGGACCGGGGGCTCGAACGGAGGCCGCAAGCGATCCGTGCCGCCTGGTACACGGAACGTCACCGCGGACGTGCCCGTCAGCCTCCGCTAGCCGTCCGTGCGGCGACCCGTCCCTTTGCCCTTGCCTCCTGCTCTGCTCTTCCCCGCCGTCCTGCCGCGGCTGCCGGATCCGTCCGTGTCCGCCGGTTCCGCCGGCAGGGCGGCGATCGATCCGAGCAACTTCTTGAAGACCAACGCGTCCACCCTGGCGTCGAGCTCGCCGACGTCGATCCCGAGCTCGCGGGCGAACGCCTCACGGTAGAGCGAGTAGCCGAAGACGGAGGAGACGAGCAGGGCATGCAGGGCGACCAGGTCCACGTCGGGGTCGAGGTGTCCCTCGGCCACGTCGCGGCGGAGCCCCTCGCGGGTCCGGTCGCGCAAGGGCATGGTCCGGATGGGCTCGGAGCCGTCCAGCATGAGGAGGGTGGTCAGCGCGATCGGGTCGGGGCGGAGCACGGTGGTGTGGAAGAACTGCGCCCAGCGCTCCAGGAACGGGAGATCGTGGTGGGCGGCGAGCTCGCTCAGGCTCTGCTGACCCCGACGGCGCAGGGCGCGCCGGAGCAGCTTCCCGCGGGAGCCGTAGTAGTGGTAGACGAGCCCGCGGTTGACGCCGGCCTCGTCGGCGACCTCCCGAAGGTTCAACCCGGCCAGGACGCCGTCGCGTTCGAGCAGCTTCGTCGCCGCCTGCTCCAGGGCCGCCTCGGTCGCCGCCCGTCCCGACAGCTGCCCTCTGTCGCCTGTCCCGTCAGCCGTCCTGTCGCCCGTCCCGTCAGCCGTCCCGTTGCCCGTCCCGTTGCCCGTCCCGTCGCCCGTCCCGTCGCCCGAGATCGCAGTCACTGCCCCGACCCCCTGCGTCCGCTCACTGCCGACCCCCTCCCCATCCGTATGCCTGCATGGTAGGGCGCCGGCGCACGCCGCCGTTGCGGCTGCCCGCGCTTGACTCGCCGGCGGCGGGGCGCGACGCTACGAACTAACAGAACGCTAAATAGAGGGGGAATGCCCGTGTCCATGGTGACGACGTCACGTTCGGCGGCGATCCGCCAGCAGCTCGGCCACCCGGTCATCGATGCCGACGGCCACGATGTCGAGTACGTGCCGGCACTGCTCGAGCTGCTGCGCGAGGAGGGGGGTGCGAGCGCGGTGGAGGC
>JAJYYG010000045.1 GCA_021801235.1 Actinomycetes bacterium
GTTGGTCCCCGCGTCGGTGGTGGGGACCAACGCCGAGGCGATCCAGACCCTCCAGTCCTACATCAACATCTTCAACAAGGACTTCGAGCTCTACGGGCGCCACGTGGTGCTCGCACCCTTCAACGGCCAGGGCAACTTCATCAACGAGGACACCGGGACCGGTGCGCCCGAGGCCGAGGCGGACGCCGTCACCGCAGCCACCTCGCTGCACGCGTTCGCCGACATGTCCCTCATCGACTCGAGCGTCACCTACACCCAGGATCTCCAGGCCCAGAAGGTGATCGCCTTCGGTCTGTACCTCCAGGACCAGCAGTGGTACCAGCAGAACGCCCCCTGGCAGTACACGCCGGGGCCCAACTGCACCAAGTCGGCCGACGCCATCGGGGCGCTGTTCGGCAAGCAGCTGAAGGGACTCCCGGCCCAGTTCGCCGGGGGGGCGCTGAAGACCGAGCCCCGCAAGCTGGGCATCTTCTACTCGAACATCGTCGGCGAGCAGCAGTGCGAGCAACAGGTGGTCCAGTCCCTCGCCTCCTACGGCGTCACCCCGGTGGCCCAGGCCAACCTCGCCTTCAACCTCTCCGAACTGGCCGGCGAGTCTGCCACCGCGGTCGCCCAGATGAAGGCGGCCGGCGCCACCACCATCATCTGCGTCGGGTGCGATCCCATCTCGCCCCGCTTCTACTTCGCCGCCGCCACCCAGGACAACTACTACCCCGAGTGGCTGATCGACTCCGAGTACTCCACCAACGCCAGCGCCACGCCACCCTTCATCCGCCTGCTTCCCGCCGACCAGCGCGCCCACATCCTCACCATCGGCACCCCGCCGACAGCCAGCTCACTCTCCGAGGCGGTCCACGCCTACGACCTGGGCAACACCGACCCGTCCGCCACCATCTACCCGGCGTACCCACTCGTCTACGCCTCGATCCTCCAGTTCTTCTCCGCGCTCCAGCTGGCCGGTCCCGACCTGACCCCGTCCAACTTCCAGGCGGCGATGCGCTCCATCCCCCAGTCCTCCCCCGGCGGGGAGCTCGGCGGGTGGAACGGGGCGTCGGGCCCCTACGACGTGGCCTCGAGCTTCCAGATCCTGAGGTGGGACCAGGGGGCGACCAGCCCGGCCGACGGCCAGCAGGGCACCTACGAGGTGTGCAACGGGGGAGCCAGCTACCCCTTCGACACCTCGCCCCCGCTGCCGGCCCACACCCCGCTGCACTGCGCCCTTCCGGCCGAGACTCCCCCGCGGCTGGGCACCGTGCCGTCGACCTCGGCAGCCTGACCACCGGTTGGGGCGGGACGGCACCGGCACCTCGTCGGCGGCGGGTGGCCGGGAGGGGATCACCCGGACGGCGCACCGCGGGCGAGGGCGTCCGGCGGGACGGTCCCCGCTTCGACCTGCGCCCACGTGACCACGTACGTGGCAGGCGGGTGGAGGGTGGCGGTCAACGTCATCGCCATCGAGGTGCCGCCGGCCCAACCTCCGGCGGTCGTGTCGCCGGTCGGATCGACGGCCGCACCCATCACCATCGCGCCCACCGGACCGAACGCGTCGAGGATCCCGTGACGGTGTCCCCAGCAGCCCGGCCCGCCGTGCGGAGGACAGTCGAGGTTGCCGCTGCCGATCCCGTCGTCGTACATCCAGCCGTAGTCGGCGTCGAGCGCGTTCACCGAACCACCTGACCACTCCTCGTCGTCCCCGATCACCCCCGGGGGATCCGGCGGGTCACCGGCGGAGTCCGCGCCCCGTCGCGCGTTGGCGTCCATGGCCGCGCTGAGCCCGACGAACGGGGGCAGACCCCGGTCCACCCGCTCGAGGTCGGTGACGACGAAGAGCTGCGCCGGGACGGTCAGCTGGCCGAACTCCGCCGGTAGGACCATCGGGCCGATCCCCTCGGCCGACCGGGCGCGGTCGATCGCAGCCAGCACCGTGTCGGTGCAGGCGACCGAGCCGTCCAGGCCGCTCGGGGCACAGGTGCGGTAGTAGTCGGGGTCCGGCGGCTCCGAACGGGGCGGATCGGGGATGCCCGTGGCGGAGACGCCGGTGGGGGCGGACCGTAGCGGGAGGAGCTCGCCCGACGCTGCCTCGGAACCAGGCTGCGCCCACGAACTGGTGAGCGCCGGGCTCCGACCGGTCACCTCGGTGACCACCAGCGCCATCGACGGCCCCCCCGGGTCCACCGGCCGGGTATCGCCCGTCGGATCGACGGCGGCCCCCATCACGAGCTCCCCGCCCGGCGGAAAGCCGGCCAGCAGGGTGTTGCGGTCCGCCCAGCACCCCGGTCCGCCCGCCTGCCCGCACCCGCTCACCCCGCTCCCCGGCCCGTCGTCGTAGAGCCACTGGTCGTCCACGTCGAGCGCGTTGAAGAACCCGGCGTCGGCGTCGGAACGGGTTCCCCGGGCCCCCCCGCCGGGTGAGGGGGGGAGACCGTCCGATGCCGCCCCCTCCGCGGCCAGGCGGTCGAGACCCGCGGTGATCCCCACCACCGGGCGGAGGTGACGGGCGGTCCGCTCCGAGTCGACCACCAGGAGCATCTGCCGGTCGAACGGCAGCGACGCGAAGTCGGCGGGGAGGCGCATCGGGCCGATCCCCTCCTTCGCCCTGGCGTTGTCCACCGCGTCGAGGGCGACCTGCAGGCAACCCGGCGACTGGTCGATCCCCGACATCGCGCACGACTGCATGTAGTCGGGATCGGCGACGACCGACGCCGGTGGGTCGGGGACCGGGGTCTGGGACTGCGAGGCGGAGCCCGAACCTGCGGACGGTGCTCCGGCGCAGCCGGTCGCCACGAGAGCGAGCACCACGAGGAGCAGGTTCGGCCGGCGCCAGACCGGAGGGCTCCTGCGGATCACCCCGGCCAGGGTAGTCATCGCACCACTGGTGGGGGAGCCGGCCGGATCGGGCGTCGTGGCCCGATTGTTCCGGCACCCGGGGCGCGCCGTAGCCTGGCACCAGGCAACGCCCCGGGGAGTGCCCGGGGTCGCCGGGGGGTCGGCATGGCACTGGACATCGGCCGGAGGCGGATGGCACGGGCGGTACGGGCGGCCGGTGCCGGCCACGGGCGGCTCCCGTCGGTGACGATCGTCGGCGGGGGGATGTCGGGCCTGGGTCTCGCCATGCAGCTGGTCCGGGCAGGGTGCCGGTCGTTCACCATCGTAGAGCAGTCGGACGGGATCGGGGGCACCTGGCGCGACAACACCTACCCCGGCAGCGGCTGCGACGTCCCTTCCCACCTCTACTCGTTCTCGTTCGCGCCGAAGCGGGACTGGTCGCGCCGGTTCGCCGGGCAGCCCGAGATCCTCGGCTACGCCGAGCGGTGTGTGGATACGTTCGGGCTCCGGCCGCACCTACGCCTCCGCACCAGGGTGGAGGAGGCGCACTTCGACGAGGGGTCGGGAACCTGGTCAGTGACCGTGACCACCGAGAGGGGGGAACGGGAGGTCCTCCGCTCCGACGTGGTCGTGTTCGCCTGCGGCCAGCTCAACCGCCCGTCCATCCCCGACCTCCCGGGCCTCCCCGACTTCGCCGGGCCGACGTGGCACTCCGCCCGCTGGGACCACGAAGTCGACCTGGCCGGAAAGCGGGTGGCGGTGGTGGGGTGCGGGGCCAGCGCCATCCAGTTCGTGCCACCGGTGGCGGACGCCGCCGCCGACCTCACCGTCTTCCAGCGCACGGTCAACTACGTCGCCCCCAAGTCGGACCACGCCTACGGACCCCTCCAACGATGGCTCTTCACCCACGCCCGTCCCTACGAGCTCGCCTACCGGTGGTGGATCTACTGGTCGCTCGAAGCGCGGTGGCTCGCGTTCCGCCAGGGCAGCTGGGCCGGTCGGGCGCTGCGGGCCGCGATGGTCAAGGCGATCCGCGCCGGTGTGGTGTCCGACCGGCTGCCGGACGGGGCCGTCGTCCCCGACTACCCCGTCGGGTGCCGGCGGATCCTGATCTCCAACGACTGGTACCCCACGATCATGCGCCCCGATGTCCACGTGGTCACCGAGCCCATCGACCACGTGGAACGCGGGGCCGTGGTCACCGTCGACGGCGTCCGCCACCCGGCGGAGATCCTGATCTTCGGGACGGGATTCGAGACGACCGACTTCCTCCGGCACGTACGGGTCACCGGGCGCCGGGGACGGACCCTGGCGGAGGCCTGGGAGGGTGGCGCCGCCGCCTACCTGGGAGTGGCCGTCCCCGACTTCCCCAACTGCTTCCTCCTCTACGGGCCGAACACCAACCTCGGCCACAACTCGATCCTGTTCATGGTGGAGCGCCAGCTCAACCTGGTGCTCCAGTCCCTGGCCGCCCTCGCCGGGCGTGCACCGACCACCCCGAACGGAGATGCCTCCCCGGGTGCCGGGGGACGGGAGACGGTCGGGGATGCGCCAGTCACGGCGCCGGTCACCGTCGAGGTCACCCGCGAGGCCTTCTCCCGCGAGGACGGACGCGTGCAGGCGAAGATGCGCACGACCGCCTGGGTCGGCGCCTGTCACAGCTGGTACAAGAACGCAGCAGGTCGGGTCACCAACAACTGGCCCACCTGGACGGTGCGCTACTGGTTCGACACCCTGCGCCTGCGGCCCGACGAGCTGCGTGTGGCCGTCGGTGGCCCGCGCCCCTCGACGAGCAGCGGCGGCGCCGCGGGCCACGCTTCCCGCGCCGGGAACGAAACGCCACAGCCGGCCGGGACGCCACAGCCGGCCGGGACGCCGAGCCCGCTCCCGGCACCGGAGCCGGTCCGACCCGCCTGACCCCCGGGGGCGGTGGCGGGTCCCACCCGGTGGGCCCGAGCCTAAGGTCGTGCGATGCCTGCCTCGCTGACCCAGGCGTTCGCGCAGACCTGGCCCCCGTTCGTCCTCATCGCGGGGCTGCTCGTGGTGGGGGCGGTGGCGGCCTCCGACCGGCTGTTCGAGGCGGCGGGTGGGGCCCTGGCGCGGCTGCCGGGCGGGGGGTACTCCCTCTTCCTCTCGCTGATGGCCCTGGTGGTGGTGGTCACCGTGGTCCTCAACCTCGACACCTCGGTGGTGTTCCTCACGCCGATCGTCCTCCACGCCGCCCGGCGGCGGAAGATGGTGGAGACCGCGTTCCTCTACGGGGTGGTCTTCGTGTCCAACGCGGCCTCGCTCCTGCTCCCGGGCTCCAACCTGACCAACCTGCTGGTGATCGACGGTCGGAACGTGGACGGGCGCGCCTTCGCCGCGGGGATGGCCCCGTCGTGGGCGGCCGCCACCGTCGTCACCCTCGTCGTCGTCCTGGTCTGGCGGCGGCGGGACTTCGCCACTCCTCGCGGGTGCCGGGATCTGCCGCCCGGTGGCTCCGACACCGGGGAGCCGCCGGTGGTGCCCCGTTGGGGAGCCGGTGCGGTCGGGGTCGCCGTCGCCGCGGTGGTGGTGCTGCTGGTTCCTGATCCCGCACTCCCCGTCTTCGGCGTGGGCGTGGGCGTCGCCCTTGCGCAGGTCGTCGCCGGACGGATCCCGGTGGGCTCGCTCCGGAGGGCGGCCAACCCCCTCGTCCTCGGCGGGCTCGCGGTGCTGGCCGTCGCGCTCGGTACGCTCTCGCGCGTGTGGGGGGCACCCGGCCGGCTGATGGCGTCCGCCGGTGGCGTGGCCACCTCCGCCATCGCGGTGGTGTCGTCGTGCCTCGTCAACAACCTGCCGGCGGCCGTGCTCCTCTCCTCCGCCACCCCGGCGCATCCCCGGGCCCTCCTGATCGGGCTCAACCTCGGCCCGAACCTGGCGGTGACCGGCTCCCTGGCGGCGATCTTCTGGTTACGGGTGGCCCGGGCGGAGGGCGCTCAGCCGACGGTCCGCACCTACAGCGCGGTCGGACTGGTACTGGTACCGCTCTCGGTCGCCGCCGCCCTCGCCGCCCTGGCGGCAGCGTCGCCGGGGGCCGTCTGACCGGGTCGCACCGGTGCCGGTCCGCTGCCAGACCCCGTCACGACCCGAGGTGACCGGCCGGGATCGAACCCAGCCTGCCCGCCTGGTAGTCCTCGAACGCCTGGGCCACCTCCTCCCTGGTATTCATGACGAAGGGGCCGTAGGCGTAGACGGGCTCCCGGATCGGCCGTCCCCCGAGGAGCAGGAGCTCGAGCTGCGGAGACCGGGACTCCTGGCCCTGGCTCGCGGCCGCCACCACCGTGTCACCCGAACCCAGTACGGCCAACTGCCCGGTCTGCACCGGGCGCCGTTCCTCCCCGACCGTTCCCCGGCCCGCCAGGACGTAGACCAGCGCGTTGAAGTCGGTCCGCCACGGGAGGACCAGTACGGCTCCAGGGCTCACCGACGCGTGGACCATCGCCATCGGCGAGTGGGTCGCGCCGGGGCCGGCGTGCCCGGCCAGGTCCCCGGCGATCAGCCGCACGAGGGCGCCCCCGTCCGGCGTGGTGAGGAGAGCGACCCGCCCGGCGCCGATGTCCTGGTAGCGGGGAGGCGTCATCTTCTCCGCCCGGGGGAGGTTCACCCAGAGCTGGATCCCGTGGAACAGCCCGCCGCTTGCGACCAGATCCTCCGGCGGGCGCTCGATGTGGAGGATCCCCGAGCCGGCGGTCATCCACTGGGTCGCGCCATTGGCGATCGTGCCACCCCCACCGATCGAGTCCTGGTGCTGGAACGTACCGTCGATCATGTAGGTGACCGTCTCGAAGCCGCGGTGGGGGTGCCAGGGGGTCCCTTTGGGCTCGCCGGGTGCGTACTCCACCTCACCCATCTGGTCCATGTGGACGAACGGGTCGAGCAGGGAACGCTCCACGCCGGCGAAAGCCCTTCGCACGGGGAAGCCCTCTCCCTCGAACCCCGCGGGAGCCGTCGTCACCGAGAGCACCGGTCGGGCACGGACCGTTCCGGCTGCGGCCCCCTCCGGCGCGACCACCGTCGGGAGCGACCCCCTGTCATCGACGTCCACTGCAGGCATGGCGAACCTCCTCGGTGGTCCCCACCCGAGTGGCGGCGACCTATCAGTCCCAACAATAGTTGTGATCGCAACATTCCGGGGCACCGTCCCCCCTGTCGGGTGGCCGACCGGCACCAACAGGTACGATCGCCGCAGGTACCAGTCAGGAGACCCCCAGTGACCCGGCAACGTGGCGGAGCCACCCGCCGACGCGACCACCGCCGACAGCTCCCCGCCTCGCCCGAGGCGATGGGACAGCTGCTGCGCGAGACCCGACTCGAACGCGGTCTCGACCTCGATACGGTGGAGCGTCAGGTCGGTCTCGCCCCGGGGGTCGTCGGCGCGCTCGAGTCGGGTGCACTGCGGTCGATCGGCGACCGCGAGGCGGCCGCGGCCTGCGTCTCCGTCTACGCCTCCTTCCTCACGCTCGACGGAGACGCCCTCGGTCGGCAGGCGGCCGAGCTGTGGCCACCGGGACCGGTGGGCGGGCCCCCCCTTCCCGGTGCCCGGCCGAGGACCGAGATAGCTGCCACCGGCCTGGTCACCTCGGTCAGCACCGCCCCCGACCATCTGCGGGCCTTCACCCAGACGGGACAGATCCCGCGGGTGGGTGGGGGGGGGACCTCGGTGCCGTTCGGGACGGGATCGTCGGCGTTCGTGGTCAGCACCGGTCCGCCGACCAGCACCCTCTCGGTGGTCCAGCGCGAGGCGATCCAGGAGTCGAAGCGGGCGAGGCGCAAGGCCCGGCGGCGGCGGCGCGCCCACTGGACCCTCAAGCTGGCCACCTGGGTCGTCGCCCTGCTGGCGGCCGTTGCCGTCGCCGGCGTGGTGGTCCAGCAACGTGATCCCCGGTGGTTCGCGCAGCACCACCTGCTCCGGGTGACCGCGCCGGGGGGTGCCCCGGTGGCGGCACCGGCTCCGCCCGCCACCCGTGCCCGCACCCCGACCTCCGCCGTGGTCGTCCCCACCGGGGGCGGAGGGGGAGCCACGTCCGCCGCCTACACGGTCGCCGCCCGCCGCTTCACCCTCCGGTTGGCCACAACGGCGCCATGTTGGGTGCAGGTCAGCAGCCCGGCATCGATCAACCCGGTCTTCCAGGGCGTCCTCCCCGCCGGGTCCACCACGTCCTATCCGACGAACCAGTCCCTCACCGTGCAGGTCGGGGCCTCGGCGGTCCAACTGGTGGTCGTGGTCGGCGGAAGGTCGGTCTTCACCACCACGCCGTCCAACGCCCCGTTCACCTACAGCTTCACCGCCGCGCCCGCCTCCTGAGGCTCGCGCCTGCCCCACCCGGGGTGCCCGCCCCGAGCCACGCTCCGCTCGCCGACGGGCCCGGCCCGCCCACCGCCCACCGCCCACTTGTTACATTTCCTCGCCGGTGTAACATCCGCGGGTGGGGCCGATCCCACCGGGAGGGGGCACGATGCGGACGGACGGGGGACGGGAGCCAAAGAGCGCTCGGCGCCACTGGGGGCAGGGTGTCGTGCGGAGCGCCACCGGACATCGGGGCCGGTCGCTCCGGGGCCGCCGCTTCGGCATGTGCGTGCTCGCCGCTCTCGTCGTCACCACCACGCTCGCCGCATGCGGCAGCCCGGCCGCGACGACGAGCGTGCCCTCCGCCACCGTGCGGGCCACGTTCACCGGTCACGGCTCCACCGACTCGGCCTACGTCCTCGGCGCCCGACCCGGGACGACGCTGCTGCTGGCGGACGCCGCCGGGACCGAGGTCGGCCACGGCGTCGCCGACCGGCTCGGCAGCCTCATCGTCCGCGACGTGGCGCCCGGACCGGGGTACACCTTCCGGACGGTGACCGGCGCAGAGGTGGCGGGAACCCGGCCCTTCCGGGTCCTTTCCCCCTCCGACATCCCACCCGAGAGCTTCTACGCCGACCAGCACATGCACGTGGGGCTCAACTACCTCACCATGCGCGACGGGGTGAAGCTGGCGGCCACCGTACGGCTCCCGCCCGGCAAGACGCTGGCGGACGGTCCCTTCCCCACGGTGATCGAGGAGTCGGGGTACGCCATCGCCGCCCCGCACAGCCTGCTCGACGCCGTGCTCCACACCGGGGGGGAAACGTTGTCCGATCCCCTGCTCCCCTCGACCGCCACCGCCGTCGGCTCGGTGGTGGCACCCCTCCTCGGGTTCGCCACGGTGAGCCTCCAGATGCGGGGCACCGGCTGTTCGGGAGGGGCCTTCGACCTGTTCGGGCTCAACACCACCTACGACGGCTACGACTCGGTGGAGATCGTCGCCTCCCAGCCGTGGGTGAAGAACCACAAGGTGGGCATGGTCGGGATCTCGTTCTCCGGGATCTCCCAGATGTTCGTGGCGGGGACCCGCCCACCGGGACTGGCCGCCATCGCACCGATGAGCCTGACCAACGACCTCTACGCCACCGGCTTCCCCGGCGGCATCTTCAACAGCGGGTTCGCCGGGAGCTGGATCGCCCAGCGGATCTCCGACGCCGAGCCGGCCCCCCAGGGCGGTGAGGAGTACGCCAAGGTCCTCATCGCCGAGGGCGACAAGCAGTGCCTGGCCAACCAGGCCCTCCACCTCCAGACCCAGAACATCGACTCGCTGCTGGCCACCAACACCCACCGGACCCCCTCGCTGTACGACCCGCGGTCACCCACCACCTGGGCTCGCAAAGTCACCGTCCCCGTCTTTCTTTCGGGCGCGTTCCAGGACGAGCAGACCGGCGGCCAGTGGCCGGCGATCGTCGGAGCGCTCGCCCACGACCCCCACGTCTGGGTCACCATGGTCAACGGCACCCACGTGGACTCGCTGGGGCCCGGGACCATCACCCGGTGGGTCGAGTTCCTCGACCTCTTCGTCGCCGACGAGGTGCCACAGGCGTCGTCGGCGCTCCCCACCCTCGCCGGCGCCCTCTACGAGCAGCTGGCCAACGCTCCGTCCGGCCCGGTGGCACCGCTGCAGTACACCAACGAGCCCACCGTCGCCGCCGCCCGGGCCGCCTTCGAGAAGCAGGCACGGGTGCGGGTCCTCTTCGACAACGGGGGAGGGAGCGCCGGGCCGGGCGCCATGCAGCCCGTCTGGCACGCCGACTTCGCCTCGTGGCCGCCTCCCCAGGCGACGGCGACCACGCTCCACCTCGGTGTCGGCGGGACCCTCACCGCCGCGTCCCCGGGGTCGTCGACCGTGTCGTTCAAGCCCGACCCGGCGGCGCGACCCGCCACCGACCTGGCCGCCGGGGGGAATCCCTGGGTGGCCCTCCCGCCCTACGACTGGACCCCGGTCACCGGATCCGACGGGCTCGGCTTCCTCTCCCCGCCACTCGCCCACGACCTGACCGTGGTGGGTCCGGCGAGCCTCGACCTGTGGATCGAGAGCACCGCGGCCGACACCGACCTGCAGGCGACCGTGTCCGAGGTCCGACCAGACGGGAAGGAGCTCTTCATGAACACCGGGATCCTACGGGCCAGCGACCGCGCCCTCGACGCCGGCGCGTCGACGGCCACGGATCCCGTACCCACCTACCTCGCCTCCACGGCACGCCCGCTGCCCGCCGGACGGTTCACCGAGGTCCGCATCCCCATCCTGCCCTTCGCCTACTCGTTCCGGGCGGGCTCGCGCATCCGCGTGACCGTCACCGCCCCCGGTGGGGACCGGCCGGTCTGGTCGTTCGACACCTACCAGACGAAAGGGCTGGTGACCGACACCGTCGGGCTGGGCGGCGCCCACCCCTCCGCCCTGGTGCTGTCGGTCGTCCCCGGGCTCACCCCTCCGGACCCCCAGCCCGCCTGCCCCTCGCTGCGGGGCCAGCCGTGCCGCACCTACGTGCCGGCGGCCAACGGAGGATGAGCGGGCGACCGGCGCGGCGGGTGCCGTGACGGGAAGGCGGGCGGGCGGGGCGGGTGCCGTGACGGACATGGCGGGTGCCGGCGAGTCCCCGTCCGGCGGTCCGGGAAGCGTCACGGGCGCCCGGGATGGGGGGCACCACCCGCCGGACACCCGGGAGCGGCTGCTGCTGTCCGCGGCCGACACCCTCGCCCGCCGGGGCATCGACGTCTCGATGACCGACATCGCCGCCGCTGCCGGGGTCACCCGCATGACGCTCTATCGCCGGTTGGGGACCCGGGAGGAGCTGCTGGTGGCGGTGCTCATCCACGAGGGGCGGCAGGTGCGAGGCCGGCTCGCCCCCGTCCTCGACGACCGGACGCGCCCGTTCCCGGCCCGCCTGGTGGACGTCGTCGCCGAGGTGGTGTCGGCGGTGCGGAGATCGCCGGTGCTCTCCCTCTTCGTCGAGCGCGTCACCCCCACCCAGGTGGAGGAGCTCGACCGTGACGGCGTGTTCCTGGCCGGCGTCTGGGGGTTCCTCCTCCCGTACTTCGAGGACCCCGATGTCCGCCCTCAGCTCCGGTCCACCCCGGAGCGGAGCGTGGACTGGACCTTGCGCCAGGTCCTCCTGCAGCTCGTGGTGCGCGGTCGGTCGAACCAGAACGAGGACGAGCTGCGCGACGAGCTCACGACCTTCCTCATCCCTTCGGTCTTCGTCCCCTGCGGGGCCGGCCCGGGTGGCCCGGGCCAGGGCCCGGGAGCCGGGTCCCGTTGACAGGAGGCGGGTACGCTCGGACGGTGTCCGCCGCCTACGTCCCCGCCGCCGATCGCTACGGAGCGATGCCCTACCGCCGCTGCGGGAGGAGCGGCCTCCGACTGCCGGCCATCTCGCTCGGCCTGTGGCACAACTTCGGAGACGATCGCCCCGTGGACGGGCAGAGGGCCATCCTCCGGAGAGCGTTCGACCTCGGGATCACCCACTTCGACCTGGCGAACAACTACGGCCCGCCCTACGGAAGCGCGGAGCGCAACTTCGGTCGGATCCTGCGAGAGGACTTCGGTGCGCTACGCGACGAGCTGGTCATCTCCACCAAGGCGGGTTGGGACATGTGGCCCGGTCCGTACGGCGACCTCGGATCACGCAAGTACCTGCTCGCCAGCCTCGACCAGAGCCTGTCCCGGCTCGGGCTCGACTACGTGGACATCTTCTACCATCACCACTTCGACCCCGAGACACCGCTCGAAGAGACACTCGGGGCGCTCGACACAGCCGTGCGCGCGGGGAAGGCCCTCTACGTGGGCATCTCGTCCTACTCGGCCGAGCGGACCGTCGAGGCGATCGCCATCCTGGAAGGCCTGGGAACCCCCCTGCTCATCCACCAGCCGTCCTACTCCCTGCTGAACCGGTGGATCGAGGACCGGCTCCTCGACGTCCTCGGCGAGCACGGCGTCGGGTGCATCGCGTTCTCCCCACTCGCCCAGGGGCTGCTGACCGGACGGTACCTCGACGGGATCCCCGAAGGATCGCGCGCCTCGCGGGACTCGTCGCTCTCGCCCGACATGCTGAACGAGCGGAACCTCGGCCACGTGCGTGCGCTCGCCGAGATCGCCGGGCGCCGCGGCCAGACAGTGGCCCAGCTCGCCATCGCGTGGGCGCTGCGGGACCCCAGGATGACCTCGGTGTTGATCGGCGCCAGCAGCGTCTCCCAGCTCGAGGAGAACCTGGCGTCCCTCGCCAACCTTGCGTTCAGCGTCGAGGAGCTGGCCGAGATCGACCGCCACGCGGTCGAAGGGGGCATCGACCTGTGGCGGGGGCCCGCTACCAGCTGAACCCACCGGGGTGGGTCCGCTCTCAGAAGCCGGTCAGGTGCAGAGCCGCTCCCGGGACCCGGTCAGCGGGACAGCCACGACAGGCGCTTGGTCCGCGGCTCCGCGCTGCACTGACAGCGGTCGGCGCGGGGCACGTGGCTCAGCACCTGTTCGACATGGAGTCCGCAACCCTTCCAGGAGGGGCGGCCGCACTTCTTGCACTTCACTTCTCTACACATACCCCCGAGGGTATCAGGTCGGATCGCGGAAGGGTGCCCACCCTCCCCGGCCGGAGACATCCGGCCGGGGCGCGGCCGGGGCGGTCCCCGACGGGAAAGGGGCCGCGGGCCGGTAGGATGGGGGCCGACCGATCGGACGCGGTGCGGCGGGCGCCTGTTCTCCGGTCGGGTCGCTCCTCTCGGCGGACAGGCGAGGGAATGGCCTGTCGTCGGAGACGCCCGGACCGCCAGAGTCGAACGGCGGAACAGCGGAACGGCGACACGGACACGACGACGAGGACCTGATGGATCGGACCGGCACACGGAGGAGGACGTCGGGCGCCACCTGGCAGACCGGGCGATGAGCGACGGCGAGCCCCGGCCGCTCGAGGCCGGACGGAGGCGGACGTTCGCCATCATCAGCCACCCCGACGCCGGGAAGACCACCCTGACCGAAAAGTTCCTCCTGTTCGCCGGAGCGGTGCAGCAGGCCGGATCGGTGACGGCTCGGGCGGGGCGCCGGGCCACAACCTCCGATTGGATGGAGCTGGAGAAGCAACGGGGGATCTCGGTCAGCTCCACCGTGGTGCAGTTCGGTTACCGCGGCCACACGGTCAACCTCCTGGACACCCCCGGCCACCGCGACTTCTCGGAGGACACCTACCGGGTCCTGGCCGCCGCCGACGCCGCGGTGATGGTCCTCGACGTGGCCAAGGGCGTCGAGCCCCAGACGCTCAAGCTGTTCGAGGTGTGCCGCTCCCGACGGCTTCCGGTCCTCACCTTCCTCAACAAGTGCGACCGACCGGGCCGCGAGCCCCTGGAGCTGCTCGACGAGATCGAACGCCAGATCGGCCTCGCTCCCGCCCCGGTCACCTGGCCGGTCGGCGAACCGGGCGACTTCCGGGGGGTGCTCGACCGCCGGGACGGGAGCTTCGTGCAGTTCACGCGGAGCGCCCACGGTGCCACCGTCACCGACGAGGAACGGACCGGAGGGGAGGAGGCCGCGCTCCGCCACGGCACCGCCTGGGACCGGGCGGTCGAGGACTGCGCCCTCTTCGACGCCGTGGGCGCGGACGTCGATCCGAAGACGTTCCTGGCCGGGGAGTCCACGCCACTCTTCGTCGGTTCCGCGCTGACCAACTTCGGGGTCCGGCACCTCCTCGACGCCGTGGTCGACCTGGTCCCCGCCCCCGCGCCCCGCGCCGACGTCGGAGGGGGGCCCCGCCCCCTCGACGCCGGATTCTCCGGGTTCGTCTTCAAGATCCAGGCCAACATGAACCCGGCCCATCGCGACCACGTCGCCTTCGTGCGGGTCTGCTCCGGACACTTCGAGCGCGGCATGACCCTTGTCCACGGTCCCACCGGCCGACCGTTCACCACCAAGTACGCCACCTCGCTCTTCGGGTCCGAACGGCTGACCGTCGACGACGCCTGGCCCGGCGACGTCATCGGACTGGTGAACGCCTCCAACCTGCGCATCGGCGACACCCTCCACGACGGAGATCCGGTGACTTTCCCGGCCATCCCGGTGTTCGCCCCCGAGCTGATCGCCGTGGCCCGACCGAAGGACGTCTCGCGGTACAAGCAGTTCCGCAGGGGACTCGACCAGCTGGCGGCCGAAGGGGTCGTCCAGGTGCTCCACCGGCGGGGAGGCGACCCCAGCCCTGTCCTCGCGGCGGTGGGCGCGATGCAGTTCGAGGTCCTGGTGCATCGGCTCGAGCACGAGTTCGGGGCGCCGGTCGACCTCGAACCACCCGCGTCGCGCGCCGTCCGGCGGACCGACCCCGCCACCGCGTCCTTGCTGGAGGGAACGGCCGGGGTCGAGGTCCTCGAGCGGGAGGACGGCACGCTGCTGGCACTGTTCGCCAATCCCTACCGCTTGGACCGGATCGTGATGGACCATCCGGACTGGTTGCTCGATCCGATCGTCACCACCTGAACCGATCGTCACCACCTGAGCGACGTACCGGGACGCGCCGCCTCGTGGCGGGAGAACGGGCCTCGCGTGCGACGGTCCGTGGGTTTCGCTCAGCCAGTGGCTGTTGCTCCCGGAGGCGTCGGCGGCGTCGCAGATCGCACCCTGCCGGGCGAGGTCGCGGACCTGAGGGCGGCCTCGGCCTGCCAGGCGTCCGCACGGGCCGCCTTCACGTCCGTCGCCGCCGTTTTGGTCGCCGCCCTGGCCGTCCCCAGGAGACCGTGGTCGGCGTTCCATTCCGCCGGGGTGTCTCCCTCGAGCGTGGCCGGATCTCCGGCGACCGCTCCGGTGGCGGCAGTGAGCTGACCGGCCATCTCGGAGAGGAGCGCCTGCACCTGCGCCTGGTCGGACGGCTTCTCGTGCGACGCGATCCGGGTGGCCGCCGCCTCCAGACGCGGGACCGCCACCGCGGTGAGGTGGTCGTCCGTGGAGACCAGCCCGACCACCGGGAGCGCGAGCGCGTAGACGCGGTAGCCCGTGAACATCTGGCGGTAGTCGGTGACGGCGGACCGTACGGTGGTGGCACCGGCGACCGTGGTCTCGAGTTGCTGTAGACCGGAGACGTCGGAGCTCAGGATTCGGACGAGGGTGGCCTGGTCCGCACCGAGGTCGGTCTCCGCCTGGACCTTGCCGATCGCGGTGTTCAGCCTCGTGAGGCGAGCCGAGATGTTCGCGGCTGCGGTCGCCTGGACCTGCTGGAGGGTGGGGTGCTTCGGAAGCGGCACGTCCGGCGCGGGTCTCCCCGGCCCCGGGGCTGACGGGGAGGGCGCCGGGGTGGACGGGGAGGGCGCGGGGGCGCCGGCGAACGCACTGCCGGCGGTGGCACCGACCGTGGCCAGCGCGACCCCGGCGCCGACCACTGCGAGCAGTCTCGGGGTACGTCTCATCGTGGCTCCTCGGCTTGTTGGGAACGGACACCTCGATGATGCGGGTTCCGCGTGAAGGAGGCATGTGCGAGATGTGAGGATCTGATGAAGACCGGTCGACGGACCGGGCGCATGCCCGGGCACGTCCGCCGTGGCATCCGTCGGTGGCAGGCGGTCGCGGTCGGCGACGGAGCGGGCGGTAGGGTCACCCCGTGGGTATCTCCCGATCTCACCGTCGGCAGGCCGAGACGAGTGGCGATGGGGGATGACGCGGTGGCCACGACACCCGGCTGCCCGAACACCGCCGTGCCGGGTCCTCTCGTCGAGGTGGACGATCCGGAGGATCCACGGATCGGCCTCTACCGGGAGCTGAAGGACCCGGCACGCCACGCCCGATCTGGCACCCGACCTCCGATCGTCATCGTCGAAGGGAAGCTCGCCGTCCGCCGGCTCCTTGCATCGACCTATCCGGTCCGGTCGCTGCTGGTCGACGACCACCAGGCGGTGGTCTCCGCCGACCTGGTCGCCGCCACCCGGGCCCGGGGCGCACCCGTGTTCGTCGGATCCCGCGCCGTGGTGGCGGCCACCGTCGGGTTCGCCCTCCACCGGGGGGTGGTGGCCGCTGCGGAGCGCCCGGCGGAGGAGCGGCCCGAGCAGGTCCTGGAGGAGGCCGTGTCGGCGTCGGGAACGTCGGGCTGTGCGCCGATCGTCGCCATCCTCGAGGGTCTCAACGATCACGAGAACATCGGGGCCCTGTTCCGGAACGCCGCGGCGTTCGGGGTGTCCGGCGTCCTCCTCGACGCCACGTGCGCCGACCCGCTCTACCGACGCTCGGTCAGGGTGTCCGTCGGTCACGTCCTCCGGGTACCGCACGCCCGGCTCGCTCCTTGGCCGCGCGGCCTCGACCGGGTACGGGCCGCCGGATTCGTCGTCGCCGCTCTGGCACCGGATCCGCGGACCGCCGATGGGAACCGCGTCGCCAGCTTTGCCGACCTCAAGTCCCTGGTCTCGCGGTCCGGTGGGCGCCTCGGCGTGGCCCTGATGGTCGGCGCGGAAGGTCCCGGCCTCTCCGCCGCGGCCCTCGCCGCGTCGGACGTGGTGGTCACCATCCCGATGGCGGAGGGTGCCGACTCCCTCAACGTGGCGACAGCCGCGGCGGTCGCGTTCCACGCACTGGCCGATGTCTGACCCCTGGCCGAGCGCGTCCTGGCGGGTTGTCCCCAGGCGGTGTGCCGAACCGGGCGTTCTCGACGCCGCACGACTCCGACGACGGCGCAGGGGACGCGACCCACTGCCGGGCCCGAAATCTGCGAGAGTCGTGCCATGGACCTGAGCGGCTTCGAGCGAATCGGCGCTGCGGACCACCATCTCGCGGTGGTGACCACCACGCGGCGCGACGGGACCGCACAGGCATCCGTCGTCAACGCCGGTGTGCTGGCCCATCCGGTGACCGGCGGTGCGGTCGTCGCGTTCGTCACCAATGGCCCGACGAAGCTCGCCAACCTCCGGCGACGCCCATGGGCCACGGTCGTGGCCCGCTCCGGATGGCAGTGGGCCGCGGTCGAAGGTCCGTGCGACCTCATCGGTCCGGACGACCCGTTCAGAGGGTTCGCGGAGAGCGACCTCCCCGGACTGTTGCGATCGGTGTTCGGCGCTGCCGGTGGTACCCACGGGGACTGGGACGAGTTCGACCGGGTGATGCAGGAGGAGCGGCGCGCGGCAGTCCTGGTCCGTCCGGATCGGATCTATGCGAACCGCGAGTGACAGGCGGAGTCCAGCACGTTCGGGCGTCCCGGTGGCGGGTGGGGCGACGATGAAGTGCGATCACGAGCACGCCCCCGACACGTCGGCGGCACCGGGAACCGGATGTCGGGTGCCGGTGCAGCCCTGGCGGAGCGGCGGATCGCGCATTGCTGCCGGTGCAGGTGGGATCCGGAGGGAGCTCCCACCTTGCGGCCGGGCGAGCACTGCGCCCGTTCGCCGTGTCGTGCGGTTTCGCGGGCCCCGGACCGTGCCCCGTTTCGGTGGTCCCCCCCACCATGATGGCCTGCCGGAGCGAGTACGACCATGACGGGATCCGTGGAGGACGCCTGGGCACGGCTCGCCGATCCGTTCGTCGACGGCGCGTATGCGTCCTTCAAAGGACGGGTCCGTACCTTCGTCCTCCATCAACAGCTCCTGGGACACCTCCCACCACCTCCTGCGACGATCCTGGACGTCGGGGGTGGAGCCGGGCACCAATCGTTTCCCCTTGCCGCCGCTGGTTATCCGGTCACCCTGCTCGATCCCTCGCCGACGATGCTCGACAAGGCGTCGTTCCGCCTGGCCACCGAGTCCCCAGAGGTACGCGAGCGCGTCGATCTGGTCCAGGCGCGGGGCGAGGACGCGGCGGTGGCCACCGGGGGGAGGACCTTCGACGTCGTGCTCTGCCACGGAGTCCTCATGTACCTCAATCGCCCGGAGACGATGATCGCCGCGCTCTGCAGGTGCGTCACCCCTGGCGGACTGGTGTCCCTCATGGCCCTGAACGCCAGGACCCTGGCCGTCCGTCCCGCGGTGGAAGGCCGTTGGGCGGACGCGCTTACGGCGTTCGACGCCACCGGGGAGCCCGGGGTGCTCGGCGTCGACACGCGTGCGGACACGGTCGACGGGCTCTCGAAGCTCCTCCTCGAACACGGGGTCGAAGAGGTCGCCTGGTACGGGGTCTGGCTGTTCTCCGACTGGATGACGATCGACCCGTCCGACGAGGACGAAGCGTCGACCGCGGCGAAGGTCGAGCTGGCGGCGAGCCGCCGGGATCCGTACCGCCAGCTCAGTCGGGTTTTTCATCTGCTCGGCCGGCGTCGGCCCGACGTACCCGGGAGGGGATGACCCGGCGTCCCCCGACGAGGGGCGGGTGGCAGGGGAGGCGCCCGGCTGCCCGCGGGACCCGGCGGCGTCATCCCCGAAGCGTCAAGACCCCCGGTTCATGCCCATCCGATGTCCAGGGGAGAGCCGATTCGCGGGTGAGCAGCTCCGCGGGCAAGGCTTCGACCGTTTCACCGAGCTCAATCAGGCGATCTTGCACAGCGTCGAAGATGAGCCCGTCACGCAGGTCCCTGCCCTCGAGGTGGGTGTGGATGGCGGCGATGGCGTCTTCGAGGCGTCGACGCTCCCGGCGACGCAGCGCGCTACCGCCCCGGCGAGCGCCTCGGTCGCCACGCCCGGCTTGAGATCGCCTGTGGGTACCAGGTCGACGGTCGCCCCGAGCCGCTCCTCCAACTCCGCCTGGCAGGGTCCCACGGTCACCAGACCCACCCCTCTCAGAATGTCGGCTGGCAGGTCCACGTCGCCCCCATCGCCGTCCTCCCCACGGGCGACGCTGCCGGAGACCCGGGCATTGCTCAACCCATGGCGAGACGACACCTCCTGCAGTTCGACCCGGTGAGCCTGCACCCGCTGGCCGAGCGTTCCGCTGGCTGGCCCGGTCGCCGAAGGCTCGGAGAGGCGTCTGTCCAACCCCAACGCGATGGCGGCCACCAGCCGGGCCAGTGCCGGGGCCGATCGCTGGCGGGCAACGGCGTTCGCATTGCCAGAGCGTCTACCCACGCCGTATTCGGTACACCGTGTGTGTCCTGCGGAAACGCGGTTCTCCGGGCCGCTGCGGCTGCCCCCGGGCCATGGGTGGCGTTCAGGATTCGAGGATGACATTTGGGGCTCGCAAGCAATTCGCGGCGTGACGGCCCGGGCTGACGCTCAGGGTGACGGCCGTCCGGAGCTTGAAAAACGAACGGGGTGCGGTGCCCCGGCAGCCAATCAGGGAGGACAGATGTCTCTGCAGCACGGGATTGCCAAAGCAAGGCCGTTGATCAGCGTCCAGGAGGCGGCACTCCTGCTCGGTGAGGCGCGCTCGATGGTCTACCGAGCCGTCGGAACTCCTCGACCATCAGGGAACCGAGCGCCGACAGGTCGCCGGCTTCGGCACGCTCGGCCGGGGACACGTTGCGCAGCCATCGTGCCGTCTGGTCGGAGCGATCGACGAACAGCCCTTCCAGGGATGACACGCACCAGGTGCCGAGGTCGGCCGGCGCTCCGCCCAGCTCCTCGGCGATCTCGTGGAGATGGCCGGTCCGAAGAAGCCGGTAGACGTCGTAGGCGTCGCTCTCGCGCTTGGCCACCGTTGCACCGCGGCGGGTCCCGATGGATTGGAGCTTCGCCGCCACGAGGGCGGCTGGACGAGCGAGCCGAATCCGGCATCGCGCCAGGACATTCCCACCGCGGTTGGTCAGATCGACGAGGGTCAGGGTGACGAGCTCTGCTGTCTCGGCCATCCACCAGTGCGAGAGGACGAACATGCGGTGGCGGTCGTCGTCGGGCAGTGCGTCGAGGTCGAGGATCGGTTCCACCCCGATGACGTCGACCTTCGTGCCGTCGGGAAGCAGCACTCCCGTGGACGTCTCACTCTGCGCGATCCCGAGCAAGGTCACCTTCGGTTCGGGGTCGACCTGGCGCGACAGGGTGTCGATGTCGCGGGTCGGTCGGTGGGCATCCTCCAACCGGGCCATCACAGCCAGACCACCGATGAGGGCCCAATCCGTCAGCCCGGCACGGTCCACCTCGCCAAGGTGGCCGAAGAGGTTGGCCATGGCACCCGAGGGATCGGCCGCCAGGATGATCTCAGTGGGTTCACCAGACACGACGGAAGCCTTCGGGCGGCTCGAAGTCCTCGAGGATCTCCTGGCCCCGTGCGCCGCTGCGCGTCAGGTCCAGCGCGGCGATCACCGGATGGACCACCGGCCACTCCGTGTTCGACAGCCCTCGTCGAGCCGCGTCGAAGCGGTGGGTCACGACATACCGCAGCGGGGCGACGGTGACGGTCGCACCCCGGCCAGCATCCGGAGGCGCCTCGCCGTAGAGCTGCTTCGCTATCCGCAGGGTACGGTCATCGGGCACATAGAAGTCCGGGGGTGCGTCGCCCTGCAGCGGGAGCGGGGCGCCCCACGTGGCTGCCGCCACGTCACCTCGCAGCACCCAACCCGTGGTGGTCTCGATGTCGTCAAGACCGAGACCGAGCTGCGCTGTGCAGCTTGCGTCGCCCGGATGCGGCGTCTCGGTCAGGGAGACGTGGCGTTCCCGTGTGCCCCACCGGCCCGCCAGGGCCCAGAAGAGTTCGGGCCCGACGGGTTCCGTCGACGCTTCCCGGACGAGGGATTCGGCTCGGAGCTCTGCGAGGGCCGTCGACACCGAGCTCACCGCGACCCCGGCCTCCTTCGCGATCCCTCGCACGGTCAGCGGTCCCGGTGCCGCCAGGAGGCACACCGCGACCGCCTGTCCTGTCCCCGTGTCGAGTGGGCTGCGTCGCGGCACTTCGACCAGCGGGTCGATGCGGGCGTCGACCCGCACCCGGTCGAGCCACAGGCGGACGTGGCCCCGCCGGTCCAGGTAGCCCCAGCCGGCCTGTTCGAGCATCTCCTTGTCCATGGACGTCAGGCGGTCGGCCACCAGGACGTGGTGGGCCGGGTCGTCGCGGTAGCGGGTGACGACCTGACGGATTCCGGCCGGGGAGGGAGAGCGTCTTACCTCGACGACGACTGGCCGGTCCTCGCCGTCGAGCCGGATGACCAGGTCGGCTGTGCCATCGTCAACGGGCACGTCGTCTCGCGAAGAGGTGACGGGAAGATCGAGACGGGCCAGGACATCCAGCAGATCGGCTCCGCCCTCCTTCTCGGTGATGTGAGCCATGCGGACAGGATAGCTGATCTGTACCGATGTTCGATAATACCGAACGTCGGTACAGGCCCCATCGGTCGTGGCTCAGCCAGCAACCGCCTCCTCGCTCTCGAAGCCGTTCAGGGATCACCGCGTCGAGGGACGTCGACTGGAAGTACTGGAGGGAATGCAGATGGAGGTCGTCGGGGAGCTTCGATCCGAGCCGCACTTTCAAGAAGGAGCGGCCGAGCGTGTCGGGGTACGGAGGCAGCTACCCGTCCAGCGCGGCCGAGAACACGAATCCTTCGTCGGGAACGGTGGCATTCCCGAAGGCAGCGAGATCCTCCGGTTCCGCACGGACCGTCCGGAGGGCCGCGATGGTCCCGTGTGTCAACACCGGCTGAAACTTGACCCCCCTGCCGGGATCACCGACTCGTCTTCCGCAGGTCGCCTGACGGCTTCACGGCCATTTCGTCGCTGACCTCGTAAGGCGATCTGGTTCGTAGTCGGCGGTCGGCACCCCGATGAGATCGAGGAGCTGCCGCTGGAGCGGCGTGAGATCGGGGGCGAAGGTGTCGACCTGTCCGCCACCTCGATCGAAGGTGACGAGGAAGGCATCGGCGAAGGCGTCGAACACCCTGGCCGCGGTGGGTGCCGAGCAGTCCCGGTCCTCTGGATAGAGGGGGAGTGCGTCGAGGCCTTCGCGTGTCATGCCGCGGCGAAGCTGACGTTCGACAAGGGCGTGAACAAGCAGTGTGACGTAGCAGCAGAACCCGAAGGCTTCGATGCGTGACGGCGAGTTCAGCCACACCGGAGCCACGTGCAACGGCCCCTTCAGGAGCCGGTGGCGGCACTCGAGGTTGGGCTGCCACCGATAGGAGGCGAACAGTGCGGCGGCGCTGAGATCCCGCTCGTTGGTCACGAGAGGCCAACACCCGTCGGATGCGGCCTCTGCCCTCGCTCTGTCGTGGCGGATGGTGGCGGTCACCGAAGAGCGCGTCGTCTCGACCCTGCGGTAGTCGGTGTTCTTTCCCGGACGGCCCGGCTTCGCTTGGCGATGGCGGACCTCGGTGGTCTCGGCCACCGTCGCCTCGATAAATCGCTCCACGCCCGTTGCCGCCAACGCGTCGGACAGGGCCTGATGCACCTGGGCTCGGGTGATGAGCTTGCACCGTGGGCTGGCCAGGCGCACGTTGAGCTGTTCGATCGCGTCGGTCCCGGCGCGGATCTGTTGCGCACGGTGCTCGGCATCCCGAGCGATCTTGGACGACGAACGCAGCCAGAGCACCCGGAAACCCTCGGCGGACGGCCACGGCGCCTGGGTGGCCCACCACACCTCTTCGGGGTCGCCGTCCCTGCGGCCGGGATGACGGGCGACTTCGCTCCAGGTGGCCTCGTGGGTACCGAGCCAGGTCCGAAACGCACCGTCCTCGCTCCGGGTCTTCGGGAGAACGGTGACGAAACGTCCGCCCAGCTTGTCGATGTGCTCCATGGCCGCTCGGGAGGTGAGCTTGCAGTCTGCGACGTACAAGAAGTCCGACCTGCCGGCGAGAAGGCGCAGTTGGTCCCAGGTCGGGACATGCGTCGGGTCGTCCGCGGTGTTGCCGTCGGCCAGACGAAAGCACACCGGCACGGCCCCGTCGGCCGACACCGTCAGGATCCACACCAGCTGTTTCAGGTCCGGACGGTGGTCCTTGCTGTGGCCGTGGCGCACCGCCGGCGTCGGCTTTCCCCGGTGACGGGAACCGTCGGCTGCGCCATAGGTTCCCGACAGCTTGATCGAGGTGGAGTCGTTGTGGAGTTCGTCGAGGTGGAGATCGAACTGGTCGATCACCCGGGCGATGAGCGCGCTCAGCATCGAGGCCCGGTCCGCGTCGAAGAGGCAGTCGAGGGAACGCCCGATCTTGTCGTCGTTGAGCGCCCCGAACCACTCGGGTTCGATGCCGAGGGGGCCCGAGACGTGTCCGCTGGCCCACCGCCCGAGCGCATAGAGCGGCTCGCGGGCCACGCACAGGTTGCGGATGAGCACGCCGAGAGCGACACCGGCAGGCACGGTCATCCGGGCATCGCTTGCGACATAGGTGGCCAGCAGGCCATCGACGCCGCAACGGTCGAGGAACCCGTCCACGACCGGCAACGCCCCACCCTCGCCACCGTCGGACCACCGGCTCCGGCCAGATCGCCAGTATGCTACTGTCGACACCCAGGGAGGTGGATCCCCTGGCAAGCTGGAAGGGGAGGTCGAGATGGCGAGACCGAACGCACGCGACGACGAACGGCGCTCGAAGATCACCGATCGGATCGGTGAGATCGGCTTCGCGCTCCCGGGCACGCTCATCGTGCGCCGGACGAGCTGCAAGAAGGAGGGCTGCCGCTGCATGGCGGACCCGCCCCAGCTCCACGGTCCCTACTTCCAGTGGACCCGAAAGGTGAACGGCAAGACGGTCACCCGCCTGTTGACCCAGGAACAGATGGACCGCTACGGCCAATGGTTCGACAACGCCAAACGGGCACGGACGCTGCTCAGCGACCTCGAGGACCTCTCCCTCCGCATCGCGGAGCGTGCCGAAGGCTGGGGCGACTGAAGATCAGCAGGAAGCCGTCAGGCGACCTGCGGAAGATGAGACGGATCTGTCAGGAGAGCCAGTTTTCCAGCCGAGGCAAGCGGGCGTCGTGACGGGTCGGGCGCCACGAGGGCGCGTCCGAACACGCGGCCCGGCTTGACCGGTGGACCGCGCCGAGAAGTGTAGATATGCCGGTGATCCCGACAGGTGGTTGTCGTCGTTCCGGATCGGCATTCTGTGCGGGGTGGGATGCTCGCGTTCGCTGGATCGGGGCCGAGCCTGCTTGGCTCGTTGAGCGGCCGCTTTGTCGTTCTGGCACGCCTCTGACTCGTGGCGGTCAATAGGCCGGACGAAGGCCGGTGAACATCGGGAAATGACGAACATTCATCGTCATCAGCTCCGCGTCGAGCAGTAATGCAGTGGCGGCGATCAGGTAGTCTGCGTCGTCAATCCCGCCGTAGGCACGTCGGTGGTGCCGGGCAAGCTCGCCGGCGGCGCGGGAGATGCTTTCGTCGACCGGGACCCAGGTGACAACCGAGAAGAACTGCTCCAGAGCATCGATCTCCTTGGTTCGCACGCCAGCGAGGAGTTCGAAGCGGACAACTTCGCTCGAGATCACCGGCTCCTCTCCGTCGACGAGCCTCCGGAGGAGATTGACCGCTGGCTGGGCGCCACGCAGATGATCGATGGCAACGCTCGTGTCGACCAACTTCATCCGAGACCCTGGCGGTTCAGGCGTTCGTCTAGGTCCCCACGTAGCGCGTCGACGTAGTCCGCGCCCGTCATCCGCCGGCCGCGGAACGTCCCGGCACTCGCCTCGAGGGCTCGGAGCCGCTCGGCCTTGGTCTTCTCCCCGAAGGTGTTCCGCACGGCGCGTCGGACCAGCTCTGATCGCGATGCCCCGGTCGCCCGGGCCACACGGTCGAGTAGCTCCAGTTCGTCTTCGCCAAGATAGATCTGAGTTCGTCCCGTAGCACCACTATACACCGTGTGGTGTCCCATTTGCGAAGTCCTCGCCAACGACCGAGGGTCAGTCGAGGAAAGGACTCCCCTCCGGATCCATGGTCGGGATTGTCATTGCCGGCCTTGGCACGTGAGGTTCGACATCATCCCTGTGTCTACTGGTGGAGCGCGTCGAGCCATGCCGTTCTGCGTGCCGACTGGCACCCTGCGACGGGCGAGAACAGCCCGCTGATCTGAGCGACGCGTTCTGCTCAGAGACAGTGAGCTCGGCTAAGTTCCCGAACCGGCGATCGGCGTCGGTCGACAGCGTGCAGCTGTCACCCTTCGTGGCGTGACCCAGGCGTGACCGACGGGGCAGCCCGTCCCGGTACGACCAGCGGGCTCTACCAGCTCCGGGGCCGCAGGCGGCCGCGCCGACAGGCAGCTGACCCGGACGAACGCCAACTCCACCGAGTCGTAGTCGGACAAGAGCTCTGTTTGTAGCACGATGGATGCTGCGCTCACGGGGCTGCGCCCAGTCGTGGAAGTGGCCTCCCGCCAGGACTTTTGTGGTGGGGCTAGCAAGAATCGAACTTGCGACCTCAGCATTATCAGTGCTGCGCTCTAACCGACTGAGCTATAGCCCCAACTGTGAAACGTGCCTGTTCCGCTCCCCCCGGACCACTCCGGTCAGACTCTTCCGAGACGACCGCCCCTGCCACCGCCCGTCCACATGGCGCGTGGAGCAGGGGCGGCGGTGAGACGGCCGAAGGACAGAGGAACACGGCGTCAGAGAGTGTACGTCGGTCACAACCCCGTCACCGACAGACCGGACCGGGAAGGCCACACCCTCGGAGGGCGCGGTCCCGTCCCGCCACCGATCCGGGACCACCCTCACTCCCTGCTCAGGATCAAGCCGCTGGTCGGCACGCCGGTCCCCGCCGTCACGAGCACGTGCGCGACATCCGCGACCTGGTTGACCGAGGAGCCCCGGACCTGCCGGACCGCCTCGGTGATCCCGTTCATCCCGTGGATGTAGGCCTCCCCCAGGAGCCCCCCGTTGGTGTTGATCGGCAGGCGACCCCCGAGGGACAGGTTCTCGACCGTCGCGAAGTGCCGCGCCTCGCCCCGGCCGCAGAACCCGAGCTCCTCGAGCTGCATGAGCACGAACGGCGTGAAGTGGTCGTAGAGGAAGGCGGTCGAGATGTCCGCCGGCGCCAGCCCCGACATCTTCCACAACCGGTCCCCCACCACGCCCATCTCCGGCAGTCCGAGCAGGTCGTCCCGGTAGTAGCTCGTCATCATCCCGCTGTCGAAGGTGGCACCCTGGGCGGCCGCGGTCACCACGGCCGGCTTCTGGCGGAGGTCCCGGGCCCGCTCGACCGAGGTGACGACCAGGGCCACCCCGCCGTCGGACTCCTGGCAGCAGTCGAGCAGCCGCAGCACCGGCTCCACCACCCACCGCGACGCCTGGTGGTCCCCGATGGTGATCGGCCGTTCGTAGAACCAGGCGTCGGGGTTCGTCGCCGCGTGCTTGCGGTCGACCACGGCGATCGCCCCGAAGTCCTCGTTGGTGACGCCGTAGACGTCCATGTAGCGGCGGGCGTGGAGAGCCACCCAGGAGGCCGGCGTCAGCAGCCCCCACGGCGCGTACCACGACAGGAAGGGAGGCATCCCGCCGGTCATCGAGCCGGCGAAGTTGCCGAAGCGCGATCCGGACCGCTCGTTGAAGGCCCGGTAGCAGACGACCACTCCGGCCACCCCGGTGGCTACCGCCATCGCCGCCTGGAGCACGACTGCCGCCGCCGCCCCACCCCCGTAGGGGACGCGGGAGAACAACGAAAGCTCGTCGATGCCCAGGTTGCGCCCGACCTCCATCTCCTCGCTCGAGTCGAGCGTGAAGGTGACGAGCCCGTCCACCTCGGCCGGCGCCAGTCCCGCGTCGTCCAGCGCGGCCCGCACCGCCTCGCAGGCGAGCTGGAGCTCGCTGCGTCCGGATGCCTTCGAGAACTCGGTCTGGCCGACGCCTGCGATGGCGGCCCGGCCACCCAGCGTCCCGCTCACGACCGGTCGCCGGCCCGCGGGAGGCGGACGTCGGCGGTCCCGGTCACGTGGTCACCGAGGTCACAGACCGCCCGGAAGGTCACCTCGACGACCCCCTCGTCCCCTTCCTCCCGCAGGCCGCTGACCTCACCGGCGTAGGTGAGCGTGTGGCCCGGGAACGTGGGCACGCCGAGCCTGATGGCGAGCCGGGTCACCATGGCGTCGGGCCCCGCCCAGTCGGTCAGGAACCGGCTGCAGTAGCCGGTGTCCGAGAGGATGTTCATGAAGATGTCGGGCGCGCCCTGGGCGTTGGCGAACGCCCGGTCGTGATGGGCGGGCATGAAGTCGCGGCTCGCGATCGCCCCGGCCACGATGCGCGTCGCCGTCACGTCGAGGACGAGCGGGGGCAGCGCGTCCCCCACCGCGAGCGAGTCGAATGCCAGCGTCTCGGGGGCGCCGGCACTCACCGGTCCACCTCCGGGGTGAACTGGGGCAGGACCACCCCGTTGTCGAACGTCTCGAACGTCACGTGCACCGCCATGCCCATCCGCACCTCCCCGGGGCCAACCCCGACGATGTTGGTCACCATCCTGGTCCCCTCCTCCAGCTCCACGACCGCCACGACGTAGGGGTACTCCATAAAGGGCAGCTCGGGGTGGGCGGGCATCACGAAGCTGAACACGGTGCCCCGGCCCGACGCCTCCACCGCCTTCCATTCGAGTGACCGGCACCACGGGCACATCGGCCGCGGGGGATGGCGGAACCGGCCACAGGCGGCACAGCGTTGGAGGAGGAGCCACCCCTCCGCCACCCCTTCCCAGAAGAAGGCGGTGTCCGGGGTGACCGTGGGAGCCAGTCGGGTGCTCACGAACCGGTCCGCGGGTCGAATTTCAGGATCCGGAACCGTTGCCGGCCGACGACCTCGCCGCCCGCGTCGCGATAGACGGTCAACCACGTCACGAAGCGCCCGCGCCCCATCCTCGTGACCTTCTCCTCCGAGACCGACTCGAACGTCGTGGACGCCGAGACCAGGTCGCCGGGCCGAAGGTAGCGGACGATCTCGAACTCCGAGTTGGTGGCGAGGGTGGCCGTGTAACCCGCCTGGTCGAACACGGCGAGCGGGGACCGTCCCTGGGCGGGCCGGGGTGCCCCGCCCCGCTCGGCGATCCCGGTGATCACCGGCGTCGCCATGGTCCACGTCTGGAGCATGAGCGGCGGGGCCACGATGCCGCCGAACCGGGAGGCGGCGGCCGCACCGCCGTCGGTGTAGACGGGGTTCGCGTCCTCGAAGGCCGCCGCCCAGTGCCGGATCATCGGCTCGTTCACCGGATCGGGTGCCACCGCCTCCTCGTGGGAGCTGACGTTCGTCCCGACCAGCGCGGCGAACCTCGCCTCGAGGTCGTCTTCGGTGGTGGACACCGCTGCTACTCCCCGCCGGCGGTACCGGCCGCCACCGCCGCACCCGGGCACGCCGCGGACTCGAAGTCGCGCGGGTCGATGACCGCGGTGCGACGCGCGAACTCGCTCATCGACATCGGCCACTGGGTCACGATGCGACCGGTCCGGGACCGGTAATAGCCGGTGCAGTCGGCCTGCCAGACGGCGATCGAGGCGATGGCCCGCTGGACCTCGTCGTTGTAGGCGTCGCACACCTCCGGGCGGGGGTCCACCCAGGCGATGCCCTCCCGCTCCATCCGCTCCAGGTGGGCGAGGATGTGGGCGACCTGGGCCTCGATCATGGTAAGGATGCTGCCGTTGTTGGTGTTCGGTCCGTAGAGCATGAACAGGTTGGGGAAGCCGGGGGTGGTGATCCCGAGGTAGGCCTGCGCCCCGTCGGCCCACACGTCGCGGATGCGCCGGCCGCCGCGCCCCACCACGTCGATCACCGAGACGAAGCGGGTGGTGGTGAACCCGGTCGCCAGGACGATCGTGTCGACCCGCCGCTCGATGCCGTCGACGGTGAGGACTCCCGTCGGGGTGATCCGTTCGATCGTCTCGGTGACCAGCTCCAGGTTGGGCCGGTTGAACGCCGCGAAGTAGGAGTTCGAGAAGAGCGGCCGCTTGCAGCCGAAGGGGTGCGTGGGGCGGAGGCGGGCCCGGACGTCGGGATCCTCGACCACGTCGATGGCGGCCAGCCCGATTGCCTCCCGCTCCGCCAGCGCGCCCGGATCCGAGAAGGTCATGCCCGCGTCCATGTGCCGGTAGATCTCGTCCCGGATCGCCTGGATGATCTCAGGATGCTGGCGGAAACGCTCGAGCTCCTCTTGCGAGTAGGGCGTGTCCACCTTGGGCAGGACCCAGTTGGCCGTGCGCTGGAAGAGATGGACCTGGCCCGCGGCCGCTGTGATCTCGGGCACCAGCTGTACGGCGCTCGCCGCCGACCCGATCACCGCGATCCGCTCGCCGGTGATGTCGTGGCCGGCATCCCAGCGCGACGAGTGGACCGTCGCCCCCTCGAACGTCCCGATGCCCTCGATGTCGGGCGGGACCGGCTCCCTGAACATCCCCACCGCGCTCACGAGCACGTCGGCGACGACCGCTCCGCCGGTGGAGTCGATCCGCCAGGTGGCGGTCTCCTCGTCCCAGGTGGCCCCGGTCACCTCGGTGCCGAATCGGCAGTAGGGGAGGATGCCGTACCGGTCGGCGATCGCCTCGAAGTAGGCGAGGATCTCCGGCTGGGGTGGATACGGCCGGCTCCAGTCCACCTTGGGCGCCCAGCTGAACGAGTAGAGCGCGGCCTGCACGTCGCATGCGCAGCCCGGGTAGGTGTTGATGCGCCAGGTGCCCCCGGGCCCGTCGCACCGCTCGAGGACGACGAAGTCGTCGATCCCCGCGTCGAGCAGCTCCTTGGCCACGCAGAGCCCCCCGGGGCCCGCCCCGATCACGGCGACCCGCACGCGCCGTCCCTGTCCGTGATCCTGGCTCACCGTCACCTCCAACCGCTCGGGGGACCGTCATCGCACGACGCGCCCACCGGCGTACCCCGGCTCGACGCGGGCTCGTTTCCGGTCCTACTACTACAGCGGTCTTGCTCATCATGTCAAGCAGGGTTGAGTAACGTGCCTCCCGCGGTACACTGCAGGGATGCCAGCGCGCGGCCCGAACGTGTCAGCGCCCGCACCTGGTGGCCGGGCTGCACCGGCAACCGTCGTCCTGCTCGCAGCCCTCGCCCGCGACGTGCAGTTGCGACTCGGCGAGCACCTCGCCGAGTCGGGCGACCACGGGCTCCGCCGCAGCTTCGCCCCCCTCCTCCAGCTGATCGCCGACGGTGAGCTGGCGAGCGGTCGCATCGCCACCGAGCTCGGGGTCAGCCCCCAGGCGGCCAGCCGGGCAACGGTCACCCTCGAGGCGCTCGGCTACGTCGCCCGGCGGCCCAACCCGGACGACCGGCGCTCCCGCCTCGTCGGCCTCACCGACCGAGGGAGGCGCCTTCTCGAGGGGGCCGCCCGGACGCTCGCCGAGTGCGAGGCGTCCTACGCCGGCCTGGTGGGCGAGGACGCCGTCTCCCACCTGCGGGCCGATCTCGAGGACCTGCGGGAGGGGTTCGAGCTGCAGGCGGAGCCCGGGACAGGGCTCCACCGGACGGGCACCCGCTCGATCGGGGTGGTCATCCTCCTCAGCCTCGACGCCAAGGCGCAGGTCCTGCGGACCGTCACCGGGTGCGGCCACGAAGCCCTGCGCTCCTCGCTCGACGAGCTGCTCGTCACCATCGGGTCCGGGTCGGCGCGCGTCAGCGACCTGGCCCGCAACCAGCAGGTGAGCCGTCAGGCGGTGAGCATGGCCGTCCAGGAGCTCGAATCCCTCGGCTACGTCCGTCGCCGACCCGACGAGACCGACGGCCGCGGCATCGTCCTCAGCCTGACCGAACGGGGTGCCGCTCTCGCCGCCGCCATCGCCGCGGCCGAGCGCCGACTCGAGGACCGCTACCGCGACATCCTGGGCGTCCCTCGCCACGAGCGTCTCCGGGAGGTGCTCGGAGACCTGGTCGCGGCACTCGGCGTCCCTGCAGGCAGTCCGGGCCCACTGCCCGGCGGGCGAACCGGGTGGACGGCGACGGACGCGCGGGCACCGCTCGAGGACCTGGCCCGGCACCTGCGCGACGAGCTCGGTGAGCGGAACGCGGCGAGGCTCGCCCTGCTGCTCGCCGGCGGGACGACCCGCGACGGTGCCGGCCGGCGCCGTTGACACCCCCCGGAGGGGCCACCGATCGGCACCTGTCAGCGGGGGACCATCGAGCGCAACGCGGCCACCGCCTCGTCCACACCCTCCCCGGCCTGTCCGACCAACCCGCCCAGCGAGACGAACCCGTGGATCATGCCGGCATGGCGTGACACCCGCGCCTCGACCCCGGCCTCCACCAGCTTCGCCGCGTAGGCCTCCCCCTCGTCACGCAGCGGGTCGTACTCCGCGGTGACGACCAGCGCGGGCGGCAGTCCACCCAGGTCCCGCGCGAGCAACGGAGAGGCGTCGGGGTCGGCAGGGTCGGATCCACCGAGGTAGTGCTCCTTGAACCACGCCATCATGTCGATGGTGAGCAGGTAGCCCTCTGCGTTCTCGTCATGGGAGGGGTGGGGGCCGGCGAAGTCCGTCACCGGATAGAAGAGCAGCTGGAACGCGATCGGGGGACCTCCAGCATCGCGGAGCCGGCGGGCGGTGACGGCGGCCAGGTTCCCCCCGGCGCTGTCCCCGCCCACGGCGATGCGGGCCGGGTCGCCGCCGAGCTCGGCGCCATGCTCCCGGACCCAGGTGGTTGCCGCTTCGGCGTCCTGAACGGCGGCGGGGAACGGATGCTCGGGCGCGAGCCGGTAGTCGACGCTCACCACGACGGCGGGCACTGCGGTGGCGAGCTGCTGGCAGAGTCCGTCGTGGGTCGCGATGCCCCCGATCACGAACCCGCCACCGTGGAAGTAGACGAGCGTCGGGATCGGTCCCCCGGCCGCGGGCCGGTAGATCCGTACGGGGATCGCGCCGCCGGGGCCGTCGATCATCCGGTCTTCGGTGTCCGCCGGCTGGGCCGGTCGCCCGTCGAGCGCGGCCATCGCCGCATAGCTCTCCCGGGCCGCCTGAGGTGTCTGTGCGGTCATCGGAGGGCCGTCGGCGGCAGCGATCTGCTCGAGGAGCTGGGCGATCTGGGGGTCGAGGGGCATGTGGGTTCCTTCCGTCGTGGGTGGTGTCACTCTGATGGCTCCCGATCTTGACTGGTCCTGCGGGGTCGGGTAGGTCCGCCTCAGTCGAAGCTCAGGACGCCCCGGATGTTGCGGCCTTCGAGCATGTCCGCATACCCCTGGTTGACCGCCTCGAGTGGGTAGGTCCGGGTCACCATCGAGTCGAGGTCGAGCTGGCCCTGGTCGTAGAGGCGCAGCAGGTGGGGGATGTCCTCGCGGAAGTTCGCGGAGCCGAAGATCGTGCCCACCAGCTGCTTGCCGGAGAGGGCCAAGGAGGCCATCGAGATGGTGACCGCCGTCTCGGCGGCAGGGTGGATGTTCGTCACCACCACACGGCCGCGTTTGGCCGTGAGCTCGAGGATCTGCCCCACAAGACGGCCGTCGCCCACCCCCATGGTGCAGATGACCTTGTCGGCGCCCTTGCCCCAGGTGACGTCCAGGATCTGCGGGAGGGCCTCCGCGATCGACGCCGCCGTGTGGGTGGCCCCGAAGGTCCTGGCCATGTCGCGCTTGAAGTCCACCGGGTCCACCGCGAAGATCCGCTCGGCGCCGGCCAGCCGGGCCCCCTGCACTGCGGCCGACCCGAGGCCGCCGACACCCACGACCGCGACGTCGTCACCCGGTCGGACTGCGGCGGCGTAGACGGCCGACCCCCACCCGGTGGTCACCCCGCAGCCGACGAGGCAGGCCTTCTCCAACGGATAGTGGTCGAGGATCCTGACGCAGGAGGCCTGGTTCACGACCGTGTGGTGGGCGAAGGTCCCGAGGCAGGTCATGGTCGAAAGATCCCGCCCGTCCAAGGCGTGATGGCGGGAAGTGCCGTCGGTCCGGAGCCCGGTGAGGAGCTGTGCCCCGACGTCGCAGAGGCTGGAACGGCCCCGCGCGCACGACGGGCAGGCGCCGCAGGCGGCCACGAACCCGAAGACCACGTGGTCACCCGGGGAGAGGTCCGGCACGCCCTCTCCGACCTGCTCGACGACGCCGGCGCCCTCGTGGCCACCGATCACGGGCAGCAGGGCCCCCAGATCGCCGTTGCGCACGTGCTCGTCGCTGTGGCACATGCCCGAGGCGGCCAGGCGGACGAGCACCTCACCCCGCCCCGGGGGATCGAGCTCGACCTCCTCGATGCTCCACGGTTCGCCCGTCCGCCAGGCCACGGCCGCCTGCGTCTTCATCGGTCCTCCCACCTCGGTGCCGGGGTTCCCCGTTTCCTATTCCTCGGTTCACATCATTGTCAAGTGGGGTTGAGTATTGCGGTCCCGGGGCGTACGCTCTCGGCACGGCGCCGACCGGTCGTGGTGGCGCCCCGCTCGACGCCGTGCGTCCCGGGGAGGTGCCCCGTCCCGGCGTCGGCGAACGCAGCTGGTTCGGGAGGGGGGACGCATGACGACGTCGGAGCGAGCGGCGGCACCCTCCGGAGGAAGGGCTGCCGGGGCAGGCGACCTGCTGGACGACTACGGCCTCTACGTCGACGGTCGGTGGGTGGCTCCCGAGCGGGGCAGGTTCGACGACTGCTGCCCGACCACGGGGGAGGTGGTGGCCCGCGTGCCCGACGCCGACGTCGGCCAGGTGGCCGCGGCGATCGGCGTGGCCCGGAGCACCGCCGATGGCGGGGTGTGGTCCGGAGCGGATCCGGCCTTCCGTGCCGCCTGCCTGACCCAGCTCTCCGACGCCCTCCGACGCCACCGCGGGGAGCTGGTTGCCCTCTCCCGTGTGGAGTGGGGTAACACCGCCAGCGGCGATCTCCTCCAGATCGATGCCGGCACCCACCTCGCAGCGGGCACCGCCCCGCTCGCCGCGCTCCCCACCGAGGAGACCGAGGCGGGCCCCGCCGGCCCGGTCGTGGTGCGCCACGCTCCCGTCGGCGTGGTGTCGGTGATCACCCCCTGGAACTTCCCCCACACCATCAACCTGCTCAAGGTCGCCCCGGCGCTCGCCGCGGGGAACACGGTGGTGCTCAAGCCCTCCCCGCTCGCACCGATGGCGGCGCTCGCGCTGGCCCACCTGGTGGACACCGAGACCGACATCCCCGCCGGGGTGCTCAACGTGGTCCCCACCTCCAGCCAGGAGGCGAGCGAGGCCCTGGTGCTCGATCCCCGGGTCGACATGGTGAGCTTCACCGGCTCGACGGCGACGGGTCGGGTGATCATGGCGATGGCCGGCAGGACGCTCAAGAGGCTACTGCTCGAGCTCGGCGGAAAATCGGCCTGCATCCTCCTCGACGGCGTCGATCTCGACGCGTTGCTCGGTCGCCTCGCCTTCGAGTGCTGCACCATGCACGCAGGTCAGGCGTGCATCCTCCAGAGCCGGCTCCTCGTTCCCGTGCGACTCCACGACGAGGTGGCCGAGCGCCTGGGCGCGTTGGTGGCGGCCACCCGGGTCGGCGACCCGGTCGAGGGAGCCGAGATGGGACCCCTCATCAGCGCCGCGCAGCGGTCCCGCGTGGAGGCCCTGGTCGCGACGGCCCTCACCGAGGGGGCCCGGGTGGTGACCGGGGGCCGGCGTCCCGGCGGGCTCGACCACGGCCACTTCTACGAGCCGACCGTGCTGACCGGGGTGGCGCCCTCTTCGACGATCGCCCAGTCCGAGGTGTTCGGACCGGTCCTGTCGATCCTCGCCTACCGGGACGAGGACGAGGCGGTGGCGATCGCCAACGACTCCGCCTACGGCCTCTCCGGAGCGGTCCACGGGCCCGATCCGGAGCGGGCCACCGCGGTCGCCCGCCGGTTGCGGACCGGCCAGGTCGCGGTGAACGGGGCGACGCCGGCGGGCGCCCCCTTCGGCGGGTTCAAGCAGAGCGGCCTCGGCCGGGAGGGCGGCCTGTCCGGCCTACGCCAGTACACCGAGACACAAGCCATCGGGGTCCCCCGCTGATGGAGCCTCCCGCCGCCTCGGCGCAGTCGCCGTCCGGGGCAGACGCCGATGGCACCGGGGGCGTGGACGCGTCCGACGCGGTGCCGGGGACGGTGGCGGCCCTGCTGCTCGCCCGGGCCGACGACGACGCCGTCGGGCTCCTGGCCGGGGACCGGACGTACTCGTGGCGGGAGGTGGTGGCTGCCAGCCTCCGAAGGGCTGCTGCTGCGCTGGCCATGCGGCCGCAGGACCCCGCCGCGCCGTTCCACATCGGGGTCCTGCTCCCCAATACCCCGGACTACCTGTTCTGGTTGGGCGGAGCGGCCCTGGCCGGTGCCACGGTCGTCGGGATCAACCCGACCCGCCGGGGGAACGAGTTGGCCCGCGACCTCGCGTTCACCAACTGCCACGCCCTCGTGACCGACGCCGGTGGGGCGGACTTGCTCGCCGGGCTCGACACCGGCGTCCCACCGGAGCGCATCGTCCGGGTCGACAGTGGTGGGGCGCTGCCCGGATCGGGCATGCCGCCGGTGAGCCCGTCACCCCGCCGCACGGACCTGCTGCTCCTTCTGTTCACCTCCGGCACCACGAACGCCCCGAAGGCGGTCCGGTGCACCCAGGGCCGGCTGGCCGACATCGCGGAGCGGGCATCGGCCGCCTACGGCTTCGCCCGATCCGACGTCTGCTACTGCCCCATGCCGCTGTTCCACGGCAACGCCGTCATGGCCCTGTGGGCCCCCGCCCTGGCGGTCGGGGCCTCGGTGGCCCTCACCCCCAGGTTCAGCGCCAGCCGGTTCATCCACGACGTCCGCCGCTACCAGGCCACCCGCTTCACCTACGTGGGCAGGGCTCTCGCCTACGTGCTCGCCACCCCGGAGCGCCCCGACGACGCGGACACGCCACTGGCGGTCGGCTTCGGCACCGAGGCCTCGGCGCGCGACCGGGCGGAGTTCGAGCGCCGCTTCGGTTGCACGCTCGTCGAAGGGTACGGCTCCTCCGAGGGCGGAGCCGCCATCACCCGGACCGCCGACACGCCGCCGGGAGCGCTCGGTCGAACCGCCGACGACGTGGTCGTGGTCGACCCCGACACCGGTGTCGAGAAGACCCGGGCCCGGCTCGGCGCCGACGGGCGGTTGGAGAACCCGGAGGAGGCGATCGGCGAGCTGGTCAACCGCTCGGGCGGCGGCCGGTTCGAGGGCTACTGGCGCAACCCGGGAGCCGATGCCGAACGGGTGCGCGACGGCGCCTACTTCACGGGCGACCTCGGCTACATCGACAAGGACGGCTTCGTCTGGTTCGCCGGGCGCAAGGACGACTGGCTGCGGGTCGACTCCGAGAACTTCTCGGCCGCCCCGGTCGAGCGCATCCTCGAACGCCACCCGGACGTCGTAGCCGCCGCCGTCTACGCGGTCCCCGACCCCCGCACCGGCGACCAGGTGATGGCTGCGGTCGAGCTCCGGCCGGGCACCGGTGCCGCGGTCTTCACCGACAGCCTGGTTCCGTTCCTGGACGACCAGCGGGATCTGGGCACCAAATGGGCGCCCCGGTTCGTGCGGATCGTCGACGCGCTCCCTCTCACCGCGACCGGGAAGATCACCAAGCAGCCCCTGCGGCGGGAGGCCTGGCGGTGCAAGGACCCGGTCGTCTGGTGTCCCCCCGGTGAGGCCCGGTACCGGCCGGTGACCCCGGGCGACGTCGCCGGGATCGAGGCGGCCTTCGCCGGCTCCGGCCGGGAGGCGCTGGCTCCGGCCGGGCCGTAACGGGAGGCCGGGGCCACAGCGCGACGTCCGGCACCCCTCCCCGTGGCGGATCGGGGACGAGGCGCGCGCTGGTGGGAGGTCCGCCGGGACGCTCACTCCGCGGCGGAGGACTCCCCGGCCACGGGTGCCACCGCCGCCACCGCATCGCCGCCGTCGAGGTTCATCACCCGCACACCGGTGGCGTCACGCCCCTGCGAGGCGATCTCCCGGACCGGCATCCGGATGACCACCCCGCCGGTGGAGACCAGCAGGAGCTCGTCGTCCAGGGCGGCCATGAACGCGGCTACCACCTTCCCGCGCCTCGCCGTCAACTTGATCCCGCGCACGCCCTGGCCGCCGCGCGCCTGGCGGTTGAACCGCTCGAGCTTGGTCCGCTTGCCGAACCCGGCATCGGTCACCAGCAGGATGTCGGCGTCGTCCCGGGCCACGTCGCACGAGACGACCCGGTCCTCGGTCTTGAGACGGACCCCCCGCACCCCCGCCGCATCGCGGCCCATGGCGCGCACGTCGCCCTCCGAGAACCGGATGGTCATCCCGGTCTGGGTCACGAGGAACAGGTCGTCGTCTCCGGTGGTCTCCACCACCCGGACCAGCTCGTCCCCCTCCCGCAGATTGATGGCGATGAACCCCTCGCGCCGGGACTTGTCGTACTCGCTGAAGGGAGTCTTCTTCACCTGACCCAGCCGGGTGGCGAAGACCAGGAAGTGATCGGCCGAGAAGTCGCGTGTGCCGATCACCGCCTGGATCGTCTCGTCCGGCGAGAGGGGGAGCAGGTTCACGATGGCGGTCCCCCTCGCCGTCCGCTCCTTCATCGGGATCTCGAGGGCCCGCAGACGGAACACCCGGCCCCGGTTCGAGAACAACAGCAGGTGGGCGTGCGACGAGGTGTGCACCACGTCGCTGATCAGGTCCTCTTCCTTGAGCTTCGCTCCCTGCACGCCCCTGCCTCCGCGTCCCTGGGTGCGGAACGAGTCGGCGGAGACCGCCTTGATGTACCCGGCGCGTGACATGGTCACCACCAGCTCCTCGTCGTCCACCAGGTCCTCGACGTTCATATCGCCGGGATCGTGCGTGATCCGGGACCGCCGCGGGCTGGCGAACTTCTCCCGGATCTCCGCGAGCTCGGAGGCGATGACCCCCCGGAGCTTGACCGGATCCGCGAGAATCGACTCCAGCTCGGCGATCTCCTCGAGCAGCTTCGCCATCTCCTCTTCGAGGTTGGCGCGGCCGAGCCTGGTGAGACGGGACAGCGTCATGTCGAGGATGTGGTTCGCCTGCTCCTCCGAGAACTCGAAGGGGGCGTTGCGGAGCGCCTCCAACGCGGCCGGTCGGTCGTCCGAGCCCCGGATGGCGGCGATCACCGCGTCGAGCATGTCGATCGCCTTCAGCAGGCCCTCGACGACATGGGCCCGGGCCCGGGCCTTGGCCAACAGGAATTCCGAGCGCCGGGTGACCACCTCGACCTGGTGGGCGATGTAGTGGGTGAGCATCTGCGACAGGTTGAGCGTCCGGGGCACCCCGTCGACCAGCGCCACCGCGTTGACGCTGAACGACGTCTGCAACGGGGTCTGCTTGAACAGGTTGTTGAGCACCACGTTGGCGTTGGCATCCCGCTTCAGACGGATGACCAGTCGGGTGGCTCCTCCCGCCGAGTCGTCCTGGAGCTCGGCGATGCCGTCGAGATCGCCGGCCCGGACCAGGTCCTCGATCTTCTTGGACAGCACCGCGATCGAGGTCTGGTACGGCATCTCCGAGACGACGATCCGGGTGGCACCGTCGCGTCCCTCCACGATCTCCGCCACGGCCCGCAGCTTGATGGAGCCGCGCCCGGTCCGGAAGGCGTCGAGAATTCCCTGGCGCCCGAGGATGAGTGCCCCCGTCGGGAAGTCCGGACCTTTGACGAACTCCATCAGGTCGTCCGGCGTCGCCTCCGGGTGGTGGAGGAGGTGGGTGGTCGCGTCGATGACCTCCCCGAGGTTGTGCGGGGCGATGTTGGTGGCCATTCCGACGGCGATGCCCTGGGAGCCGTTCACCAGGATGTTGGGGAAGCGCGACGGGAGCACCGTGGGCTCCTCCGACGTCGCGTCGTAGTTGGGCTGGAAGTCGACGGTGTCCTGGTCGATGCCGGCCATGAGCTCGAGCGCCAGCGCGTCGAGCCGGCACTCCGTGTACCGCATGGCCGCCGGTCCCTCGTCGGGGCCGGTCCCTCCGAAGTTCCCGTGCCCGTCGATCAACGGGTGGCGCATCGAGAACTCCTGCACCATCCGGGCCAGCGCCTCGTAGATCGACGAGTCGCCGTGGGGGTGGTAGGAACCCATGACGTCGCCGACCACCTTGGCGCACTTGGTGTGAGGCCGATCCGGTCGCAGTCCCTGGTCGAACATCGAGTAGAGGATGCGTCGGTGCACCGGCTTGAGACCGTCGCGGACGTCGGGAAGGGCCCGGGAGACGATCACCGACATGGAGTACTCGAGGAACGAGCGCTCCATCTCCTCTTGGATCTCGATGGGCTCGACGAAGCCCGACGTCGTCCCACCGTCGGTGGGGTCCGTGCGGTCGCTGTCCCGTGCTGCCATTGCTTCTTCCTTGCCGTCGGCGGGCCGTCCCGCGGTTCATGGGTGTCGGGGCTGGGATCCGGGAGGTGGGGTCGGCCCGGCCGGATCCGGGCCCCGTCGCGGTCCTCTCAGATGTCGAGGAAGCGGACGTCCTTGGCGTTGGTCTGGATGAACTGCCGCCGAAGGTCGACGTCCTCGCCCATCAGGACCGAGCACACCTCGTCGGCCAGCGCGGCCTGCTCGACCCCGATCTGGAGCAGCGAACGCCGGCCGGGGTCCATGGTGGTGTCGCGCAGCTCGCTGAAGTCCATCTCGCCGAGCCCTTTCAGCCGCTGGAAGTCGGCCTTGTGGTTCGGATGCTCCCCCAGGAAGGCCTCCTTGGCCGCATCGTCCTTCAGATAGACCTTCTCTTTTCCGACCAGCGTGGAGTAGAGCGGTGGCTGGGCCACGTAGACGAACCCTCCCTCGACGAGCGGCTTCATCTGCCGGAAGAAGAACGTGAGCAGCAGGGTCCGGATGTGCGATCCGTCGACATCGGCGTCGGCCAGGATGATCACCTTGTGGTAGCGGATCTTCGTGACGTCGAAGTCGTCGGCGAGGCCCGCCCCGACCGCGGAGATCAGCGCCTGGATCTCGGTGTTCTTCAGCATCTTGTCGATACGGGCCCGCTCGACGTTGAGGATCTTCCCCCGGATGGGGAGGATCGCCTGCAGCCGCGGGTTCCGGGCGTCCTTGGCCGATCCGCCGGCCGAGTTCCCCTCGACGATGAACATCTCGCTCTCACGCGGGTCGCGTGACGAGCAGTCCACCAGTTTCCCGGGGAGGCCGGCGCCGTCGAGGGCGGACTTGCGGCGGGTCAGGTCACGGGCCGAGCGGGCTGCGACCCGGGCGCGCGCCGCCAGCATCCCCTTCTGGATGATCTGGTTCGCCTCGCGCGGGTTCTCCTCGAACCACTCGGCCAACTTCTCGTTGGTCGCCCGCTCCACCAGCGACCGCACCGGGACGTTCCCCAGCTTCCCCTTGGTTTGGCCCTCGAATTGGGGGTCCTGGAGACGGACCGAGACGATGGCCGTCAGCCCTTCCCGGATGTCCTCCCCCAGCAGGTTGTCGTCCTTGTCCTTGAGCGTCCCCTTGGCACGTGCGTACTTGTTCGCCACGTTGGTCAACGCCTTCTTGAACCCCTCCTCGTGCATGCCGCCGTCGACGGTGGAGATCCCGTTGGCGAAGGAGTGGATGCTCTCGTAGAACCCGGTGTTCCACTGCAGGGCGATCTCCACCTCCATGGCTTCCTCCCGCCGATCCAGCGAGGCGACCTTGCGGAACAGCGCCTCCTTGGAGGCGTTGAGGTGGCGGACGTAGTCGATGATGCCGTCCTTGTACTTGAAGGTCTGGGCCGCCTTCCCTTCGGGTCGCTCGTCGACGAAACGGATCTCGAGTCCCCGGTTGAGGAAGGCCATGACCTGCAGGCGTTCGACGACCGTCTGGGCGCGGAACTCCACCTCCTCGAAGATGCCTGCATCCGGCCAGAACGTGACGGTCGTCCCGGTCCGACCACGCGGGGCGGTTCCGACCACGCGGAGGGGGCCGGTCGGCGTCCCCCCGTCGACGAATTCCATCACATGATGGTCCCCGTCGCGGTCGATCTCGAGGACCAGACGGGTCGAGAGCGCGTTCACCACGGAGATCCCCACCCCGTGGAGCCCGCCGGAGACCTTGTACCCACCTCCCTCACCGAACTTTCCCCCGGCATGGAGGACCGTCAAGACCACCTCGGCAGCCGAGCGGCCGCCATATTTGGGCATGGGACCAGTGGGGATCCCCCGGCCGTTGTCCGACACGCGCACCCCCCCGTCGGCCAGCAGGGTGACGTCGATCTGGGTGCAGTAGCCGGCCATCGCCTCGTCCACCGCGTTGTCCACGACTTCCCAGACCAGGTGGTGGAGGCCGGACGGACCGGTCGACCCGATGTACATGCCCGGTCGCTTCCGAACCGGGTCGAGCCCTTCCAGGACCGTGATGTCGGCGGCGTCGTAACCGGTCGCCGGTCCGGAGCGCACGTCCTCTGTCTTCAGTACCACGGGCGCGCCCTTTCCCAACACTCGTCTGTCTGGAAACCCGGGTATCGAGGCCGTCCCAGCACACATGACATGCGACCGGATACGGCGCCGGACCCCCCGGTTCCGATGGTCCAGTGTACCCCGGGGGTCGGTCGTCCCTCGCCGTTCCACCCCGCCGAACCCCCGCTTCACCGCCGGACCCGGACCTCCAGCCGTCCCGGTCGCCGGATGGCGGCCACCGCGGCCACCCGGTCCAACAGGTCGTCGCCCAGGAGGGAGACCTGGGTCGCCCAGGCGGGGTGGTCGACCGAGACCACCAGCACCTGTTCGTCGATCCGCACAGGGCGGACGTGGTCGGCCATCGCCGCGCCCACGATCTGCTCCCAGCCCGAGAACAGCCGGCCGAGTCCCACCGATCCACCGAGCCCCATGGTCCGAGACAGCGAGTCGAGGGACGCGCCGATGCGGCGGGGTCCCTCGTCCCTCGTCGGCCGGCTCATCGCGGCCCACCCACCGGGGAGTGGTCGCCCGCCGCCTCGATCCGCCCGCCGCGTGCCATCACGACCGTCCGCGACACCGCGACCCCCGCCGGTGGGGCCATCGCCGTCGTGAGGATGGCCTGACCGTCCCCCAGGCCCGCAAGCAGGGCCCCCGCTCGGGAAGGGTCCAGCTCCGAGAACACGTCGTCGAGGAGGAGGACCGGCGGGCTCCCGGCCCGGGTGGTGACCAGTTCGTGCGCGGCGAGGCGCAGGGCGAGCGCGAGGGTCCGCTGTTCCCCTTGGGAGGCCTGGGTCCGGGCGGGGAGCCCGGCGAGCGAGATGTCGAGATCGTCGCGATGGGGACCCACCAGGGTCATCCCCCGCGCCAGGTCGCCCGGGCGCGAAGCGAGCAGGGCCGCCAGGAGCGACCCGTCCCACGTTCGGCGGTACCGCAGGTCGACCGCGGTCTCCCGCCCGGACAGGCGGGCGTGGTGGACCGAGACCAGCGTGGTGAGCCGTTCTGTCAGCGCCGACCGGTAGTCGGCGAGGAGGGCTCCCGCCTGATCGAGCCGGGCGTCCCAGACGTCGAGTGTGGCCGCCAGGTCGGGGCCCAGCCGACCGCCGGCACGACGCAGCAGCGCGGTGCGCTGCCGGATGGTCTTGTCGACCTCGTCCACCACCGGGGCGACCCGGGGATCGACCGCTGCCAACAGATCGTCCAGGAACCGGCGGCGTCCCGAGGGACCACCCCGGACGACCGCGATGTCCTCCGGGGAGAACAAGGTGACACGCAGCGCGTCGTCCAGGTCGGCCCGTCGCTCGACGCGCTGCCGGTTGACGAGGGTTCGTGAGCGACCGGATGCGTTGATCTCCGCCTCCACCTCGACCATGCGGTCCCCCGCGACGGCGGCCCCCCGAACGATCGCCCGTTCGGCCCCGGAGCGGATCATCGCCTCCCGGGGGACGCCGCGAAAGGACTGGAGGGTGGCCAGGTACCCGATCGCCTCCAGGAGGCTGGTCTTCCCGGCCCCGTTCGGACCGGTCACGACCGTGGTACCCGTCGGAGCCGGTTGGAACGACACCTCCTCGATGTTCCGGAAGTCGGAGACCGCAAGAGAGACGAGATGCATGGCCACGACGGGACGGAGGTTCAGGAGACTCGCACCGGCATGAGGAGGTAGCGGAAGTCTGTCTGCTCGGAAGCCCGCACGGTGGCCGGCTTGGTGGCGTCCACCGTCTCCAACACGACCTCGTCCCCACTGACCGCCTCCACACCGTCGATCAGGTAGGTGGGATTGAAGGCCACCGTGAGATCGGTGCCGTCGAAGTCGGCGTCCACCGTCTCGCTCGCGTCTCCGATCTCCTGGGAGACCACGGTCAGATCGACGCCACCCTGACGCATCGAGAGCCGTACCGGGGTCGTGTTGTCGCGGACCAGGAGCCGGACCCGCCGGAGTGCGTCCAACAGCGAGTCCTTGCCGACGTGGAGCCGGTTGGGGTACTCGGCCGGGATCAGCTGCCGGTAGTCGGGATAGCTCCCGTCGAGAAGCCTGGTGCTCACCTGTACGTCGCCGGAGGTGAATGTGACCTCGTGCTCACCGACGGAGAGGCCGACGTGGAGCACCGGTTGATCGCCGCCCTGGTCCCCGGCTGCCCCCCGACCACCGCGCGCGGGACCGGCAAGCGGCGAGAGCCGCTGGAGCTCGGCCAGCGCCCGGGCCGGGACCAGGATCTGGGGAACTTCGAGCACAGAGCCCGCCTCGGGGATGTCGCGCAACGACAGGCGGTAGGAGTCCGTCGCCACCAGGCGGATGCCCCCGGCCTCCGAGGCGATCAGCACCCCGGTCAGCAGCGGTCGGGCCTCGTCGTTGGAGGCGGCCCGCACCACCTGCCGCAAGGCGTCGAGCAGCGACGCGGCCGGAAGGGAGACGGTGGGCTCCGGCGGAACCGGAAGTTCCGGAAAGTCCTCCAGGGAAAAGGTGCGGAGGCTGAACCGTGACCGGGCTGCCCCTACCTCGACCTTGTCGTCCTCGGACGCGATGGTGACCGCACCGGGCTCGAGCGATCGGACGATGTCGGCCAGGAGCTTCGACGGGGTCACGCAGGCGCCGTCGGTGATTCCGATCACCTCGGTGGTCGCGTGGACGGTGAGGTCGAGATCGGTCCCCACCACCGACAGACGGTTGCCGTTGCACTCGAGGCGGATCCCTCCGAGCGCTCCTTCCATGGACGAGCGCGAGCTGACCGCTCTTCCGGCGGTCGTGAGGACTTCGACGAGCGAGTCGTGTTCGCAGCGGAACTTCACGGTGGGGTCCTTTCTGGATGCACCGTAGGTGCTGTTTGTAATTCTTTAATTACAGGAGTGGTGGTAATAAGGGGTGTGGATTGTGGATGAGGACACATCAGCCCAGTTGGGAAGGGGTCTCGTTGTCCACCGTCCGTCCCCTGTATCCCGGTCGGAGGACGGATGAGGTCGGGCGCGCCGACGGGGTTGTGGACGGACGCCCCGGAATTCACAGTCCGGACACAGGAGCGATCGAGGATATCCACACCCGGTGCACAGCCTATGGATAGGCAGGCCGGCGACTCGGCGAGCTGCCGGTGGTCGTGTCCGATGGGAGGTCCGCTCCCAGGGTGGGTGGTACCTCACCCGTTCTTGATCCGGAGGATGAGCTCGGTCACCTGGTTGTAGATCTGGTGGCGTTCCTTCATCAGGTTGGTGATCTTGTCCACTGCATGCATCACCGTGGTGTGGTCCCGGCCACCGAACTCGCGGGCGATGGCCGGGTAGCTGAAGTCGGTGAGGTCGCGGAAGACGTACATGCCGATCTGCCTGGCCGTGACCAGCGGGCGGCGCCGGTTCGGCCCGCAGATCTCTTCCACACTGAACCCGAACGTCTCCGAGGTGGCCTCGAGGATCATCTGCGGGGTGATGCGGCGGGGCTGGTCTGCGGAGACGATGTCCGAGAGGACGTGCTCGGCGAGCTCCCGGCTCAGCGGTTGCCGGTTGAGGCTGGCGTACGCGGTGACCCGGATGAGGGCGCCTTCGAGCTCGCGGATGTTGTCCTTGACGTGGGTGGCGATGAATTCGAGGACCTCATGGGGAACCGCGACCTGCTCACGTTCCGCTTTGGTCTGGAGGATGGCCAACCGGGTCTCGAGCTCGGGCGGCTGGACCTCGGTGATCAATCCGGACAGGAAGCGGCTGCGCAGGCGGTCCTCGAGGGTGGCGATGGACTTCGGTGGCCGGTCGGAGGTCAGCACGATCTGTTTGGACGCTCCGTAGAGGGAGTTGAAGGTGTGGAAGAACTCCTCCTGGAGGGACTCCTTCCCTTCCATGAACTGCACGTCGTCGATGAGCAGGACGTCGCACTCCCGGTACCGCCGTTTGAAGGAGGTGGTGGCGTTGGTGCGGATGGCATCGACGAACTCGTTCATGAACGTCTCCGTCGAGACGTAGCGGACGTGGCGACCGTTGAAGTTCTCGACCACGTAGTTCCCGATGGCATGGAGCAGGTGGGTTTTCCCGAGACCCGCGTCTCCATAGATGAATAGCGGGTTGTAGGAGCGGGCGGGGGATTCGGCGACGGACTGGGCGGCGGCGTGGGCGAACCGGTTGGACGAGGCGATGACGAACGTCTCGAACGTGTAGCGGTTGTCGAGCACCGGCGATTCGAAGCGGCGGTCGCTCCCCGATGGTCCGGGACGGCTGGGGGAGGAGGTCCGGACCGGCCCGTCGTCTCGGCGGCCGTCGGGCCGGCCGGTGTCCCGTTCGTCGCCGGGCATGGTTTCCTCGGAGGGTTCGTAGAGGGGTGCGACGACTTCGAGCCGGATCCCGACCGGCCGGCCGGCTGTAGTCGCCACCGTGTCCTGGACGAGGCCGAGGAACCGCGACTCGACGCGGTCCCGGATCAACGTGTTGGGGACGCCGAGGGTCATCTCGTCACCGGAGACGGAGAGCGGGGTGATGCCGGAGAGGTAGGCCTGCCAGATCGCATCCGACACCTGTTCGCGCAAGGCCTGGGAACAACGTGTCCACAACTCGTTCGTGTCGTTCACTTGGGCCTCCGCCCTTGACTGCCCTGGTCGGTCCACAACGATCTCCACAGGTGTGGATTACCTCGGGTCCGGTCTCGATTGATGGCGGCACCGGCGCTCTCCGGCTGCCGGGTTGCCGTCCGACTTCGCAGACGCCCGGAGCCGATCTCTCCACCCCGTGTCCGTCCGGTGTATCCGTCGTGTCGGGAACGGTACACCGTGTCGCTTCGGGCCGCTGAAGGGGAACGGGCCCGGCGTGCGGTAGAGGATGCCGGTGTTGTGGCCTAGGATGGTGGCAACTGCCCGCGCGTTGGCGACGGGTCCCCTTGTGCCACCGGACCACCTGGTTGGCACCGCAGGGTGAGGAAGGAAGTGGAGTTGTGAAGCGTACCTACCAGCCCAACGTGCGCAAACGCGCCAAGACACACGGATTTCGGAAGCGGATGTCGACCAAGGCGGGTCGGGCTGTGATCCGTTCCCGTCGCCTGAAGGGGCGGCAACGGCTGTCGGCCTGAGGGGGCGCACTCCCCTGACCGCTTCCCGGGCCCGGTCCATCCGGTCGCGGGACGTCTTCGAGCAGCTGCGCTCGAACGGTCGGCGGTTCCGGTCGGGGCCGATCGTCGTCACACAGGTGGGTGGTGCGTCGATCGAGGGCGTGCAGTTCGGGTTCGCACTGGGAAAACACCTCGGAGGAGCGGTGCAACGCAACCGGCTCCGACGGCAGCTCCGGGCGATCGCGGTCGACGTGGCGGAAGACGCAGCCCCTGGGGCCTACCTGGTGAGTGCCAGATCCGAGGCCATCGGCCTCCCGAGTGAACAGTTGAGGAAAGCGATGACCGAGGCAGTGCAGAGGGCGTCGAGCCGGCAGGAAACGCACTCCTCTGGCTTCCGGTCGCGCGGTGGGACGCCATGAGGGACGGGCGGACGGGCGTGACCGATGAGGCCGTGCTCCAGATGATGCCGCAGGGTGGTGGGCAGGACAGTGGTTCCCCGGGTGGCCATGGGCCGCGCGTGCTGGTCGTCCGGGGGATGACGGGTTCGATCCACGTCTACCAGAAGCTCCGGAGCGGTCGTCCCACCGGCTGTCGGTACCTGCCGACGTGCTCCCAGTACGCAGAGGAGTCGATCCTCCGCTTCGGTCCCTTCCACGGGACCTGGCTGGCCCTGCGCCGGCTGGCGCGGTGCCATCCGTGGGGCGGGCACGGCATCGACCCGGTACCGGAGAGGAGCCGGCCGTGAGCTCTCTCGTGCACGCGATCGGGGGGATCTTCCAACCGCTCCTGAAGGCGGTGGCGGACCTGCTTGCCGTCTTGTATGCGGCGATCCCGAACTATCCGATCGACATCGTCATCTTGACCGTCATCATCATGGCGCTCCTCACCCCTCTCACGGTGAAGAGCACGAAGAACATGGCCGCAATGCAGGCCCTCGGTCCGGAGATGAAGAAGCTCCAGCAGAAGTACAAGGGAGCGGAGAACAGAGTACTCCTCAACGAGGAGATGATGAAGCTCTACAAAGAGCATCAAGTCAACCCTGCGTCGGGGTGTCTCCCCATGTTGCTGCAGATGCCGGCGTTCCTCGTGCTGTACGACGTGGTACGGGGGATCACCAACACGGTCACTATCCCGGCCAAGCATTACACCACGGCCGCCGGTCTCAAGATCTATCAACCGGCACAGACCATCGCTCAGCCGCGGTACATCGGCAAGAACACGAAGATGTACCACGACATCGTGGCCTCCCATGGGCAGTTGAACGCGTTCGGGATGAACTTCTCAGACAAGCTCCTCTCCCACCACAGTTCCCTGTTTGTGGCCCTTCCTTTTCTGCTCCTCGTCGTGGCTTCAGTCGGGCTCCAATACCTCCAGATGAGTCGCTTGAATGCCCGTAATCCGAACGCGAATGCCGCCAATCCACAGGCGGCAATGATGCAGAAGTATATGCCTCTTATATTCGGTCTTATTTATCTTAATGTTCCCGCTATCATTAACGTCTATTTCATCACGTCCAGCGCGATCCGGATCGGCACGCAAGAGGTGCTCTTCCGGAAGGGCATGGTTGCCGGACCCGGTCGGGCCGCCCCCGGCGGGGCGAAGGACCGGTCCAGCGGCCCCGGACCGAAGTCCACCACCCAGGGGTCGGGTGGGAAGGCAACCGGTCAGAAGGGATCCTCGGAGAAGGAGATCCCCAGGGGACGCCCCTCCTCCCGGTCGCAAGGAGCAGTGAAGGGTCCGGCCGCCGGAGGAAGGAACGGATCATCGAGGGTCGAACGGTCGGCGACGCCCTCCGAGAAGGGAACGGTGGCGCGCAATGGATCCGGCGGAGCGGTGAAGGACGCCGACGAGGCGACGGGTGCCGTGCCCGGAGGGTCGCGGCCCGCGCCGGGTCGCGTAGCCAAGAGCACAAACGGGGCTGGCGGAACGAACAAGAGCACCAATGGTTCTGGTGAAACGAAGGGGAACGGTTCCAGGAGCACCTCTTCGGAACGGGCGGCCGAGCAGGAGGCCCAGAGCACCGTGGGTCCGAAGGCACACCCGCGTTCCAAAGCCAAGCGCGAACGAAAGGACAGATAGCCAAGTGGAATGGGTGGAAGCCAGCGGAAGAACGCTCGTCGAAGCGAGGGAGGCCGTCTTCGACCTTCTCGGCGTGGCCGAGGAGGACGCCGAGGTCGTGGTGGTCAGTGAGCCGAAGGCAGGTTTGTTCGGGAGGGTGCGAGGCGAGGCGCGGGTCCAGGCGCGGGTGTTGCCGAAGGCGCCACCAGCCAAACGGGGCCGCCGTCAACGTTCCGACCGGAAGGGTCAGGAGCGTTCGGGAGGCTCCTCCGGGGGGAAGGAGACTCCCTCGACGAACGGTTCGACCGGCGATCAGGAGAGCTCGCGTGCCGGATCCGCTGGTGGGAGCGATGGACGCCGCGTGTCGACCGCGGCCAAGGAATCCAATCGTACGGGGGGTCGATCGGGGGCTGACCAGCCATCCATGAACGGCCGTGAGACGGGTGCCGGTTCGAACCGGTCCCGTGGGCGTCGGTCAAGGGCTGGCGGGGAGGAGCGCTCCGCGACCGGAGGGAATGAGGTCGCCGGGGGTGCATCAGAGGATGAGAGGACAGGCAGATCGCCGGTCGCTGGATCAACCAGGAGCGGTTCCGACCGGAAGTCGGAGGAGAGAGAGAGTGACATGGAAGAGTCGTTGACCCTTCAGCAGCAGGGTGCAGCCGGTCAGGAGTTCATGAGCGGACTGCTTCGAGAGTTCGGCGTTCAGGGATCGGTGGAGGTACGGGAGATCGACGACGAGACCGTGGAGCTCGCGGCCACCGGGGACGACCTTGGTCTGTTGGTCGGACCGAAGGGCTCCACGTTGAGCGCCGTGCAGGATCTGGTGAGGACGTACGTGCAGCGGCAGTCAGAAAGTCGAACCGACCGCATTCTGGTCGATATCGGTGGCTACCGTGAGAAGAGGACGGCGGCGCTCCGGAGGTTCGCTGAAGGAATTGTGACCGAGGTGCGCGAGTCCGGAGCGGAGCGGATGCTCGAACCGATGAATGCGGCTGACCGCAAAGTGGTCCACGATACGGTCAACGACCTGGAGGGAGTGTCGACCCGGTCGGAGGGGGAAGACCCGAACCGTTACGTCGTGATCTTTCCAGAACCCTGAGGTCTGTTGGTTGGGAGGAAGTCTTCTGGGTGTCGTTTGGGTAGGGTGGTGCCGGCCGGAAGGCCGGCACCACTGCTTTTCCGGGTGCAGATGAGTGGTCGGCTCGACGAGGTGGAGATCACGGAATGTGTTGAGCCGTCGTCTCGTGGGCGTGTGCCGGAACCATCAGTCGTGGGGGTTTGGATATCCGGTCGGCCCATCCTCTCGTAGGAGTATCCGGAGTCTTGAGAGAGGGATCGCATCGTGGATCAGGGCGCGAAGAACAACATGGACCAGCTCGAGGCAGTTCTCCTTCGATCCCAGAAGCTCGGTTTTCTGGGAAGCATGCCCGTCCGCGTCCAGATCGAACACGCGAACGGCTTCGGAGAGGTGGTCGAACGCCGTCTGCGGGGGAATCCCGAGCGGATGCTCGATCTCGGGAGCGGGGGGGGAGTTCCGGGACTGGTACTGGCTCACCGCTGGGTGCAGGCTTCGGTGGTACTTCTTGACTCGAACCAACGCAGGGTGGCATTCCTGGAATCGGAGATTCACCGAATGGAGAAGGCAGCGCAGGTGACAACCTGTTTGATTCGTGCCGAAGCTGCCGGTCGGGATGTCTCATTGCGGGGAAGCTTCCCCGTCGTTACCTCCCGCTCCTTTGGCCCACCAGCGGTTACCGCTGAGTGCGCGGCACCGCTTCTCGAGCTCGGTGGCCTACTGGTGACATCCGAGCCCCCGGACTCAGACACGGATTCTCGATGGGATCGGCGAGGCCTGGAGGAGTTGGGTCTTGCCCCACTTGAATTGGTGCGGATTGGAAACCGGTTCACCTATCACCTGGTCCAGAAGGTATCGGAGACGGATCCCCGTTATCCGAGGAGAGTGGGAATCCCGTCCAAACGTCCGATTTTCTGATCCATCGGGATGTTTCACGTGAAACATCCCTTGGTCCTTGACCTCGGCCTCAATCAACGAGAGTATGTTCCGCCAGGGCGAGTTCTTCCGAGGAGACGACCATGCGTGACCGTCCAGGAGATCGAGGTCAAGGCTCCTCTAGAAAGAAGAAGAGGAGATCGCAGATCCTCGCAGTCCCCTCGGGTGAAGTCGACCTTCCTTCCAATGAGAGGAACGACATGGACCCGAAGGGTGAGAGAGGCGTTGTAGCGACGAGATCGGATTCGACGCGCGAACACCGGGTCGAGGCTGAGGAGCCGTCCGTTGATCCACCCTTCAACCCTGGAGAGTTCGATTCCGGTTCAGGAGAGGGGAGTGAGGTGGAGAGTGTCGATCCCGAGGTGACTGCCGGAGTCGAGCCTCCCCTTCCTGTCCAGGGCCAGGCATGGGTCCAGGCCGCTTCACAGAACCCACTCCCCCGCATCATTGCGGTGGCCAACCAAAAAGGGGGGGTGGGAAAGACGACGACCTCTGTCAATCTGGGTGCAGCTCTTGCTGAATTGGGATTCAGGGTCCTGGTGATCGACCTGGATCCGCAGGGGAATGCCACCACAGGGCTCGGGATCGACGCCCGGAACTTCGAGAGCTCCATGTACGACGTCATCATGAGAGAGAGTTCGCTGGAGGACTGCATCGAACCGACGAGTATGAAAAACCTCTTTGTGGCGCCGGCAACTATCGATCTAGCTGGGGCGGAGATCGAGTTGGTCCCGGCATTCAGCCGGGAGATGAAGTTGAAGCGAGCGATCGAGACGGTCGTCGACGACTTCGACTACTTTCTGATCGATTGCCCGCCCTCGCTCGGGCTGATCACCATCAACGCGCTGGCTGCGGCAGACGAGGTGCTCGTTCCGATCCAGTGCGAGTACTACGCCCTGGAAGGTCTGAGCCAGCTCATGCGAAACGTCCATCTGGTGGCGTCGAATCTCAACGAAGGGCTGGATGTCTCTACCATCGTGCTCACCATGTACGACGCGAGGACCAAACTGTCAGATCAGGTGGCTGCAGAGGTAAGGGACCATTTCGGAACGAAGGTTTGTCGGAATGTGATTCCGAGAACGGTCCGGCTGTCGGAGGCGCCTTCGTTCGGCCAGCCGATCACCGCGTTCGACCCGTCGTCCCGTGGAGCGATCGCATACAGAGAACTAGCCAAGGAGGTCAGTGGTGGCGCGTCGTAGCGGCTTGGGAAGAGGTCTCGGTGCGTTGATCCCGACAGAGGTGGTCGGAGACCGTTCGACGGCATTGCGAGAGGTTCCGATCGGGAGTATCCGGCCGAACCCACTCCAGCCCCGTTCCCACTTCGACGAGGAGACGATGTCTTCTTTGGCGGCATCCATCAAGGAGCTCGGCGTCCTCCAACCCGTCCTTGTCCGGGTGTCGCCGGATGGTGGGCCGGACGAGTTCGAGTTGATCGCGGGAGAGCGGAGGTGGCGGGCTGCCCGGCGAGCAGGTCTTCAGACCATCCCGGTTCTCATCCAGACGGCAGACGAAGCGCACAGCCTCGAAAAGGCCCTGGTTGAAAACTTGCACCGTCAGGACCTCAACGTTCTCGAGGAGGCCTCCGCTTACCAACAGCTCATCGAAGAGTTCGACTATACGCACGACCAGGTGGCGGTGCGGGTGGGGAAGAGCCGGACGGCGGTGACCAACACTCTCCGGCTGCTCCAGTTGCCGGCAGGCGTTCAACGACTGGTGGCCGAAGGCCAGATCAACGCCGGACATGCACGCGCCCTTCTCGGTACGCCCGACCGTTCGTTCCAGGAGGCAGCCTCGCAACGGATCATCGCGGAGGGATTGAGTGTGAGGATGGTGGAGGAGCTGGTGCGGGAACATTCCAGCGTTAGTGCTGGCCTCGAACCCACCCCTGAGGATGGTGCCGCAACGGCGCTGGGTGCCGCCTCCGGTGCTCGAGGAGAAGAGGGCGCTCCGCGGAGGGCCCTCTCCCAGCTTCCTCCGCCGGGGATCCTCGAACTCGAGGAGCTTCTTTCGGCTCATCTGAACACTCGGGTGAAGGTCGATCTCACCTCGAAGCGCGGCAAGGTCATCGTGGACTTCTCGACGCTCGAAGATCTGGAGCGGATCTACAAACTGATGGTCAACTCTTCCTCGAGAGTCATGGGTTAGTCTCTTCGAAATTCACTTTAGGAAGTAATAGCTAGACATAATGGGAGAAGTGACCACTCAGAGTGGTAAATAGCTGAAGAGACAGTTGACCTTCATCCACAACCTGTGCATGACGTTGTGGATGAAGGTGACAGCACCCTCAGGTCGAGGTGAAGATGGTCGATCGGAGGTCGGCGGCGAGGCCGGATGGGAAGGTCAGTCCCACGAGCTGTCGACCCATTCGGCGAGAGCGTCGACGACGGCCTGGGCAACCTCCGGAGCGTGTTCGACGACGACGGACGCCGGGCCGATCTCGCAGATGACCGCCGGCATCCGGGTCTCGCGCAGCAGGGGAAGCGACATTCCCTGGCTGCCACCGTCCTCCACTCCGAGTGCGGCCGAGACGGCCAACTGCATGAGGTCGGCGAGACGGCGGCCCCCGGGGGACGAGTAGCGGTATCCCGAGTAGTAGGACGTGGTGCACCGCCGGTGCCCGACGTCGACGCGCAGGCCCACGTAGACCTCCGCTCCCCCGGAGTTCGCCTCGGCGGCTTGGATCGACCCGTCCGGGTGGTGGAGGGTGGACACCGACGCGCCGCGCCGGACCAGCAGGCGCCCGACCGCCCCGGCCAGGGCGTCGAGACCGCCCTCCTCCCCGATCGCCACCCGCCGCCCTTGGAGGGTGCGGGGCGAGCTGCGGAGCTCCTCACGGTCCCGTACCGAGGTGACCAGCTCGGTGCCGTCGTGCCGCGACCCGAACCGCAACAGCTCGGCGACGGTGGAGGCGCCGGCGATCCCGTCGACGGGGAGGCCGACGTTGCGTTGGAACTCACCCAGCCCGGCAGCGGTGAGGTCCCCGAAGATGCCGTCCACCCTGCCGGTGTCGAAGCCGAGGGCGCTGAGTCGTTGCTGGAGCTCGGCCACGTCGTCGCCTCTGAGCATGGGGGTACGCCGGTAGAGGAACCGATCGCCGAGCCGGCGGCCGGCTTCCACCAGGGCCGACCAGGTCTGGTCTCCGCAGACCCCGTCCACCCGGAGGCCGCGGCGGTACTGGAACGCCTCGACTGCCGCGCGGGTCCCGTCTCCGTAGTGCCCCGGCGGATCGAGCGCGACCGAGAGGCCGAGGTCTCTCAGGCGCTGTTGGACGTCGAGCACGGCCGCGCCACCGTCGCCGACCGAAAGACGGACCGATCCCGGCGGGCTCAACCGCACCACCGACCGCGAGCGGAGCCGCGGCCGCGCCTCAGAGGTACGCGGACAGCTCCTGGACGAGTTGCCCCTTGCCCTTCGCCCCCACGATCCGGACGGCAGGCTCGCCCTCCTTGAAGAGGATGAGGGTGGGGATGCTCATCACGTCGAACCTCCGGGTGATGTCGAGGTTGTCGTCGATGTTCAGCTTGGCGATCGAGAGTTTCCCGGCGTGCTCGGACGCGATCTCCTCGAGGATCGGAGCGATCATCTTGCACGGGCCACACCACTCGGCCCAGAAGTCGACCAGGACCGGAACCTCCGACGCCTTGACATGCTCGTCAAAACTAGCGTCGCTCAGAGTCGCGATCGAACCGCTCACCGGCTGGCTCCTCCCTGTCATGACCGGTCCCCCCACTGCGAGAACCGACCGCATCCTGTTGCACTGCCTGCTCTTCCGGAAACCCCCCGGGGGGCCGATCCATTCCCGGCGATGACCGCCCGCCGCCGTTCCCCGGACCGGCGCTCCCACCTCCGCCCGGCTCCGGACGGGGTCAATCGTCCTCCTGCTCCTCGAGCCAGCGTTCGGCGTCGATGGCGGCCATGCACCCGGACCCCGCCGCGGTGATCGCCTGGCGGTACTCGTGGTCCTGGACGTCGCCGCAGGCGAAGACACCGTTGACGCTCGTCTGGGTGCCCTCGAACGTCCGCAGGTACCCCGTGTCCTCCAGCTCGAGCTGGCCCTTGAACAGGGCGGTGTTCGGCTCGTGCCCGATGGCGACGAACAACCCCGAGATCTCGAGGATCGACTTGGCTCCGGTGACGACATCGCGCAACTCCACCCCGGTCACCGTGCTGTCGCCGAGTACCTGCTCCACCACCGAATTCCACCGGAAGGTGATCGTCGGATGGTTCCGGGCGCGGTGCTGCATCACCTTCGAGGCGCGCAAGGTGTCCCGCCGGTGGACGACCGTGACCGATTTGGCGAACCGGGTGAGGAAGAGGGCCTCCTCGAGCGCAGAGTCACCCCCCCCGATCACCGCCACATGCTGGTCGCGGAAGAAGAAGCCGTCGCATGTGGCGCACGTCGACACGCCGTGGCCGAGCAGCCGAGCCTCGTCGGGCAGATCGAGCATCAGCGAGCGGGCCCCGGTGGCGACGATCAACGAGCGGGCCTGGTAGGTGGGCTCAGCCGCGTCGGGGTCACCGACCCAGACCCCGAAGGGGCGCGACGAGAGGTCGACCCGCGACACCTTGGCCGTCACGTACTCGGTGCCGAAGCGGGCGGCCTGCTCGCGGAAGGTCTGCATGAGCTCGGGTCCCATGATCCCGTTGACGAATCCCGGGAAGTTCTCGATCTCGGTGGTCAACATGAGCTGACCGCCGGGCTGGTCGCTGGTCGACGACGGCTCACCTTCGATCACCAGCGGGTCCAGACGCGCCCGGGACGTGTAGATGGCGGCGGTCAGGCCGGCGGGACCGGACCCGATGATGATGACGTCGCGGAGCCCGGTCATCGGGGCGCCGCCGCAGGGATCTTTGCGAAGCGCCGGCTCCACGCCACCAGTCCCACCACGACGAAGACGGCACCCACCAGGAGGTCGGAAGCCCACACCCGCCCGTCGAACACGTACACGGTGAGCAGGCGGACCGCGGCGATGGAGAGGAGTGCCACGGTGACGGTGGCGGCGGCGGCCACGATGACGCCGAACACGACCGCCCGGGCCACGAGCGTGAGCGGCCGGACCGTCTTGTCGCGGAGCACCTCGACCACTGCGTCGACGAGGTCGGCGGCCCGTGCCGGCCAATCGCCGGCTGCGGGAGCGCCCGGCGACGGCCGGGGATCAGGGGTGGTGTTGGCCATGGGACCAGGTTAGCCGGACCGGTGGCGGGCGCCGCAGGTCGGGCGGGGACGTCACCGGTGTGGCCGGGTGGGAGTCAGGCGCCGGTGATGACGCAGAGCCCGATCGTCCCCGGTCCGGTATGGGTGCCGACCACCGGACCGAGGTCCACGACCACCAGCGGATGCGCGGAGGTTACCCCCGCGAGCATCCCGACGAACGTGTCGATGTCCGTGGCCGATCCGTTGCACACGGCGATCCGGTCGAGGGGACCGAACCCGCTCGCCTTGTCGGCCAAGTAGCGAAGGGACCGGGCGCGCGTCCGCTGCTTCGACTCCTCGGCCACGGCGCCGTCGACCACGGTGACCACCGGCTTGATGGAGAGGAGCGATCCGAGCAGTGCCCGCGCACTGCCGATGCGCCCGCCCTTCTCCAGATGCTCGAGGGTGTCCACCACGCCGAACACACGGGTGCGGGCGATCAGCTCGCCGACCCGGGCCTCCACCTCTTCGAGGGTGGCCCCGGACGCGGCGCGCTCGGCGGCGTCCAGGACGACGAGGCCCTGGCCCATGGTCATCAACCGCGAGTCGACGACCCGCACCGGGATCCGGTCGGCCACCGCAGCGGCCGCTGTGGTCGCCGATTGCAGCGTGGCCGAGACGGCGCCGGAAAGCGTCACGCAGACGACCCCGTCGTACCCCTCCTCGGCGGCGGCCAGGAAGGCCTCCTGGAAGGATCCCGGGGAGGGCGCCGACGTCTCGGGGAGCTCCGCACTGCCCGCACACCGGCGCCAGAACTCCTCGGCCGACAGGGTCGACCCGTCGACGAACTCCTCGGAGCCGAACCGGATCGAGAGCGGTACGACCACCACCCCCTGTTCCCGGGCGAGCGACGCCGGAATGTCGCAGGCGCTGTCAGTGACCACCCGGACCCGGGCCATGGATCTCCTCCTCGTCGCCCGGCGGGTCGCGCACCGGTCGCAGGAGGCGCACCGATGGTCCCGTCGGGCCGGTGCCGAGTCTGCCACGGAACGGGGGTGGGGAGGGGGAAGCCGTCGAGGGGACCGGGGTGCCCGCCGGCGGACCCATCCGCGGCGGACCGTTCGGACCCTCCGGGTCGCGGGGCCACCTCACGCCGGTCGTCCGGTCCCTGCGGTGTCGCCGGTCGCGAGCGCCGAGCGCGGTGGCGGTGCCGACGTAGGCGACCGAGCCGACGAGGATGGCGAACCCCACGCGGACCAGCAGGGCGGTGCCGTGGTCGGCGCTGGAGACGTCCACCGCCAGCACGGTCGCCACCGCCATCACCACGGACGACAGCGCCACGCGCTTCAAGGGACGGGTGATCTGGTCTCCACCGAGGCCACCGGCCCGGTCCCGGACGATGCGGAGGGCGAGCAGGGCCGCCACCGTGTAGGCGATCGACATCGACAGCGCCAGTCCCCGCACACCGAGCGGACCCACGAGGAGCAGGCCGAAGGCGACGTTGACGCCGTTCTCGACCAGATAGAGGAAGAAGACCGTCCGGGTGTCCTGCATCGACTGGAACACACGGACCAGGTAGAGGAAGAGGCTGAACCCGGGCAGACCGAGCGTGAACATCGCCAGGGCGGCCGCGGTGCCCGACCCGTCCGCCAGGGTGGTCGACCCGTGGACGAGGATGAGGTCGATCAGGGGCCGGGCGAGGATGAGCATCCCGACCGAGGAGGGGATGATGATGGCCAGGATCCCGCGCATCCCGAAGGCCAGCCGGCTCCGGAAGCCGGCCCGGTCGCCGACGGCCCAGCGGGCGGAGAGCGACGGGGTCACCGCGCTCATGACCGAGACGGCGACGACGCCGTAAGGGAGCTGGAAGAAGGTGAAGGCGTAGGTGTAGGCGGACACCGCGCCCTGGGGACGAACGCCGTCCGCCAGGGTGAGGATGACGACCAGGGCGGCCTGGCTGGTGATGACGAAGGCGAAGGTCCAGCCGGCCAGGTGGACGATGGTGCGCACGGCCTCGTGGGCGGGCTCCCACCGGAAGCGCAGGTGGAGGTTCGCCCGGCGCAACGAAGGGAGCAGCAGGGCGGCCTGCGCGACGACGCCCATGGTGGTCCCGAGCCCGAGGAGCACCAGGGCGTGACGCTGGTGGTCCACCGCGGCCAACGTCGGGTGGGGAACCAGGGCGTGGAACCAGATGAGCACGGCGACCACCACCACGTTGTTGGCGATGGCGACGAACATGGGGACGGCGAACTTGTGGCGGGCGTTGAGCAGGGCGGTGAAGAGCCCGATGAGGCCGTAGCAGGCCAGTTGGGGGACGAACCAACGCAGCAGCTCGATGGCCACCGCCTGTTGCTGGGCCCGTTCGGGACTGTGGTTCGCCGACGTGTAGAGGTGGATGATCGCCGGAGTGAGGAGCCAGAAGAGCACGGTGGCCACCGCCAGGACGGCGATGGTGATGGTGGTCACCGCGGAGATGGCCCGCCACGCCTCGCGGCCGGACCGGGTGGCCAGTCGATCCGAGAAGACGGGCACGAAGGTGGCGGCCAGCACGCCGCCGATGACGATGTCGTGCATGATGTTGGGGGTGGTGTTGGCCAGGTTGTAGGCGTCGGCCGTCCCCAGGGTTCCCAGGACGTAGGTGAGCGCCACGATGCGTCCGATCCCGGTGAGCCGGGAGAGGGCGGTGCCGATCCCCATCCCGATGGTGGCCCCCGCCAGACCTCCCTTCGAGGGGGCCAGGCTGCCGGTCTGCGGCGTGTCGTCGATCCCGCTCTCGCTCATGGGGGGCCCGCGTCGTCGTCGGCCCGCGCTTCGGCCCTCCGGCGGATACCGGTCCGGACCCACCAGGCGGCGAGCACCAGGACCGCCCCGACGGAGAGGAGGACACCGACGATCGACGTGGCGGTGGACCGGATGGTGACCACCCCGCTGGTGAGGATCAGCCCCCCGGCGGGGGCTTGGAGGGTGATGGTGAGCTTGAACTCACCGGAGGCGCGGGTGACGACGCCGATGTAGAAGCTGTTGGTCGACGTGGTGAGGGTGACCGTCCGGGTGTAGCGCGAGGTGCCGTTGGCGAACAGGAGCTTGTCGCTGCTCAGCGTCAGGAGACCGGTGACCGGTCCGGCCAACGCCGGCGACTTGGAGATGGTCACCGGCACCTGGCCCTTGCGGGCGGTGAGGGTGATCGACTGGTCGCCCGACAGGGAGATCTGGCCGATCCGGGCGTCGACCGCCGATCGGGTGTTGGTGAGCACACCGGTCTGCTGGGCCGGGCGGAGCGCATCGGATTCGGAAGCGAGCACCAGGTCGCCGAGTGCCTGGGTGGGAGCGGGTCGCCCGGGTCCCTGCCCGACCAGGGCCGAGGCGAGGCTGTCGATCCGTCCCCGCTCGGTGCGGACGGCCCCTGCCGGCAGTCCGCTGCCGGCGGGGGGGAGCAGGCGACATCCCGCGCTGCACGGCTTCGCCGGCAGTGCCTGGAACGCCTGCGCCACGGTGACCCCCCGGAGGATCGTGCTCGACTGGAGCCCTCCGAGGAGCGTCTGGACCAGGGCGGGGAGCGGAGCCCAGCCGGTCGGAGGGACGGCGACGACCACACGTGGTGTGACGAGGTTCGGCTGCTCGAAGTAGATCTGGGCGAGCACGGCCAGGATCTGGGAGGCGGCGAGCACCGGGTCACCCGGGTCGGCGGTGAACCGGTCGGTGACGTCCGGATTGGAGGCGAGGACGGCGAGAGCGGACCCCTGGGAGGTCCCGAGGGTGAACGGGACAGCTCCGGACCCGTCGACCGGGGAGGAGGTGAGGGCGGACGGTGGCACGACGAGCTGGTGGTAGCCGAGGCCGGCGAGCTGGTTGGCGGTGGCGTCGTCGAGCCCCCCGTCGGTGAACCAGACGCCGGTGCCCCCGGCGGTGGAAGGTGTGGGGCTCCGGTCGATCAGCGCCCCGTCGAGGAGCTGCGCACCGCGGGCGACCTGGCTGGCAAGCTCGGAGCCAAGTCCGGCGTCGACCAGGGCGGACGCGTCGACCTGGGTGTAGGGGGCGGCGGTGAACTGGTGGGCCGAGGGGTCGGCGGCCAGGGCCGCCATGGCGGCGACCGTGGCCTGGTGGCCGTGGGCGTCCAGCAGCTGCACGGTCTGCCCGCTGGCGGCCACCGTCACCGGCACGGTCGGGGAGGCGGCCAGGGCCGCCATCGTCTGGCCCAGCCCGGAGAGGGTCCCGGCCGGAGCGGGGGCGAGGGCCGCGAACGGATCGGCGAGTAGGGCCGGGACGCTCGGGTCGCGGGCCGGTCCGGTCACCGTGTCCAGCGGGAGCACCAGGGCCACGCGCAGGGTCTGGTAGGCGGGCGGGCTCGTCACGTAGAGCAGGTCGGTGGTGAGGGAACCCACGTCGGTGCCGGTGGCAGTGTCCACCAGCACCAGGCGTACCGGGAAGACCCCTTCCTGGCACGTCCCGGTGCCGGACCGCAGGTGGACCACCAGATTGCCGGGGGTGATGGCGGCGTCACCGAAGGTGGTGGCGTCGACCTGGAGCGGGAGCTGGACGCCCCCGGCGGTGGGTCGCAGCGCCCCCCAGGGGAGCGGGGAGGTGGTGGCGGAGAGCGGCGTCCCCTGTGGCCCTGCCGCCGCCAGGGAGAGGTCGAGGCTCGAGACGCTGGTCAGGCAGGGGTAGACGGCCACCGACACGCCGAGGTCGGAGGATGCCGGTGCGCCGGGCCCCGTGCGGAGGGCCAGGTCGAACGTCGGCTGGGCGGGTGTCACCCACGGTGTCTGCGAGGCGAGCAGGAGCGCGGGTGCAGAAACCGTCGACGTCGCCGCCACCGGGGTCGCCGCCACCCCGGGACCCTGCGTGGCGCCGGGGCCGTCCGGGGGGACCACCGCCGTTGCCGACCCGCCGGAGGACTGACCGGCCGAGGCGGGACCCGCCGGCAAGAGCAGGAGGAACGCGGCGAGCACCGCGGCTCCCACGCGCACCGCGGCTCCCACGCGGACCGCCGGGCGGGAGGGAGCACGGCGGTCCACCCCGGTGGACGGGGCGGCTCCGTCCCCTGCGGGCACACGGCCCTGGGGGCGGCTGCCACTGGGGCGCAGGCTGCCTGGATCCCGGATCACCTCGGACGGCAGCCTACGCCAGCCGCACTACCCTCGGCGGCGTGCTCCCCGAACGTGTGCAGCCGCTCATCGAGGCGACCGCGGGCCTGGCCGCCCGGTTCGCCGAGGCTGGTTACGCGCTGTATCTGGTCGGCGGCTCCGTGCGGGACGCCATCGTCTCGGGGGGGGGACCACCGTCCGGGGACGGCGACCTCGACTTCACCACCGAGGCGCGTCCCGACGCGATCGAGGACATCGTCTCCGGCTGGGCGGATGCGGTCTGGACGCAGGGGAAGCGCTTCGGCACCATCGGCTGCATCCACGCCGGCCGGCGTTACGAGATCACCACCCACCGGGCCGATGCCTACGACCCCGACTCCCGCAAGCCCGAGGTGGCGTTCGGCGACGTGATCGAGGACGACCTCGCCCGACGGGACTTCACCATCAACGCCATGGCGCTCCGGCTCCCGGACCTCGAACTGATCGATCCGTTCGAGGGACTGGCCGATCTGGCCGTCCACCGGCTCCGGACCCCGCTCGATCCGGAGGTGTCGTTCTCGGACGACCCCCTGCGGATGCTCCGGGCCGCCCGGTTCATCGCCAAGCTCGAGCTCGAGCCCGACCCCGCCCTGGTGCAGGCCGCCAAGGACGGCCACGAGCGACTGGCGATCGTCTCGGCGGAGAGGATCCGGGACGAGCTCGACAAGATCATGGTCGTCCCCGTCCCTTCGACTGCGCTGTGGTTCGCGGTGCGGACCGGGCTGGCCGGTGAGTTCCTGCCCGAGCTTCCCGGCCTGGCGCTCGAACAGGATCCGATCCACCGGCACAAGGACGTGCTGGCCCACACGCTGGCAGTCGTGGACAAGACGAGCCCCGACCGCCTGCTGCGGCTCGCCGCGCTCTTCCACGATGTCGGGAAGCCGAGGACGAGGGCGTTCGTCGACGGCGGCGTCACCTTCCACCACCACGAGGTGGTGGGTGCCCGGATGACCCGGCAGCGGATGACCGCCCTCAAGTACCCGAAGGACGACATCGACATCGTGGTCGAGCTGGTCAACCTCCACCTCCGGTTCCACACCTACCGGTTGGGGTGGACCGATCGTGCTGTCCGGCGCTACGTGCGCGACGCCGGTCCCCTGCTCGACCGGCTCAACGAGCTGACCCGCTGCGACTGCACCACCCGGAACGCGGCCAAGGCCAAGGCCCTGGCCCGGAGGATGGACGAGCTCGAGGCCCGGATCGACGACCTCCGTCAGCAGGAGGAGCTCGACGCCATCCGGCCCGACCTCGACGGGGCACAGGTCATGGCCCACCTCGGCGTGGCACCCGGCCCGGTGGTCGGCAGGGCGCTCTCCTTCCTTCTCGAGCTACGCATGGACGAGGGACCGCTCGGCGAGGACGAGGCGCGCCGACGCCTGACGTCGTGGTGGGACCAGCAGCAGACGGGCTGACCGCCGGTCTGGCTCAGGGCTCCGGCCAGGTGGGACCGGCTTCTCCACGGGCGAACGCCTCCACCATCTGGTGGGCGTCGTCGTCGTGGTACTGCACCGGGGGGGACTTCATGAAGTACGCGGAGGGTCCGAGGAGGGGACCGCCGATGCCACGGTCCAGCGCCAGCTTGGCGCAGCGGACGGCGTCGATGATCACGCCCGCCGAGTTGGGGGAGTCCCAGACCTCCAGTTTCAGCTCGAGGTTCAACGGGACGTCGCCGAAGTTGCGCCCCTCCATGCGGATATAGGCCCACTTGCGGTCGTTGAGCCAGGGGACGTGGTCGGAGGGCCCGATGTGGACGTCGTCGGCCGAGAGGACGCTGTCCTCGATCTGGCTGGTGACCGCCTGGGTCTTCGATACCTTCTTGGACTCGAGCCGGCTCCGCTCGAGCATGTTCTTGAAGTCCATGTTCCCGCCCACGTTCAACTGGTACGTGTGGTCGAGCGCGAGCCCCCGGTCCTCGAAGAGCCGGGTGAGGATCCGGTGGACGATCGTCGAGCCGACCTGGCTCTTGATGTCGTCGCCCACGATCGGCAGGCCCGCGTCGGTGAATCGGCGGGCCCACTCGGGGTCGGAGGCGATGAACACCGGGATGGCGTTGACGAACCCGACCCCGGCCTCGAGGCAGGCTGCCGCGTAGAACCGCTGCGCCTCTTCCGAGCCGACCGGCAGGTAGCTGACGAGGACGTCCGCCTGCGACGCCCGGAGCACCGCCGCCACGTCGACCGGCTCCGCCGGCGACTCCTCGACCGTCTCGCGGTAGTACTTGCCGAACCCGTCGAGCGTGGGTCCGCGTTGGACGGTGACGCCGAGCTCCCCGACGGCGGCGAACCGGATGGTGTTGTTCTGCCCGGCGAAGATGGCCTTGCCCAGGTCGGTCCCGACCTTGGCGGCGTCGGCGTCGAAGGCGGCCACGAACTCGAGATCGCGCACGTGGTAGCCACCGAGCTCGACGTGCATGAGACCGGGGACGGTGTCCGACGGGTCCGCGTCTCGGTAGTACTCGACCCCCTGGATGAGGGAGCTGGCACAGTTGCCGACCCCGGCGATAGCCACTCGGATGGTGTTCATGGAACGGTTCCCTTCACGGTGTGGTCCTCCCCGTCGCGGCGGCGAGGACGGGTGTCGTCCGGTCGGACGACCGGGCCTGTCTGCTGTTGCTGTTGCTGCTCGAGCCGCTCGGACTCGATGAGCCGGTCGAGCCACGAGATGTCGTGCTCGGTGGTCTCCGTGCTGTGCTCGACCAGCGAGCGGGTGTAGCTGTCGAAGGCGGAGCCCGCCTCCACTCGAGCCCGGTCGGCGGCGAGCCGTCCGGCGAGCTGGGCCCGGCGCCGTTCGAGCAGCCCGAGTCGCGCCGGAGGGGCGAGATGACGGGCGAACGCCAGACGCAACCCGAAGCTGCGGGCGTCATCGGTGCCGGCCGGCTCGTCCGAGGCGAGCAGCTCCTCGAACTGCTTCCGGCCGAGATCGGTGATCCGGTAGACCTTGCGCGCCCGCTTCGTCCCCCGGGGCGTGCCGTCCCGGCGGGACCGGAACGCGGCCAGCTCACCGCCCAGGGAGCCGGTCGCCGGGACCGGCTCCGCGGACCGCCTCCCTGGCCCGGGCAGCTCGGAGCTGACGACGGCGCCTGCCGCCTCCAACCGGGCGAGCGCCGGGTAGAGCGAACCGAAGGAGATGTTGGCGAACAGGCCCAGGTCGTCACGGAGGCGCTTGCGGATCTCGTAACCGTGGAACTCGCGCTCCTGGAGGAGGCCGAGGATGGCCAGGTCGAGCATCTCAGGAAGGCCCGGGCCCGGGCCGGCGCGAGGCAACCGTCAGCCTGTGTGTGAACGTGTCCACGCAAGGATGATATATCAACTCGATATATCGACGCAACACTCATGGCCGCCCGCCCCGGTGGGTGATCGCGGAATCCGGGCCCGGCGGGAGGTCTCCCACCCGACCGGAGAACGGGTCCGGGAGGCGACCGACGTGGCGGAGGGGTTACCCTGACTGGCGTGAGCTTCCGCCCAGGAGCGCTCGAGGGTGCCCGGACATCCCCGACCGGAGGACGAGTCGAGTACCGCCTCGCCCGCAACGCCGTCGTCAGCGAGTTCCGCAAGGGCCGTCTCTCCAAGCTCGATGTGTGCGATGCCCACTCGGAACTGATGCGGGCCGCGGAGCACCTCGGCTCGCCCGAGAGGGAGCCCTGCCCCATCTGCGAGGAGGAGGGGGGCCTGGTGACCGTGACGTTCGTCTTCGGGGCGCGCCTGCCCTCGGGCGGTCGGTGCGTCACCTCCCAGGCCGAGCTCGACCGCTACCGGCGCCGCAAGGATCCGGTGGTCTGCTACGTGATCGAGGTGTGCGCCCGCTGCCGGTGGAACCACCTGTTGCGGATGTACCCGTCGGGAGCCGGGGTCGAAGGGGCGGGCCGTCCGGCGACGGGCCGGAGGGCCGTGGCGCGCAAGGCGTGAGGCGGCCGGCCCGCCGGACGACCCCGGGCTAGCCTGAGCCCCACCGTGGTCCCCGGGGTACCGGAGGATCCTTCCCGCCGGCAGCCCCCGGGCGCCGGACGGACGAACAGTGAGGAGCGCCCGTGCCCGATGTGCAACCCCTGCCGCCGACGGTCCCCGCGGTGCGGAGCCGGAAACGGCGGCTCGGAGCCGTCCCCCTGGTCATGGTGACCGCCTACGACGCCCCCGGCGCCCGGATCGCCGACGCTGCCGGCGTGGACCTGGTGCTGGTGGGCGACTCGGTGGCGAACAACGTGCTCGGGTACGAGGACACCCTGCAGGTCACCGTGGCCGACATGGTCCATCACACGGCTGCCGTCGCCCGCGCCCACCCCAGGCCCCTGATCGTGGGCGACCTTCCCTGGCTCAGTTACCACGTCGACGTCGCGGACTCCGTGCGCAACGCGGCCTCCCTGATCCGGGCCGGTGCGGCCGCGGTCAAGCTCGAGGGCGGCCGCTCCCGGGCCGCGGTCATCGAGGCGCTGGTGTCGGCCGAGATCCCGGTGATGGGACACCTCGGCCTCACGCCCCAGTCGGTCCATGCGATGGGCGGGTACCGGGTGCAGGGCAGGGGCGCCGACGCCGGCGAGGCCCTGAAAGCGGACGCCCGGGCCGTCGCGGCCGCCGGGTGCTTCGCGGTCGTCCTCGAGGGGATCCCCCGGCAGCTGGCCAAGGAGGTCACCGACGAGCTCGACATCCCGACGATCGGGATCGGGGCCGGACCGGACTGTGACGGGCAGGTGCTGGTGCTGCACGACCTGCTCGGCGTCAACCCGTCGGTGCCCAAGTTCGTCCGCCGGTACGCCGAGCTGGCCGAGCTGGCCACCGCGGCGGTCGCCGCCTATGCATCCGACGTGCGGTCCGGGGAGTTCCCCAGCGATGCCGAGGCCTACCACTGACCCGGCTAGTGTGGTTGGGTCGATCCGGGCCGGACACGTTCCCGCCCGGTGCCGACCTGCCCCGCGCCGCGGGGCTCGGGTGGAGTGTCACCCGATCCAGAGGGAGGTGAGCCGCCGATGCGGCCCTACGAGACAATGGTGATCTTCGACGCCGGTGCCGACGAGGCCTCGGTCAACGGGGTCCTCGACCGGGCCCTCGGGGCCCTCAAGGCAAAAGGCGGGGTGCCCGGCCGGGTGGAGCGCTGGGGCCGGCGGACCTTCGCCTACGAGGTCCAGCACAAGCGGGAGGGCTACTACGTGATCATCGAGATCACCTCCGAGCCGCCCGCCGTCGCCGACATGGAGCGGGTGTTCGTCCTCGCCGATGAAGTGCTGCGCCACAAGGTGATGCGGCTCCCGGACAAGGTGGCCGGCCGCCGGATCGAGGCCGCCGCCGCGGCCAAGGAGGGTTGACCATGCCGCCCGGCAACTCCGTGACCCTCGTCGGGAACATCACCCGGGATCCCGAGCTCCGGTTCACCAACACCGGTCAGGCCACCGCCAGCTTCGGCTTGGCGGTGAACCGGCGGTGGCAGAACCGTCAGACCCAGGAGTGGGAGGAGGCCACCTCCTTCTTCGACGTGGTCTGTTGGCGCGAGATGGCCGAGAACGCGGCCGAGAGCCTCACCCGCGGCGCGCGGGTGATCGTGACGGGCCGTCTCGACCAGCGCAGCTGGGAGACCCCCGAGGGGGACAAGCGGTCGAAGGTGGAGATCGTCGCCGAGGAGATCGGCCCGAGCATCCGGTGGGCGACCGCGCAGGTGACGAAGAACGAGCGGCGCACGCCCGGCGAGGGCGGCGGGAGCACGGGCGGCGGCGCCCCGCAGGTGGCGTCGAGCCGTCCGGCGGCCGAGCCGGCCGGCTACGGATACAGCGAGGAGCCTTTCTAGTGGGACGGAACAACGATCGAGGGAACAGCGGTTCCGGCAACAGCCGCCGGGTCCCGAAGGACACCGGCCGCCGGGTGAAGAAGAAGCCCTGCGCGCTGTGCAAGGACCGGATCGAGTGGGTGGACTACAAGGACCTGGGTCTGCTCCGCAAGTACATGAGCGACCGGGGGAAGATCCGCGCCCGGCGGGTCTCGGGCAACTGCGCCCAGCATCAGCGGGATGTGGCCATGGCCATCAAGACGGCTCGCGAGCTGGTGCTGCTGCCCTACACCCAGCGGACGACCACCGAGCGCCCGGGCGGCCGCGGCGGCCGCGGCAGGGAAGGCGGCTTCGGCGGTGGATCGTCCGGCTCCGGCCGCGGGAGACCGCGCCCGGACGGGGACGAGGGCGGCGGCCTCGCCGCCTCGTCGGGCTCCATGCCCGTCGAGACGGTGGTCGCCGAGACGGTGGCGGTCGTGGACGGTGTGGTCGTCGCCGAAGAGGTCGTCGTGGCCGAGGGCGAGGCCTGAGATGCCCGGAGTGAAGGTGCTGCTGCGCAGCGACGTCGAGGGGGTCGGCAAGCGGGGGGACATCATCGACGTGTCGGGCGGGTTCGCCCGCAACCACCTGTTGCCCGCCGGGAAGGCGATCCTGGCCTCCCCGGGGCTCGAGTCGCAGGCAGCGTCCATGCGGCGGTCCCGGGACCTCCGGGACGCGCGTGACCGCGAGTCGTCGGAGACGGTGGCCCGGACACTGGTGGGCAACGTCGTCGCCATGCCTGTGCGCGCCGGCTCGGGGGGGAAGCTGTTCGGTTCGGTGTCGGCTGCGGACATCGTCCGGGCGGTGGAGGCGCAGACCGGCGCGGTGGTCGACCGGAAGGACCTCGTGTTGGACGAGCCGATCAAGGTCGTCGGGGTCCACAACGTCCGCGTCGAGTTGGTCGGCGGCGTCATCTTCGAGCTGACCGTCGACGTCATGGCCGAGGAGGCCTGAGCCCGGGGAGCACGCCGGGCGCATCCCTGCGGGGGCGCGTCCGGCGGGGTCCGGCGGGGTCCGGCGGGGTCCGCCCCGGATCCGGACGGCCGGTCGGGTCCGCCCCCTCGGTGGCCCGGCGTGGCACCCTGGGCGGCGTGACAGCTCGGTCGGCGTGGTCGCGACGTCCCGGCCGCGGTGCGGACCCGGGTTTCCGGGGAGTCCCGTGCCGGGGGTCACACCCGGGGGTCACGATGGTGAAGATGCAAGGTCGTCCACACCCGGTCCGACTTGTCCACGGGCCTTCCACACCTCGGGTCGGCCGTGTCCCCAGTCAGGGGTGCCATTTCCCCAACAAGAGACTCTGTCGCTCCACAGGGCGATCCGGGCAAGGTTGACGGGTGGTCCAGGCCTTCGACGAAACCCGCCCGAGACATCTCGCGGCCGCCCCCGGCGGGGCGGTCGGACAGAGGATGCCGGCCGGGCGCATCCCTCCCCACAACCTCGACGCGGAGGAGTCGCTCCTCGGCGCGATGCTCCTCTCCCGCGACGCCATCGCCACGGCCATGGAGACCTGCAAGGCGGAGGACTTCTACAAGCTCTCCCACGGGCACATCTTCACCGCCATCACCTCTCTCTACGGCCAGGGCGAGCCCGCCGACTGGGTGACGGTCACCGAGGAGCTCCGCCGCCGCGACCTCCTGGACCAGATCGGCGATCCCTCGGTGTTCGTCTCGTTGCAGGCGAACACCCCGTCGCCCGGCAACGCGGAGTACTACGCGAGGATCATCGAGGAGCATGCCCTGCTCCGCCGCCTGGTGGGGGTGGCCGGTGAGATCACCGAGCTGGGGTACAGCCTCCCCGAGAACGTGTCGGACGTGCTGGACAAGGCGGAGAGCCTGGTGTTCGACGTGGCGCAGCGCCGGGTCGCAGACACGATGACCCCGCTCAAAGAGCTGCTCGGCCTCGGCCTCGACCACCTCGAGCATCTCTACAGCCGCGGTGAGGACATCACCGGTCTCGCCACCGGGTACGCCGAGCTCGACGAGCTGCTTGCGGGGCTGCAACCCTCCAATCTGGTCGTGGTCGGGGCCAGGCCGGCCATGGGGAAGACCAGCTTCGCCCTGGGGATGGTGGCCAACGCCGGCGTGCGGCTGCACAAGCCGGTGCTGCTGTTCTCACTCGAGATGAGCCACCTCGAGCTGACCCAGCGGCTGCTGTCCTCGGAGGCGCGGGTCGACGCCACCCGGATGCGGACGGGCAAGCTCCACGAGGCCGACTGGGAGAAGATCGGCCGGGCCATCAGCCGGATGAACGAGGCGCCCATCTTCATCGACGACAATCCGAACCTCACCGTGATGGACATCCGGGCCCGGGCCCGGCGGCTGAAGAGCAGGGAAGGGCTCAGCCTGGTCGTCGTCGACTACCTCCAGCTGATGACCGGTCGGCACGGGGCGGAGAACCGTCAGGTCGAGGTGTCGGAGATCAGCCGCGGCCTGAAGATCCTCGCCCGCGAGCTCGAGGTTCCGGTGGTGGCGCTGTCCCAGCTCTCCCGTGGGCTCGAGATGCGGCAAGACAAGCGACCGATGCTCGCCGACCTGCGCGAGTCGGGCTCCATCGAGCAGGATGCCGACGTCGTCCTGTTCCTCTACCGCGACGAGGTCTACAACCCCGATGCGGCGGAGACGGCCGGGATGGCGGAGGTGATCCTGGCCAAGCACCGCAACGGTCCCACCGGAGTCGCCCGCCTGGCCTTCCTCGGCCAGTACGCGCGCTTCGACAACATGGCCCGCATGTGACCGTGGAGACCCGCCGGTGATGTCCGGAGCGGGTCCGGGCCTCGTGGACGCGGTCGGCGCGGGCATGGGCGCGGGCATCGCGGTCCTGGTCGTGCTCTACCTCGCGGTGATCGTCGGTTCGCTGGTGATGCTCATCGTGGCCCTGGTCGACATCGTCCGGCGCCCCGAGTGGCAGTGGAAGCTCGCCGGCCAGGAGAAGGTCCTGTGGCTGTTGCTGGTCATCCTGGTCAACCTGTTCGCCATCCCGTCGTTGATCTACTGGTTCCGGATCCGGCCGAAGCTGATCGCGGTGGAGCGGGCCGCGGCGGACGGGCGCTACGGGCCCGGGCACCTCACCTACGGGGGATGGGAGCCCGGGCCGCCGCCCGCGGCGCCCTACGCCGTCCCGCCGGGATGGTTTCTCGACCCCGCGGGGAACGGGCGGCTCCGGTGGTGGGACGGGCTGCGCTGGACGGAGCACACCTCGGGGCCCGTACCCCGCTGAGCCCTTCCGTCACCGGGCCCCGTCGGCCAGGGACGCTCAGGCGCCCGGCGCCGGGCAGTGGGGGGCGCGGGCGATGGCGGTGAGGATCGACTCGATGGCGGTGTCCTGGGCCTCGAGGTGCGCCTGGATCTGCAGTGCCTCGTGGAGGACGGCGTCGGCGTCGTTGTAGGTCGCCTCGGCGCGCTTGTCCGAGGCCGCGCTCTGGATGTTCTGGCCGACGATGATGATCGAGAGCAGCACCAGTTGGAGAAACGTCTGGGCGATCCACGAGATGATGGCGGCGGTCCCCGCCTTCAGCGCGTCGGGGAGGCTGATGAGAGCGATGACGGCGAAGATGTAGGCGCACCACATGGTGCCGACACCGTCGGTGATCTTGACAGCCAACCACGAGTTGGCGCGGGTCAGCGTCCCGTCCCGGGGGAGCTGGTCGCGGACCTTGGGCGGTCCCTCGGCCTTCCGTTCGGAGATGCGGGGGTGGGGAACGTGGGTGAACAGGGTGGACATGGGGGCGATCATCTCACCAGCGGCGTCCGGGTGCCCGGATGTGCGGATCTCCGCGTCCACCACCACCGACGTCGACGACCGCGCCCACGCGCGCCCACGACCGGCCGCGCCCACGACCGGCCGCGCCCACGACCGGCCATACTGGTGGCATGCCCGACGTTCCCTACACCCACGGCCACCACGACAGCGTGCTGCGCTCGCACCGCTGGCGGACCGCCGCCAACTCCGCCGCCTATCTGTTGCCCCACCTCGAACCGGGGCAGTCGCTTCTCGACGTGGGGTGCGGTCCCGGAACGATCACCATCGACCTGGCCGAGCGTCTGGCACCCGGACGGGTGGTCGGCGTCGACTCGTCCGACGCGGTGGTCGTCGAGGCGCGCGCCGCCGCCGACCTGGCACGCGCCGCGGCCGGCCGACCCGGGCTCCTCGACCACCTCACCTTCGAGGTGGGGGACCTGTTCGCTCTCGGCTTCGAGGACGGCACCTTCGACGTGGTCCACGCCCATCAGGTGCTCCAGCACGTGGGCGACCCGGTGGCCGCGTTGGTGGAGATGGGCCGGGTCTGCCGGCCCGGGGGGATCGTGGCGGCCCGGGACGCGGACTACCCGGCCATGACCTTCTTCCCGCCGGATCCGGAGCTCGAGCGGGCGCGGCTCGCGTACCAGGCCGCCACCGTGGCCAACGGTGCCGACTGCGCGGCCGGCCGGAAGCTCCTGCAGTGGGCGCATCGCGCCGGCTTCGCCACCGTCACGCCCGGCGCCTCGGTCTGGTGCTTCGCCACGCCGGAGGAGCGGGCGTGGTGGGGTGGCCTGTGGGCGGAGCGGTTCACCCGGTCGGACCTCGCCCGCCAGTTGCTCGCCCAGGGCATCGCCTCGGACGGGGACCTCGCCAGCTTCGCCGCCGCCTGGCACCGGTGGGCGGCCGACGAGGACGGCTGGTTCGCGGTGCTCCACGGCGAGGTGCTCTGCACCGTGGCCGGTTGACCGTCAGCCCCGGGACTCGAGGGCGGCGGTGACCGCTCCGAGGAACCGCCCGGGTGCCTCGACCATGGGGAAGTGCCCGACCCCGTGGAGGAGGGTGACCGTGGCATCGGGACGCTCCTGCCGGAGCCGGTCGGTCATCGCCACCAGCGCGATCGGGTCGTCCGCCCCCCAGACGACGCCGAGCGGGGACGGGTGGCGCTCGATGGCGCCGGTGAACCGACCCTCGCGCCGGCGCCGCTCCTCGAGGTAGCGGATGGTCCGGGGGAGCAGCGTCTGGCCGCCGTTCCTCACCACCAGCTCGACCTGCCCGGCGACCTCTTCGGGGTCCACGGCGGCGTCGGGGCTGAAGGTGGCCACCAGCCCTCGGGCCAGCTGGTCCGGGTCCGGGGGGGAGCCGTCGGGAAGCCGCCGGTCGGGCAGGGAGGCCAGGAGCTGCTGACCGGCGCTGAGCTGCGCCATCGCCAGGTAGATGCTGCCGTTGGTGAGGACCCGGCGGGCGATCTCGACCGGCCACCGTCCCTCGGTCTGGCGGGCGAGCAGCTCGCCGCCGACCGTGTCCCCGTAGTCGTGGGTGAGCAGCGCCAGCCGGTCGAGGTCGAGGGCCTCGGTCAGGGCCACCGCCACGTCGGCCTGCAGATCGACCGTGTGGGCGATGTCCGGCTTGTCCGAGAAGCCGTAGCCGACCAGGTCGAACAGCACCACCCTCCGGTCGGCGGCCAGCCCGTCGGCGACGAGGTGGAAGTCGAACGACGAGGTGGGGAAGCCGTGGAGCACCAGCAACGGCTCGCGGCCCGACTCCGACCCGGCGGCGAGGTCGACCACGAAGACCTGGTAACCGCCCAGGTCCATCATCGTGCCCCGCCGCTCCCAGGCATCGGTGGCGAAGGTCATCCGAGGAGGCGGTCGCGGAAGAACCCGAGGACCTGGTCGAGCGCGGCCCGGGTCGGGGTGCCCTCCCGGTCGTCGAGATCGGCGGTGAGCACCGAGTGGGCGTTCTTCTTGTGCCCGTAGGGATTGCCGGGTGACGAGTCGATCTCCACGCCGATGAACCGGTCGCCGAGCAGCTCGCGCAGATGCGCGAACCGTTCGGGCGGGCTCGCCTTGTCGCCGGTGAACCGGAGGCCCAGCACGCAGACGCCGGCGTCGGCCCGCGCCGCCACCGCCGCCGTCTCCGCGGCCGAGAGACCGAGGTCCCGCCGGTTGGCCGCGCTCACCGGCAGTGGCAGCGAGGGCTGGCTCAGCACCGGGGCCACCACCACCTCGTCGAGCATCATGGCGAGCGCGAAGCCGCCGGTGAAGCACATCCCCACCGCGCCCACCCCGGGGCCGCCGCAGCGGGCGTGCTCCTCGCGGGCGAGGGCACGGAGCCAGGCGGTGACCGGGCTGGACCGCCCCCGGGCCAGCACGGTGAACTCCCGCGAGATGCAGGCCCGTGCCATCGAGGCGGCGACGTAGCCACCGGAGAAGGGCCGGCCGTCCTCCCCGAAGAGGTGGGGCACCACCGCCGTGCACCCGACGGCGGCGACCTTGCGGGCGAAGTCGGCCACCTGGGGCGTGATGCCCGGCATCTCACTGATGACGATGACCGCCGGGCCGTTCCCCATCCGGTAGACAACCTTGGCGTTCCCCTCGAAGGCGAACCGGGTCGTATCGAACCCGTCGAGCGCAGCGACCATGGCCAGACGCTAGCGGTCGGCGCCGGGCGGGGGCTTGTCGGAGCAGGGCCCGACCGAGATCGCGGCCAGGACCGGCCGGTGGTCGGATCCCGAGGACGGGCCGACGCTCGAGGACACGACGGAGACCGGCCGGGTCACCAGGACGTGGTCGAGCTGGCTGTGTGGCCGGTTCGACGGCCAGCTCCGCCCGCGGACCGCCCGGCGCCATCCGGGCAACAGCGTGCACACCGCCGGGCCCCAGAGGTTCATGTCCCCCGCCAGCACCGCCGCCCGGTCCGGGGTCGGGAGCACGGCCCGGAGCCGCCGGTACTGGACGGGGGACCGTTGGAGAAGGTGCGACATGTGGGTCCCGAAGACCGTCACCGGCCGGCCGGCAACGGTCACGGTCACCTGGAGAACGGCACGCCGGGCGGGGTCCTTCGGGAGTCGGCCCAGATCGGTGCAGCCCGGCCGGGTGGCGGGGACGCGGGTGAGGAGGGCCAGTCCCCACGTACCGGAGGTCGCCGGACGCTCCGGGCCGCTCCGCACCCGTCCCGGTCGGGACCCGTCCAGCCGGAGGGTGTCGTGGTGGTGGCGGACCGGTGGGCCCCAGCGGTCGGTGGCGTCGGGATCGGCGGCGGCCAGCCTGCCGTGGGCCAGACCCACCTCGAGACGGTCGTAGCCGAGCTGCCCGGCCACCAGCGCGGCCAGGCCGGGGGCACCGCCGTCGGGGGTCCAGGTCTCCTGAAGCACGAGCACGTCCGCGTCGAGCGCCGCACACCCGGCGACCACGTCGAACGGCCGGCCCCACCCGTCGACACCGCAGTGGACGTTGAAGCTCGCCAGGCTCACCCGGTCCGGTCCCCGCCCGGGCGCCACCGTCCTCAGTGCCGGCCCAGGGTGGCCGCCGCGGCCTGGAGCTCCCCGCGGAACTCGGGAGCGGCGATCGCCGCCAGCGCGTAGGCGCGCTCGCGCACGGTGAGACCCGCCAGGTCGGCCGCGCCGTGCTCGGTGACGACCACCCCGACGTGGTGGCGGGGGGTGGACACCACCGAGCCGGCCGGCAGCTCGGCGACGATGCGGGACCGCAGGTCCCCGTTGACGTTGGCCGTCGATCGCAGGCAGATCAGGGAGTGGTCCTCGACCCGGAGCTCGGCCCCGGCCACGAAGTCCTCGTGGCCGCCGACCCCCGAGATCTGCTTCCCGTCGATGCTGTCGGCCACCACCTGGCCGTAGAGGTCGACGCTGAGGGCCCCGTTCACCGAGATGAACTTGCGGTTGCGGGCGATCACGGTGGGGTCGTTCACCGTCTCGACCGGCACGAAGGCGACCCGTTCGTTGCCGTCCAACCATGAGTAGAGTGCGGCGGAGCCGAGCGCGAACGTGGTCACCGACACGCCGTCGAAGATGCCCTTGGCGTCGTTGGTGACCTTGCCGGACTCGTGGAGCTCCATCAGGCCGTCGGTGAACATCTCGCTATGGACGCCGTAGCCGCCGCCCGGCCCGGTGGCGAGCTCGTGGGCGACGATGTCGGGCACCGCGCCGATGCCGATCTGCAGGGTGGCCCCGTCCTCGATGAAACCGCAGGCGATGTCGGCGATGGCGTGGTCGACCTCGTCGGGGGGTGGGTCGGCCAGGGTGTACGGCTTGCCGTCGGCCTGCACCAGGACGTCGACCAGGTCGAGCGGGAGCGTGTTGGTGTACTCGGGGGGGAGCGAGCAGGTGCGGGGGAGGTTGGGGTTGACCTCGACGACCAGCAGTCGCTCGGGGTCCCGTCCGGCCAGCAGCAGCTCGTTGTAGGTGGCGCCCAGGTGCAGCGACAGGTTGACCGTGCCGTCCTCCGGCGGGGCGGCCTGGACGGTCATGATCCGGGGGGCGTAGCGGCGGAGGATGGGGGCGAACTGGCGGAACCCGCCGGGGACCAGCTCGACGTTGTAGCCCTGCCCCAGCAGGATCCGCTCGGCCGGGCCGAAGAAGCCGGAGCGGTAGGAGACGTGGGGGTTGGTCAGCACCATGTAGTAGCCGAGGAGGAGCGCCCCGCCCAGGGTGAGGTCCTCCCAGTCGTCCCGACCACCCAGGGCGGTGAGGAACGCGTCCGGGTTGGCCGGGCCGAGGCCGAATCCGATGGTGTCGCGCGTCCGCACCAGGGCGGCCGCCTCGTCGGGCGTGCAGATCAAGGGTGCCATGGCAGTCAGTGTGCCACCCGCCGGGGCTCCCCGTAGAGTTGGGACGAGGGAGCGTCCACCGACGCCGACGACCGGAAGGGCTCATGAAGATCGACACCATGCTCTCGGGGCTGGGCGGCGCCGCGGAGCAGGCCCGCCGGCTCGAGGCGCTCGGGGTCGACGGTGCCTTCACCTTCGAGGGGCCGCACGACGTCTTCCTGCCACTGGCGGTGGCCGCGGTCGCCACGACCCATCTCGGCCTGACCACCAACGTGGCGGTCGCCTTCCCCCGCAACCCGGTGCAGCTGGCCCACCAGGCCTACGACCTCCAGGTCCTGTCCGGGGGGCGCTTCACCCTGGGGCTCGGGAGCCAGATCCGTGCCCAGGTCGAGCAGCGCTACGGGGTTCCGTTCGACCGGCCCATCGCCCGGATGCGCGACCTGATCGGCGCCCTGCGGGCCGTCTTCGCCGCCTGGGAGACCGGCGCCCCGCTCGACTACCGGGGCGAGTTCACGTCCCACACCCTCATGCCGCCGATGTTCAACCCTGGTCCCAACCCCTTCGGGCCGCCGCCGATCGCCCTCGGCGGCCTGGGGCCCCAGATGGTGCGGTTGGCCGCCGAGGTGGCGGACGGGCTGCTGGTCATGCCGTTCAACACCGCCCGGCACTTCGCCGAGCGGACCCTCCCCGCCGTCGACGAAGGCCTGGCCCGCGGGCGTCGTTTCGCGGGCGACCTCACCATCACCGGCGAGGTGATCGTCTGCTGCGGGCGCACGGACGCGGAGCTCGAGCGGGCGCGGGAGGCCGGTCGCCGGTTGCTCGCCTTCTACGCGTCGACGCCGTCCTACCGTCCCGTACTCGAGGTGGAGGGGTGGGGCGACCTGCAGCCGGAGCTCCGGGCGCTCTCGAAGGCGGGTCGGTGGGGGGAGATGCCCGGCCTCGTCGACGACACCGTCCTGTCCACCGTCGCCGCGGTGGGGACGCCGCCGGAGGTGGCTGCCGACGTGGGTGCCCGGTTCGGGGGGCGGACCGACCGGATCGCGTTCTACCCGCCCTCTCCACTGGGGGAGGAGACCCTGGGCGAGCTGGTCGCGGCACTCCGGCCCACCGCCCCCGCCGGGTCCGCGTCGCGCGGTCCCCGTCCCACCGACCGCCGTTCGACCGAGGAGGCACCGCGATGACCACCGGCTCCCGCCGTGACTACGACGAGTTCTCGATGTTCGAGGAGAACGCGGCCGAGGCCGGCCTGCCGTGGTCGGGGCCGCCGACCGTGCGGCGGGAGCCGGTGGAGGTGGCCCCCGGGCGCAGGCTCAGCGCGCTGGTGTGGGGGAGTGCCGCTCCCGAGCTCGTGCTGCTTCACGGCGGGGGGCAGAACGCGCACACCTGGGACACGGTGTCCCTCGCCCTCGGGCGCCCTCTGGTGGCGATCGACCTGCCCGGGCACGGGCACTCCGATTGGCCCGGGGACGACCGGGTGCTCGACCCGGCCTCGATGGCGGACGACGTGGCCGTGGCGGTCGAGGCCCTCGCCCCGTCGGCGGCCGCGGTCGTCGGGATGTCGCTCGGCGGGATCACCGCCATCGCCCTCGCCACGCGGCACCCGGCCCTGGTGCGCCGGCTGGTGCTGGTGGACATCACGCCCGGGGTGGACCGGGAGAAGAGCTCGGACATCGCCGCGTTCCTGTCGGGGCCGGAGACGTTCGCGTCCTTCGACGAGATTCTCGAGCGCACCATCCGGTTCAACCCGACCCGGTCGGAGTCCTCGCTGCGCCGGGGGGTGCTCCACAACGCGGTGGAGCGTCCCGACGGGACGTGGACCTGGCGGCACCAGCTCGGCCGGCCGGCCGGTGGCGGGGGCTTGCACGTCGTGCCGACCGGGTTCGGATCGCTGTGGGACGACCTCGGGCGGGTCGGCGTCCCCACCCTGCTCGTCCGGGGGGAACGCTCGCCGGTGGTCGACGACGCGGACGAGTCGGAGTTCCGTCGCCGCCGTCCCGCCGATCCGGTGGTGCTGGTGGACGGAGCCGGCCACAGCATCCAGGGGGACCGGCCGCTGGAGCTGGCCCGGATCATCGAGGAGTTCGTGCCCGGTCCCTGACCGGGCGCCGGCTCACTCGACGAGCACCTCGACACCCACGTCGGCGCGGGTCCGGCCCTCCTGCGGCCCGCCGGCCGGCGAGGGGCCGGACCCAGACCCGTCGACCGGCGTGCCCGCCCCGGTGGCGTCTCCCACGTCCGCGCCACCCCGTTCGGTGTAGACGTACTTCCCCCCGCGGAGCCACGACATCCCGGCGGCGAGCAGGCAGGCGATGACCGCGAAGGCGAAGGCGTCGTGCAGGCCGCTGCGGAAGGGCGCCGAGATGATCGAGGGGAAGAACGCCCGCCCGAGGAGCACGTGCTGGTTGGCCAGCGGGAGCTGGGCGAGCACCGAGCTGCTCACCAGGTGCTGGACCGGGCTGTAGCCGAGGAAGGCGGCGAAGAGGGTGGACACCGGCGGGAGGGAGGCGGCGTGCCGGGCCGCCGCCGACGGCACCCCCTGGGCGACCAGTCCCTCGTAGAGCGAATGGGGGAGGGTGGTGGACAGCCCGATGATCATCAGGGTGAAGAAGATGCCGATGGACAGCACCTGGCCCGAATTCTGGAAGGTCGAGTTCATCCCCGATCCGACCCCCCGGTGCTGGGTGGGCAGGCTGTTCATCACGCCGGCCCGGTTCGGGGCGGCGAACGCGCCCATGGCCAGGCCGTTGAGGAGCAGCAGCCCGGCGAAGACCGGGTAGGAGAAGTCCACGGGCAGCACGTCGAGGAGGGCGAAGGACAGGGCGGCGACGAGCATGCCGCCGGTGGCGAACGGGCGGGAGCCGAAGCGGTCGGAGAGGATCCCCGACAGCGGCCCGGCGATCAGGAAGCCGGCGGTGAGCGGGAGCAGGTAGATGCCGGCCCACAGTGGGGTCCGGGCGAAGTCGTACCCGTGGAGGGGCAGCCAGATGCCCTGGAGCCAGATGATCAGCATGAACATCAGGCCGCCGCGTCCGATGGCGGCGAGGAGGCTCGACAGGCTCCCGGCGGTGAACGCCCGGATCCGGAAGAGCTGGAGCCGGAACATCGGGTCGGGCGACCGGACCTCGATCAGGCAGAACACCACCAGCAGCGCCACGCCGAGCGACAGGGCCCCCAGGACGGTCGGGCTCAGCCAGCCCATGGTGCGGCCCCCGTAGGGCTGGATGCCGTAGGTGATCCCCACCATGATCGAGATGAGGCCCAGCGCGAACGTGATGTTTCCCGGCCAGTCGATGTGGGTGTCGCGCCGGCGGGGAACCTCCCGGAGCTTCTTGTAGGCCCACACCGTGCCGAAGAGCCCGATCGGGACGGACACGAGGAAGATCAGCCGCCACTGGATCGGCCCGAGGAGCCCGCCGAGGACGAGCCCGATGAACGAGCCGCTGATCCCTGCGACCTGGTTGATGCCGAGCGCCATGCCCCGCTGGTGCTCCGGGAAGGCGTCGGTCAGGATCGCCGAGGAGTTGGCGATGAGGAACGACGCCCCGACCCCCTGGAAGATGCGCATCACCACCAGGTAGATGGCCGCTCCGGTGCCCGACATCCAGGTGATGCTGAGGAAGAGCGAGAAGAGGGTGTAGATGGCGAAGCCGAGGTTGTACATCTTCACCCGGCCGAACATGTCGCCGAGTCGCCCGAGGCTCACCACCAGCACGCTGGTGACCACCATGAAGCTGAGGATCATCCAGAGGAGGTAGAAGCTGTTGCCCGGGAGGAGCGGGTTGATGCCGATCCCCCGGAAGATGTCCGGGAGCGCGATCAACATGATGGAGATGTCGATGGTCGCCATGAGCATCCCGAGCGTCGTGTTGGACAGGACGATCCACTTGTAGCGCTCGGACCGCACCGCCGCCGACGGTCCTCCGGACCCGCCGCCCGCTCCCGTGGCGATCCCCCGGGGGACGTCCGACCCGGTGCCGCCCGCCCCCGTCGCGGCTACCCGTGCGTTCCCGTGCGTCATGTGTCCCAACCTCCGAGCCTGCGTCCGACCGACGGCCTCCGGTGTCCGGGTCCCCCGGAGACCTCGCCTCCGGTGGCTACCCGCGTCCACAGTATCATTCGTTACCGCAACTAACGATATTCGGGCACAAAGGATCCCGTCCGGGCGACCGGACGCCCGTCCCGAGCGTGGTGTCGGCGGCCGCCCCGGTCATCGCGGCCGCCCCGGCACCTCTGTCCGCCCCGGTCATCGCGACCACCGGGTGAGGCATCCCTCACCGGAAACGTTCGTCAAGAGTTTCACCGACGTTCACCTCGGGGACACGTGGCAATGACCATCCGTTCACGATGCCCGCGTACCGTTCGCAGGGTGATGACAGACGCAGTGGGCACGCACACCGGGACGGAGACCGCACTCCGGCAGGCCGAGGCCGGGCCGGCGGCCGGGCCCCCGCGCGAGGTGGCGTTCACCCCGGCCTTCTCGTGCCGGGGCGTGGGCGTCGGGTTCGGCGCCAAGACCGTGCTGGAAGGCGTCGACCTCGACATCGCCCCCGGAACCGTCACCGCCCTGGTGGGCCCGACCGGTTGCGGCAAGACGACCTTCCTGCGCACGCTGAACCGGCTGAACGACCGCGTCCCGGGGTTCCGGCGGAGCGGGACGATCTCCCTGGTGGGTGAGGACCTCTACGACCGTCACATGGACCCCCTGGTGGTCCGGCGGCGGGTCGGCATGCTCTTCCAGCGGCCGAACCCGTTCCCCCTCTCGATCCACGAGAACGTGATCGCGGGGGTGAAGGCCCACCGCCTGGCCCCGCGCTCGGAGCTCCGGTCCATCACCGAACGCTCCCTGCGCGAGGTCGGCCTCTGGGAGGCGGTCGCGGACCGGCTCGGCTCGTCGCCGTTCCGGCTCTCCGGCGGCCAGCAGCAGCTCCTGTGCCTCGCCCGGGCCCTCGCCGTCCGTCCCGACGTGCTCCTGCTCGACGAGCCGACCTCCTCGCTGGACCCCGTCTCGACCGAGGCGGTCGAGGACCTGCTGAGGTCGCTGGTCCCGGGCCTCACCATCGTCATCGTGACCCACAACCTGGCCCAGGCGCGCCGGCTGGCCGACCGCACCGTGTTCTTCCACGGGGGCCGGATGGTGGAGACCGGGGAGACGGCGGAGCTGTTCGAGAACCCCCAACAGGAGGAGACGCGCAACTACGTCTCGGGGAGATTCGGCTGAGCCGAGTCGACCGGCCCCGGCACGGGGCCCACCTGTTGACCATGTCCCCGCGTTGACCGGGCGCGACGCCCCGTTCCCCCGCGTCGGCCCCCGCGATGTTTGCCCAGTAGCCAACCGAAAGGAGCACCGTCCACCATGGACGTCATCAAGCACACGGACGAAGTCCGAACCCCGCAGCCGAGCGGTCCCACCCGAGTCTCCCGACGCCTCCGCCCGGTGGCCTTCGGGGCGCTGGCCCTGACCGGGGCGGTAGCGCTGGCGGCCTGCTCCTCGAGCACCACCGCCGCCACCACGACGACCACCAAGCCGGCCGCCCCGGCGGTGCCCAAGATCATCGCCCCGCCGAGCAGCACGGTGGCCCTCACCGAGACGGGGTCCACCCTGCTGTACCCGCTGTTCAACTTCTGGGCCCCCGCGTACAGCAAGCTCTACCCGAACATCTCGATCACCACCGCCGGCACCGGCTCCGGCACCGGCATCGCCCAGGCGGCCGCCGGGGCGGTCGACATCGGCGCATCGGACGCCTACCTGTCGTCGGCGCAGGTGGCGCAGAACCCGGGACTGCTGAACATCCCCCTGGCCATCTCGGCCCAGATGATCAACTACAACCTGCCCGGGCTCAGCGGCACCCTCAAGCTCAGCCCGTCGGTCATCGCCCAGATGTACACCGGCAAGATCACCACGTGGAACAACGCCGCCGTCGCCGCCATCAACCCGGGGATCACGCTGCCGTCGACCCCGGTGATTCCGCTGCACCGCAGCGACGGGAGCGGTGACACGTTCATCTTCAGCCAGTACATGGCCAAGGGCGATCCGAGCGTCTGGGGGGCCAACAACTTCGGCACCTCCATCGCCTTCCCCGCCATCCCGACCGCGGTCGGTGCCAACGGCAACGGCGGCATGGTGAGCGAGTGCGCGAAGACGGTCGGGTGCATCGCCTACATCGGCATCAGCTTCAAGGCCCAGACCCAGTCGGCCAACCTCGGCGAGGCGATGATCGAGAACGGGACCGGCAACTACCTGCTGCCCACCAACGCCACCATCGACGCGGAGTCGGCCAGCTTCGCCAACGCGACGCCCCCCAACGGGGCGATCTCGATGGTCTACAGCACCACCGCGGCGCAGGGGTACCCGATCATCAACTACGAGTACGGCATCATCAACTCGAAGCAGTCGTCGAGCACCACCGCCCGGGCCATCCAGGCGTTCGTGTCGTGGGCGATCAGCCCGACCGGCGGCAATGCCGACAGCTTCCTCTCCCAGGTCGGCTTCCGGCCGCTTCCGGCCGCCGTGGTGGCCCAGTCCCAGGCACAGCTGCAGACGATCAGCGCCAGCTGATCGGAGAGCGATGACCGTCCCCGTCGCGTCCCCCGGCCGTCCGGTGCCACCCGCACCGGACGGCCGGGGGCCGTCAGGCCCCCGCTGGGACGCCGCACCCGGCGTCATCCGCCCGCGGCACGATACCGAAGGGATGGTCCGGTGGGGGACCCGCCTGGCCGCGCTGCTCCCCGGGGCCGCCCTGGTCGGCCTCGCGGTGGCCCTCCTCATCGAGGCCCTGCCCGCCATCCGGGGCAACGGCTTCGGGTTCTTCACCCGGACGACCTGGGACCCGGGCAACTTCTACAACCCGCCGGTGGTGGTGAACGGGGTCGCCCGTCCGGACGGCGCCAGCTACGGAGCGTTCCCCCTCATCGTGGGGACCCTCGCCTCCTCCACCATCGCCATGGTGATCGCCGTACCGGTGGCCTTCGGCACCGCCATGATCGTGGTCCACAAGCTCCCCCGGCGGCTGTCCAACACCGTCGGCATGCTGCTCGAAATGCTGGCCGGCATCCCGAGCGTGGTGTTCGGGCTCTGGGCGGCCCTCACCCTCGGCCCCTTTCTGGCCCACCACGTAAGCCCGTTCATCTCCCGCACCATGCCCGACGTCCCGGTGCTCCGGTTCTTCAAGGGGCCGGTCGGCTCGGGCGAGGGCCTGCTCACCTCGGGGCTCGTCCTGGCGGTGATGGTCGTCCCGATCATCGCCTCCACCACCCGTGACCTGCTCCGCCAGGTGCCGCGGGGGACCCAGGAGGGCGCGGTGGCCCTGGGGATGACCGACCTCGAGGTGGTGCGGAGCGTCTCGATCCCCTGGGTGCGGACGGGGGTGATCGGGGCCTGCGTACTCGGTCTGGGGCGCGCCCTGGGCGAGACGATGGCGGTGGCGATGGCCAGCGGCACCGTGCTCGGCACCGTCCCCCGCAACGTCTACTCGACCTTCGGCTCGATGGCGGGGGTCATCGTGAGCCAGCTCGACTCGGCGCTGACCGACGCCACCGGCTTCGCCGTCGAGACGCTCGCCTATCTCGGCCTGGTGCTGCTGGCCATGAGCCTGCTCGCCAACATCGGCGCCCGCCTGCTGGTGCGCCGGGCGTCGACCACCGCCCTCCCGGTCGGACGGGGGATCTGACATGGCCACCGTTCCCGTCGGCACCGCCCTGCCGACCGCCTCGCCGCACCCGGATCGGGCGCTCGACACCAGACCCTCCGTCCGGCGAAGACGGTGGTCCCGGCGCCGGGCAGCCAACGCCGTCTACTGGGGTGCCTGCGCCGCCGCCCTGGCCGGCGTGGCGGCGCCCGTCGTCTGGGTGCTGGCCGGCGTGGTCAACAGCGGCCTCCGCGACTGGCACTGGAGCGTGCTCACCACCCAGACGGTGGGGACCGGCGGGGGCCTGCTCAACGCCATCGCCGGCACGTTGGTGATCGTGGTCGGTGTGGCGGTCATCGTCGGCATCGTCGGCATCGCCGGCGGCATCTACCTGGCGGAGTTCTGTCCGGAGGGTCGGGGCGGGCTCCTGCGGGGCGGGTCGGAGATCCTCTCCGGCGCACCGTCGATCGTCCTCGGCTACGTCGGCTACGTCACCCTGGTGGTGCGGTTCCACTGGGGGTTCTCGCTGGCCGCCGCCCTGGCGGTGCTGTCGGTGATGGTGGTGCCCTACGTGGTGAAGGCGACCGAGGTGTCCCTGCGCTCGGTCCCCACCGCCTACCGGGACGGGTCCGAGGCCCTCGGGATGCCGAGCGGCTACGCGCTCCGCCGGGTAGTGCTCCGGCCGGCGCTGCCGGGCATCGTGACCGGGCTGATCGTGGCCATGGCCATCGCCGTCGGGGAGACGGCCCCGCTCCTCTACACCGCGGGTTGGTCGAACAACCTTCCGACCGCCCACCTGTTCCACGCGCCCATCGCCTACCTGACCTACCCGGTGTGGACCTTCTACAACCAGCCCTACGCCTCGGCCCACCGGCTGGCGGCCGTGGCCGCACTCCTCCTGGTGGTCCTGGCGCTGCTGATGATCGTCGTCAGTCGGATCATCGTGGCGGTCACCCAGCGCCACAGCGAGACGTCCTCGGCGCCCCACTGACCGTCCGGGATCCGGGAGGACTGCCGGGCTGGACCGTCGGGGGTCAGGCCGGCCCGGGCGGTCCGTCCGGATCGATCCGGAAGCCGACGCCCCGGACCGTCACGATGTGCCTCGGGTGCGACGGGTCGATCTCGAGCTTGGCCCGTAGCCGGTGGACGTGGGTGTCGAGCGTCCGGGTGTCGGCCAGGTCCTGGTGGGGCCAGAGCCGGTCGATCAGCTCGTCGCGCGTGCGGACCTGGCCCGCCGGGGTGAGCAACGTGGCGAGCAGGTCGAACTCCCGGCGGGAGAGGTGGACCGGGTCAGTGGCGACGGTCACCTCCCGGCGCGCGAAGTCGACCGTCACCCGCCCGAACACCGCCCGCGCCGGCCCGTCCGTCCCCGGGTCGTCCGGCGGGGCCTCGATGGCATGGTCGCCGGTGGCAGGACCGGCCGACGACTCCGCTCCGGCCGGCGACGGTGCGGCATCCGGCCCGACCGCGGAGGGGGACACCCGCCGCAGGACGGCCTGGATGCGGGCGACGAGCTCGCGGAGGTGGAACGGCTTGGTGACGTAGTCGGCGGCGCCCAACTCGAGCCCGAGCACCACGTCGAGCTCGGTGTCGACCGCGCTGACCATGAGGATGGGCACCGGAGCGATGCGCCGCATCCGGCGGCAGACCTCGGTGCCGTGCATGCCCGGCAGGAGTACGTCGAGCAGCACCACGTCCGGTGGGTCCTCGGTGAACAGCCGGAGCCCCTCGATCCCGTCGGCGGCCACCTGCACGGCGAAGCCCTCGCCACGGAGCCCCGAGGAGATCGCCTCGCGGTAGGACTCCTCGTCCTCCACCACGAGCACTCTCCTCCTGTGGTCCGGCGCGGGCATGGGCGTGGTGCGCTCCCTTCCCGCGGGATGGTACGGAAGGCAGGTGAACGACGACCGACCGACCGGCGTCCGCACGGTGATCGTTGCGTGAACGTTGCGTGACGGGCGGCGGCACTCCGGGAGGGCGGCGCTGTCGCCGCGGGTGACCGGTCCCCGGCGGGCGGCGAGTCGCCGTCCCGGGGAAGGGCCGCCTGCCTCAGACGAGCGCGCCGAGGGCCAGCCCGGCGAAGGCGGCGCCCAGTCCGGCCGCCACGCTGGCCGTCACGTTGGCCACGGCTGCGACCGGACTGTCCCCTCTCGCGAGCCGGAAGGTGTCGAAGGTGAACGTGGAGAAGGTCGTGTAGGCACCGATCAGCCCGGTGCCAAACACGGTGACCCAGGCCTCCGCCAGGCCGTGGTGGAGGGCGGCCCCGGTGAGGAAGCCGAGGACCAGCGCGCCGCTCACGTTGATGACCAGGGTGCCCAGGGGGAAGTCGGAGCCGATCCGGGTCTGGACGAACCGGTCACCCAGGTAGCGGAGGACCGACCCGATCGCCCCGGCGACCACCAGGCCGGCGACAGTCACCGCCTGCTCCCGTCGCCGCCGCGGCTGCGGTGGGCGACGACGGTGACCGGCTCCCGGACGACCAGCCCGTCGAACTCGAGGTCGTCGAGGTGGGGGAGGAACCGGTCGATGACGGCCGAGGTGTCGATCATCTCGACGACCACGGGCAGGTCCTCGCTGAGGCTCAGGAGACGGGCCGTGTGCACCTGTCCGTGCAGCCCGTACCCCTCGAACCCGCGCCAGACCGAGGCGCCGGACACCCCGACCGAGTGCGCCCGGCGCACGATCTCCGCGTAGAGCGCTTCGTGGTGGTGCCGGTCGGACTCCCCCAGGTAGATGGTGAGCCGCTCTGCCGGTCCCGTGGGGATGGTCATGGCGCCGTCCTTTCGTCGGTCGGCCCGGTCGCACCGGGCGGTGATGGGGGTGTGTCGAGGCGGACGTCGAGGGCACCGGTCGAGTCGGGGTCCGGGATGGGACCCGCGCCCGGATGGGGCCGGGCCGCCGCCGTGTGGGGTCGGGCCGCGACCACGCCGAGTCCGGCGGCGACGACGCCGGCCAGCAACGACGCCGTCAGATAACCGACCGCCCAACCGGTGTGACCGGTCTGGAACCGACGCGCCACCTCGACCATCAGGGTGGAGAAGGTGGTGAAGCCCCCGCAGAAGCCGATGGCGGCGAACGGGCGGACGTAGCGGGTGGGCGGCCACCGCTCGGTGACCAGGGTGATGACGATCCCGAGGAGGAACGACCCGCTGAGGTTGACGAGGAACGTGGGCCACGAGATCCCCGAGGGGGATGCCACCACCACCCTCGCCACCCCGTAGCGGGCGAGGGTGCCGAGGGCGCCCCCGACGGCGATGGCCGCGATCCTCGTTGCCGGCTCGCGGTCACCCACGACGCCCGCTCCGACTGCCGATGACGCTGTCAGGCACGGCTGTCCTCCCGGTGCTGCGGTGATCCGGTAGGAGCCATCAGCCGGTTCCGGCGGTTGTGGCGAGCTCCATCGCCGGGGCGATCGTAACGCGGTCCCCCGCCGGACGTCGTCTCGGGGGCGCCGCCCTCGCACGCGGGCACCGGGGACCGCCTCCGGGGCGGCGGTGCCCGGTGCCCGGGGTGCCCGCGGCCCGGCTACGGCTTGAAGCGGTAGCCGATCCCGCGCACCGTCAGGACGTGGCGGGGATGGGCGGGGTCGCGCTCGATCTTCTTGCGGAGGCGCTTGATGTGGGTGTCGAGGGTCCGGCTGTCCCCGCCCCTGCGCTCGCTCCAGAGCTGGTCCATGCACTGGACCCGAGTGACGACCTTGCCCGCCTCGGACACCAGCAGCGCGAGGAGGTCGAACTCCTTGCGGGACAGCACCACCGGGGCACCGTCCAGTGCCACCTCGCGTACGGCGGTGTCGATGAGCACCGGCCCGGCGGTGAGCACTCCGGGATCGGGCGACGCCGGGTTCGTCGGCGCCCCCCGCTGGTCGACCCGCCGGAGCACGGCCCGGACCCGCGCCGCGAGCTCGCGCCGCCGGTACGGCTTGGTCACGTGGTCGGCGGCCCCGGCCTCGAGGGACGCCACGGCGTCGAGCTCGTCGTCCCGGTCGCCCACCATGATCACCGGCGTGTCGGAGACGGCGGTGATCCGGTGGAAGGCCACCAGCCCCGCACCGCGTGCCGGGTGCGCGTCCAGGAGGATCAGGGCCGGGCGCACCGTGGCGATGAGGGCCACCGCGGTGTCGGGGTCCGCGGTGGTGACCACGTCGAACCCGTCCGTGGCGAGGCAGGCGGCCAACGACTCGCGTGCGGGACGGTCGCCGTCGACGACGAGCACCGTCGGATGGGCCGCGGTGGGGAGTTGCGGAGGTTCGGCTTCGCGGAGTGCCAGGGTCATCGTCGACCTCTGGCACTCCGGGGCGGGAGGCACCCCGCCGCCCTGGCACTCCGGGGCGGGAGGCACCCCGCCGCCCTGGCACTCCGGGGCGGGAGGCACCCCGCCGCCCTGGCGCCGCGGTGCCGGGGGGGACGGGGTGCCTGCCTGCAGGGCGTCGCCGGGTACGGCGTCACCGGTGGTGCGCCTGCCGTGAGAGGCAGGATCGGCTCCACGCCGTGATGGACCGTCCTCGACACCACGGACACGCACCGGATCGGGGGAGGGAACTCGGGCGTGCCGTCGATGTCGGGAGCGGATTCCATCGCTTCCGACGATACGGAGGGCGTCTGAACGAGATGCCATCACCGGGTGACCAACAGGTGAATGCTGGGCAATTTCCCAGTGTCACCGACGGTGGCCCTCGGGGCGTGCCCCACCGGCGGGGAGTCGCCCGCCGTTCCGGCGGCGGGGAGCGGGGAATGGGACCGGTCCGTGCCGTGTTGCGACAACGGCGATCGCCGGTGCGGAGGCCGGCGGCGGACCGCAGCGTCGACAACCGGAGGACGGACCGTGCCCCGCAGGCAGATCGATCAGAAGGTGGCGGTGAGCGTGGTGTTCGTCGCCGCCATGTTCATGACCATCATGGACATCACCATCGTGAACGTCGCCGTGCCGAGCATCGGGCGCCAGTTCCACGAGAGCACCGCCGCGCTCGACTCGATCGCCATCGGGTTCCTCGTGAGCCTGGCCGTGTTCATCCCGGCGGCCGGCTGGCTCGGCGACCGCTTCGGGATGAAGCGGATCCTGCTCATCGCCCTCTTCATCTTCACCACGTTCTCGGCGCTCTGCGGCCTGGCCGGCTCGCTCTCCCAGCTGGTGCTCTTCCGGGTCGCCCAGGGAGTCGGCGGCGGCATGCTCACACCGGTGGGCATGGCCATGCTGTTCCGCGCCTTCCCCCCGGCGGAGCGGGTCCGTGCCTCGAGCATCCTCACCGTGCCCACCGCGGTCGCCCCCGCCGTCGGACCGGTCCTCGGGGGCCTGCTCGTCACCGACCTCTCGTGGCGCTGGGTCTTCTTCGTCAACGTGCCGTTCGGGGTGCTCGCCATCGCCTTCGGCATGCTGTTCCTCGACGAGCAGCGGGTGCCGGTGTCCGGCCGCTTCGATCTCCCCGGGTTCGTGTTGTCGGGAGCGGGCTTCGCCCTGGTCATGTACGGGGTGAGTGACGCACCCACCCAGGGCTGGGGGTCGCCGGTCATCCTTGGCTCCATCGCGCTGGGATCCATGCTGCTGGCGGCGATGGTGGCCGTCGAGCTCCGGTCGCGCACCCCGCTGCTGAACCTACGGCTGTTCGCCAACCGCCTGTTCCGCACCACCAGCCTGGTACTGGTGCTGGCCGTCGCCGCCTTCCTCGGGATCCTCTTCGTGGTCCCGCTCTTCTTCCAGCTCGCGCTCGGCCTGTCCGCACTCCAGTCGGGGTTGAACACGTTCCCGGAGGCCATCGGCATCATGGTGGGCGCCCAGGCCGCCAGCCGTCTCCTGTATCCGCGCCTCGGGCCCCGGCGCCTCATCTCGGCCGGGTTGGTGGGGGTGGCGGTGTCGATGGCGTTGATGACCCGGATCGGCTTCGGGACCGATCTGTGGTGGATGCGACTGCTGATGTTCACCATGGGGCTCTCGATGGCCCAGGTGTTCATCCCCACCCAGGCCGCGTCGTTCGCCACCATCTCCCACGCCGACACCGGGCAGGCGTCGTCGCTGTTCAACAGCCAGCGCCAGCTCGGCAGCGCACTCGGGGTGGCCATCCTCACCACCGTCCTGGCCCTGGTGGGCACCGAGCGGATGGTCGCCGGCCATCCGGTCCCCGACCTGGCCGCCTACCACCTGGCGTTCGCGGTGGCAGCGGCCTTGGCGCTGGTCGGCTCGGCCGTCGCCCTCACCATCCGGGACGCCGACGCCGCCGCCACCATGGTGCGCCGTGACCGCGCCGACGCCGGGTCGGCGCTGGCCGCCGCGGGCTGAGCTCGGGCGGGCGCCGGCCGGAGCCCACCGCACTACGGTGCGTGCAGGGGTCGGGTCCGCCGTTGCACGGCGCCCGTGCCCGACGACGGACCGGGGTGCCGAGACGGTGTGCCCGGGCCCATCGACGACCGGAAGGGACGGAGGCGAAGATGGCCGAGCTCGAGGACATCACCGGGACCGAGGAGTGGAGGGCGCTGGCCGACCAGTTCGAGCTGCTCCGCTCGGTCCACCTGCGCGAGCTGTTCGCCGCCGACCCCGGGCGGGGGGCGAGGATGTCGGTGTCGGCCGGTGACCTGCTCTGCGACTTCTCCAAGCACCGGGTCACCGACGAGACCCTGGCCCGTCTGATGGCGGTGGCCCGGGCGGCGGGCCTGGAGGAACGTCGCGACGCCATGTTCGCCGGTCACCGGATCAACACCACCGAGGACCGCGCCGTGTTGCACGTCGCCCTCCGCATGCCTCGGAAGGAGCGGCTGGAGGTCGACGGGCACGACGTGGTGGCGGACGTCCACCAGGTCCTCGACCGGATGGCCGGGGTGGCCCGGCGCATCCGGTCGGGCGAGTGGACCGGGCACACCGGTCGGCGGATCACCGCGGTGGTCAACATCGGCATCGGCGGCTCCGATCTGGGCCCGGCCATGGCGCACGAGGCGCTGGCCGACTACGCGGACCCGGAGCTCACCTTCCGGTTCGTGTCCAACATCGACCCGGTGGACCTGTACGCGAAGACGGCGGACCTCGACCCGGCGGCGACGCTCTTCGTCGTCAGCTCGAAGACCTTCACCACCCTCGAGACGCTGACCAACGCGGCTGCGGCCCGTGAGTGGCTGCTCGCCGGCCTGGGTGCCGGGAAGGAGGCGGTGGCCCGGCACTTCGTGGCCGTCTCCACCAATGCGGCGGGGGTCGCCGAATTCGGCATCGACCCCACCAACATGTTCGGCTTCTGGGACTGGGTAGGGGGCCGGTACTCGGTCGACTCCGCCATCGGGTTCTCGTTGATGGTCGCCATCGGGCCGGAGGCGTTCGCGGACCTGCTCGCGGGCTTCCACACCATCGACCGTCACTTCGCCACCGCGCCGCTCGAGTCGAACCTCCCGGTCATCCAGGGCATGCTCAACGTCTGGTACAGCAACTTCTTCGGTGCCCAGACGCACGTGGTGCTCCCCTACAACCAGCGTCTGGCGAGGTTCCCCGCCTACCTGCAGCAGCTCACCATGGAGTCGAACGGGAAGTCGGTCCGGCTCGACGGATCGCCGGTAGTGGGCCAGACCGGGGAGATCTTCTGGGGCGAGCCGGGCACCAACGGCCAGCACGCCTTCTACCAGCTGCTCCACCAGGGGACCCGGCTGGTGCCCGCCGACTTCCTGGGGTTCGCCGAGTCCACGCACGAGCACGGGGAGCAGCAGGAGCTGCTGCTCGCCAACTGCCTGGCCCAGTCCAAGGTGCTGGCCTTCGGGCGCACCGCCGAGGAGGTGGCCGCCGACGGGACCCCGGCCGCTCTCGTACCCCACAAGGTGATGCCCGGGAACCGGCCGAGCTCGACGATCCTCGCCCCCAAGCTGACCCCGTCGGTGCTCGGGCAGCTCGTGGCGCTCTACGAGCACACCGTCTTCACCGAAGGGACCATCTGGGGCATCGACTCCTTCGACCAGTGGGGTGTCGAGCTGGGCAAGGTGATGGCCACCCAGTTGGCCCCGCTCCTGGTGAGCGAGGCTCCTCCCGACCTCTCTGCCCAGGACTCCTCCACCGCCGGGTTGGTGGACGCCCTCCGGGCCGCCAGGGGACGGGTGGGCCGGAGGGATGGCTGACCTGCCGGGTGGTCGGGAGCGGGGATCCTCGCCGGGGACGGGAGGCGGGAGGGGCTAGCACTCTCAGGGGGAGAGTGCTAATATTGCCTTGGGCACCTGGTGCCGCAGGGAGCGCTCGGTGCCGTTGTGTGCAGACCCTGTGACCAGCAAGGAGGTACCCGAGATGGCACTCGTCCGTTCCGATCCGTTCCGAGACGTCGATCGGCTCTTCCAGCAGGTGGCCGGCGGTCTCTCCGCCGGGGCCCGGGCGCTGGCCATGCCGATGGACGCCCACCGCCAGGGGGACTCGTTCCTCATCCAGCTCGACCTCCCCGGCGTGGCCGCCGACACCATCGACCTGACCGTCGAGGACAACGTGCTCACGGTGAAGGCGGAGCGCCCCGCCCCGCCCCGGACCGAGGAGATGGAGACCATCGTCTCCGAGCGCCCGTTCGGCACGTTCACCCGCCAGGTGCTCCTCGGCAACAACCTCGACACCGAGCACATCGAGGCGCACTACCGGTCCGGCGTGCTCTCGTTGATGATCCCGGTGGCGGCGCACGCCAAGCCCCGGCGCATCCCGGTGAACGAGCAGGCCGACCATCAGGTGCTCTCGGCCTGAGTCGCTCCCGGCCTGAGATGCGTCGCTCCCGGTCCGGAGCAGGCCGACGGCCCGGGACGCCGGACGGCCCAGGGCGGGGTGTTCCCCCGGGTCGGTCGACATGGTCGGCCCCGGGGGAGCCGGCGCCCCGGGGGACGGGCCCCCCGGGCCGGGTCAGGCGGCGCTGAGCGCCCGCCACAGGGCGCGGTAGCTGGGGTAGGTGATCCCCGGGGTGACGTAGCCGGCGCGCACCAGCTCGTCGTGGTAGCGGGGCAGGTTGCGGAACGGGATCCCCATGTCCACGTGGTGGGCCAGGTGCCATCCCGTGTTGTACGGGACGATCCAGAACCGGGCGAGGAGCGACTGACGCACGTTGTGGGTGGTGACCCGCCGGTCGCTTCCCGCTTCGAGCCCGCCGTGCTCCGCGATGGCCCGCAGCCGGTTGAGGACGCGCCACTGGGTCATCCACGGGGCGAGCCACAGGGCGGGATAGATCCACCACCGGCCGGTCGCCGCCCACGACACCGCCCACATCAGCACCTGCACCCCGATGATCGACCGGGCCGTCCGGCCGAAGACCGGGTGCCGGACCGCCTTGACCAGGGGGACCAGGTTCTTCCACCCGGAGATGCCCACCGCGTCCCGTACCAACCGGCGGGCCAGGGTCCGGCGGTCGCAACGGTAGCCGCCGTAGTAGGCGAGATCGGGCTCCTCCGGTCCGAACTCCTGGCGGTGGTGGGCGAAGTGACCCTTCCGGTAGAGCCCGATGGGGACGAGGGCCGGGTAGGCGATCAGCCAGGTGCCGACCCAGTCGTTGACCCGCTTGTCGGTGAAGAGCAGCTTGTGCGCGGCCTCGTGCATGAGGATGGCGAACCGGGCGTGCACCGGCCCCATCAGCACGAACACCGCCACGTAGACGAAGATGTTGCCGGTCCATGCCGCCGCGCCCACCATCGCCGCCACCGCGGCCCAGAGCCCGACGACGGAGAGGGCGTTGCGACGGTCGTCGATCCGGCGGAGCTCCCCGCGGAGCCCGGGGACGCACTTGCCGCTCTGGAGCAGGCGGTCGGTGGGCAGGACGTCCGGCCGCACCCGGGCATCGGGCACCATGGTTGCGCTCACTTCACAGACATTACAGGATATCGACACGTGATAGCAAACAGTAAGAGACCGCTGACGGCCCGCTCGGTCCTGGCCAGCACCCTCTTGGGGGTGGACCCACCGGAGCTGCCGGTCGCCTACCTGGTCCACGTGGCGGGGCTGTTCGGCATCGGGGAGAACCGGGCCCGGGTGGCGCTCAGCCGCATGGTCGCCTCCGGCGAGGTGACCACCGACGGCTCGGGCTCCTACCGCCTGGTCGGCCGCCTGCTCGACCGCCAGGATCGCCAGCGCGTGAGCCGCGCCGGCCGGTCGGCGGTCTGGACCGGCAGCTGGCACCTGGCGGTGGTGGTGGCGACCGGTTCCACCGCGGCGGAGCGTGCCGCCCGCCGGACGGCACTCGCCTTCGCCCGCCTGGCGGAGCTGCGGGAGGGGGTCTGGACCCGACCCGACAACCTCGAGGTCCGGCTCGACGACCCGGCGTGCGCCGGGGTGCACACCTTCGTCGCCACCCCGGCAGGGGACCCGTCCGAACTGGCCCGGCGGCTGTGGGACCTCGACGGCTGGGCGGCCGGTGCGGCGGTGCTCATGGACGCCATGCGCGACCTGCCGCCGAGGACCCCGGAGGACCTGGCCGACGGGTTCGTCCTGTCGGCGGCCGTCCTCCGCCACCTGCAGGCGGATCCCCTGCTCCCCGGGCGTCTGCTGGCACCCTCCTGGCCGGGTGCGGAGCTCCGCACCCGCTACGACGCATGGGACGTCCGCTACCGCGACCTGCTCGCCCGCTGGTCGCACGGGGGGTGACCCGTCCCCGGTGACGGGTCACCGGGGACGGTAGCCTGGGACCTCGGCAAGGGAGACCGGTCCGGCCGCCCGCCGTCCGACCGGGGGGAGCCGTCGTGGGGGAAGCACCGCTGCCTCTGGAGGGCAAGGTCGCCGTCGTCACCGGAGGGGCGCGTGGCCAGGGCAGGAGCCACGCGGTGGCGCTGGCCCGCCTGGGGGCCGACATCGCCGTCGGGGACATCTGCGCGGACATCGGCTCGGTGCCGTACCCCCTCGCCGACGCCGACGACCTGGCGGAGACGGCAGCGCTGGTCGAGGCGGCCGGCCGCCGCTGCGCGGCGGAGATCGTCGATGTGCGCGACCTCGATGCGGTGATCGGGCTGGTCGACCGGGCCGCCACCAGCTTCGGGTCGGTCGACATCATGGTGGCCAACGCCGGGATCTCCGCTGTCGGATCGGTCTGCGAACTGGACGCCGGCTCGTGGGCCGACGTCATCGACATCAACCTCACCGGCGTGTTCAACGCCATCCGGGCCGCAGCCCCGGTCATGCGCGCCCAACGCTCGGGCCGGATCGTCGGGATCTCCTCGATGATGGGACGCTCGGCGCAACCGGGTGTCCCTGCATACACGGCCTCCAAGTGGGGGGTCATCGGGCTCTGCAAGTCGGCGGCCCTCGAGCTGGCCGGGGTGGGGGTGACCGTCAACGTGGTGGCGCCCGGCAACGTGTCGACGCCGATGATCCACAACGACGCCTTCTACCGGACCGTGCGACCCGATCTCCCCAGCCCGACCGCGGACGATCTGGCACCGGTGCTGGCCCGGCTCCACTCCCAGCCGGTCCCCTGGCTCGAGGCGTCGGAGATCACCGCGGCGGTGGTGTACCTCGTCTCGGAGGGTGCCCGCCACGTCACCGGCACCGTGCTCAACGTGGACGCGGGCGCCTCCGCCCGCTTCAGCGCCTGAGTCGGGCGGAGGCGCCCGCGCCGGGCGGAGCGGCCTGGACCGGCCAGGGTCGTCCCGGACCCCGGCGTCAGCCGGTCAACGGCGTCAGCTGCCGCGCGACCGGGGGGCGATCTCGTAGCGCCCCCGCCCCAGACGTTTCGCCCGGTACATGGCCTCGTCGGCGCGCGACAGGACGGCCTCCGGGTCGTCTCCGGGAACCGCCAGGGCGACCCCGACGCTCGCTGATGCGGCGAACCTGATGCCGCCCACGACCACCTGGACGGAGAGCGTCGAGACGATGCGGGCGGCAACCGTCGACGCTTCGACCTCGCCGCCGGCGAGGTCACGGCAGAGCACGACGAACTCGTCCCCGCCGAACCGGCTCGCGGTGTCGCCGGGCCGGAGGGCATGGCGGAGCCGGTCGGCCACGACGGAGAGGAATGCATCCCCGATCTGGTGACCGGCCCGGTCGTTGACCGCCTTGAACCGGTCGACGTCCACGAAGAGGACACCGAGGACGGATCCCGGACGGCCCGATGCGGGGGCGAGGGCGTCGCGCAGCTCCTCGAGGAGGAGCGCCCGGTTGGCGAGCCCGGTGAGGGGATCGTGGTGGGCCAGATGGGCCAGGTGGTCCTGCTCGTCGGCCAGCTGGGACCGGAGCTGGGCGTAGGCCGCATCGAACTGCTTGGCCATCCCGACCATGGCGCTGTCCGCTCCCGCCCGTACCACCTCGAGTGCCGCGTCAGTCACCGCCCTCGGGCTCTCGAGCCGGATCGCCTCCTCGTGGACCGCGTCCGTGGTGGCGTCCCGCCAGAAGAGGTAGAGCCGGGTGAGGCCGGACAGAGAGAGCCGGTCCTCCACCGGCGCTCGTCCGCTGCGTGACATCGCCCCGGCCTGCTCCTGGGTGGGAGACTGCCGGGTGATCAGGTAGCGGGCCACCGCATTGGTCGCCAGCTCGGTGGTCTCGCGGATCTCCTCCCGGAGCGCGAGATCGTGCTCGGTGCCCCCGAAGCCGTGGCGGCGTTCCCAGCGATCGACGATGGACACGGCGACGCCGGCAGACCGGCGACCGAGCGCACGACCGAGCTCGGCGAGATCGTGGTCCAGGGCACCGGCAGCCCCGCTCCGGTCGTTGACGGTCTGGGCGGACGGACCGCCCGGAACGATCGCGGCCGGACCGCCGGGCCTGGGGCCGGCCGCCCCCGGGAACTCGCCAGGGGTGCCGTCGGGCATCCCGTCGTCGATCCCGGGTGTCGTCACGGGACGACGCTACCCAGTCGACGTCGCGGATGCTCGCCACAACGCCGGGTCGACGGGGCCCGCCGACCGTCGGGTCGGTGGCGGGGATGCGCCATCGTGTCGGTCAGGCCTTCGCCCTCCCGCGGCGGGCAAGCGCGTCGGCGGTCACCGCCGCCAGCAGCACCAGGGCGGTGAGCATGTACTGGTAGTCGGCGGCCAGGCCGATCAGGCCCATGCCGTTGTAGATGGTGGCGATCACCAGCCCGCCGAGGAGGGCGTGGACCATCCGGCCCCGGCCCCCGAACAGGCTGGTTCCCCCGATGACCGCGGCGGCCACCGCGTAGAGGACCAGGGTGCCCCCGTCGATGTTGTTCGAGATCGAGCCGAGCCGGGAGGTGTAGAGGATCCCCGCCGCTCCGGCCGTGAGACCGGTGAGGGTGAACGCCCAGAGACGGTTCCAACCGAGGCTGACTCCGGCGCGCCGGGTGGCCTCGGGGTTCCCCCCGATGGCGTAGACGTAGCGGCCGAACCGGGTCCGGCCGAGCACGAACGTCCACGCCGCCAGGAAGCCGAGGATGATCAGCACGACGTAGGGGAGGCCTCGGAGGTTGCCGATCACGCTCCGGTTGACGTTGGTGATCAGCACCAGCCCGACACCGGCCACGGCGACCAGCACGACCTTGGCGACGCTCACCGCCATCGGCGGGGCGACCAGCCCGCTGACCCGCCGGTGGCGGTCGCGCAGGATGGTGACCGCCCCGAAGGCCGCCACCCCGGCGACCATCACCACCCAGCTGGCGACCGGGCTGAGGTTTCCGTTGGACAGGTCGAGGAGGACGCTGTTGGAGAGACGGATGGTGCCGCCGGTGCCGTGCCCGTTGACCAGGTACAGCAGGACGCCCTCCCAGCCGAGGAGCCCGGCCAGGGTCACGATGAACGACGGGAGGCCCAGCAGGATCACCAGGGCTCCCTGGAGCGCGCCGATGGCGGCGGTCACCGCCAGGGCGATGAGGATGGCGGCCCACCAGGGGAAGTTGTCCGGCGGCGCCGCGAGGATGGCGGTGACCACCCCGCCGATCCCGGCGACGTAGCCGATGGAGAGGTCGATCTCGCCGAGGAGGAGGACCCAGATCTCGGCCATGCCCAGCAGCACGAACACGGCGCCCTGGACGAGAAGGTTGGTGAGGTTCCCCGCGGTGAGGAAGTAGTGGCTCTTGACCTGGAAGATGATCCCGAGGATGAGGAGCCCGCCCACCACCGGCAGGAGGCCGCTCTCGCCGCTCCGGATGCGCTTCACCCACGCCCGGAGATACTCCCCGACGGAGTTGGAGAGCTCGGGCGCCTGGGCGGCCAGGTCGAGGGACACCGCCCCGGGTGCGACGGCGGACCGCCGGTGGGTCGCCCCGGCGGCCGGGGAGGGCTCGGGCCCGTCCGTCGGGGTGGCGGGCGGCGGGGTCTGCTGGGTGGTCATGCGTTCAGTCCTTCGACTCGGCGGTGCCGTTGCCGGTTCCGTTGCCGTCCGACCGGGTGGACGACCCCCCGGTGGTGATCAACTCGACGGTGCGCTGGGTGTCGTAGTCGGCGATCGGGCCGCTGCTGACCAGCCGGCCGAGGTACAGGACGGCGATGCGGTCGGCCACCTCGAAGACGTCGGTGAGGTTGTGGGAGATGACCAGCACGGCGATCCCCCGCTCACCCAGCCGGTGGATGAGATCGAGCACCTGCGCCGTCTGGGAGACCCCGAGGGCCGCGGTGGGTTCGTCCATGATGACCAGCTTGGCGTCGCGCATCACCGCCCGGGCGACCGCCACCGACTGGCGTTGGCCGCCCGAGAGGGACCCCACGGGTTGGCGGACCGACTGGACGGTGGTCACCGACAGGTCGGCCAGGGTCTGCTTGGCCGTCTTCTCCATCGTGGCCTCGTCGAGCAGGCGGCGGGTGAGGAGCTCGTGGCCGAGGAACATGTTCTGGACGATGTCCAGGTTGTCGCACAGCGCGAGGTCCTGGTAGACGGTGGCGATGCCGAGGTCGTCGGCGTCGCGGGGGGTATGGACCTCGACCGGGCGTCCCTCCCACGAGATGACACCGTCGCTCGGCGCCCAGATGCCGGAGACCGTCTTGATCAGGGTGGACTTGCCCGCCCCGTTGTCGCCGACCAGGGCGGTGATCTGACCGGCGGGGACGTCGAGGTCGACCCCGTTGAGCGCCTGGACGGCTCCGAAGGTCTTGGTGATCCCGCGCAGGCCGAGCAGCGGACCACCAGCACCCCCGGCCAGGCCGGGGGTGCTGGTGTCCGTGGCGATGCTCACGCGGGCCGATCGGAGATCGGGGCGTTCCGTCGCATCCGGGTCAGTGGATGCCGTAGGTGCGGCAGTTGGCGGCGTAGCTCCCCGTGCACAGCTGGGCGGCGCTGATGAAGTTGTCCGCGATCACCGTCGACTGCACCGTCTGGGGCGTCACCCACTCGGGGGTGAGGAGCACCGAGGGGACGGAGACCTTGGCCACCGTGTCCATGGTGGAACCGTTGACCAGGCTGCTCGGAGCCGGCTTGCCAGCCCGCAGGTACAGGGCCAGAGCGGCCGCGGCCTGTGCCTCCTCGTAGATCGGCTTGTAGACCGTTCCGCACTGGTAGCCCGAGATGATGTTCTGGATCCCCACCAGGGTGGCGTCCTGGCCGGTGACCGGGAACTTCTGCGGCGGGATGTTCAGCGTCTTCAGGTAGGTGATGATCGGGGCGGCGTTCTCGTCATTGGGGGTGAGGACCGCGTTGACCCCGGGATGGGCGGTGTAGGCCTGCTGGAACTCGGTCTCCGCGGTGGGCGGATCCCAGGTCCCGGCGGGTGCGGCCGCCTTCACCCAGGCACCGGAGGCGAACAGCGGGTTGATCACCGCGTCGTAGCCCTGGGCGAACAGGGTGGCGTTGTTGTCGGTCGGTGCGCCCACCATCACGATGACGTTGGGCTTGGAGACCTTCCAGTTGGCCACGCACGACACGAGGCCCTGGCCGATCAGCGTCCCGACCTTCACGTTGTTGAAGCTCACGTAGTACTGGCGGCTCCCACCCAGCGTGAGGCGGTCGTAGTCGATGACCGGCACGCCGTGGGCCTTGGCGTAGGTCTCGATGGAGGTGCCGACCCCGGAGTCGAGCGGGTCGACCACCAGCACGCTCGCCCCGTTGGTGATGGCGGACTGGGCGTCGGTCAGCTGGGTGGTGTCGCTGCCCTGGGCGTTCTGGATCGTGTACTCCGACGGGCTCAGCCCGGCGGTGTTGAACGCCTTGGCCAGGTAGGGGGCGTCGAACTCGGTGTACCGGGCCGAGCTGACCGTGTCCGGGAGGATGACCGCGATCTTGCCCTTGCCTTCGGCCGCCAGGCTCTTCAGCTTCGTCATGGCGGTGAAGGTGTTGGTGAACGAGGTTGCGGAGACGGCCGGTGTGGCCGAGCTGGATCCGGAACCGGAGGTGGTGGTGGTCGAGGACGAGCTGCTCGATCCGCAGGCTGCTGCGAGCAGTCCGCCGGCGAGCAGCATGGTCGCCAGACCTCGTTTGCCAGTGAGCTTGAACACCCTGTCCCCCTTCGTGTCGCCCCGGCGATGTCCACAGCGGAATCAGGAAACCGGGCCTGCGGCGACGTTACAGCACAATGAACGTGGGGTGAACTGTTTATGACGAGAAAATCTGATAGTGGGCGCCGGAGGACCCCCCGGAGGACCACCCCGTTCAGGTCGCCAGGGGCTCCGAGGCGTTCTCGGCCTCGAGGCGGAGCACCTCTGCAGGGTCGGGGCGGGCGCCGCCCGGACCATCGAGGAAGAAGATGGCGACAAGGGTTCCGACGGCGACCGATGCGGTGGCGACCAGGAAGGCGAGGTGGTACCCGCCGGTGAGGGCGGCCGGCGTCGGGCGGCCGGCACCGGCCAGGGCGCGGGCGCGCTCGGTGGCCAGCGTTCCCAGGATGGCGAGCCCCACCGCCGAGGCCACCTGCATGGAGACGTTGACCACGCCGGAACCCAGGCCGGCATCCTCCTTGGGCACGTCGTGCATGGCGATCGCCAGCAGGGGCATGAACGAGGTGCCGGCTCCGAGCCCGAGGAGCAGGTAGGCGGGGAACAACTCGGTGGGATAGGAGGCGTGGGGCCCCGCCCGGGTGAGCAGGGCCAGCCCGAAGGTGGCGGCCACCATGCCGGGGACCAGCACCCGCTTGTTGCCGAAGCGACCGGTGAGGCGGGCGGTGATGCCGGTGGAGAGGATCCCCATCACCAGCGACAGCGGGAGGAAGGCGAGCCCGGTTGCGATCGGGCTGTAGCCGAGGACGTTCTCGAGGTAGAGGGCGCCGAGGAAGAACGTGGCGAACATGCCGGTGTTGAGGAAGCCGCGGACCACGCTGGACCGGACCAGGGTGGGGATCCGGAGGATGCGCAGGGGCATGATCGGGTTGGCGAGGCGCGACTCGAGCACGGCGAAGGCCGCCAGGAGCGCGACAGCCAGGCCGCCGAACAGGGCGGTGCCCGAGGACACCCACCCGGAGCGGGTGGCGGAGACGATGGCGTAGATACCGGCCATCAGGGCGGCGGTCACCAGCACCGAACCGGCCACGTCGACCCCGCCCTTGACCCCGAGGCCCACGTTCTCGGAGATCAGCCGCCAGCCCAGGACGAAGGTGGCGATGCCGATGGGGACGTTGATGAAGAAGATCCAGTGCCAGTCGACCGCCTGGGTGAGGATGCCTCCGACCAGCAGCCCGATGGAACCGCCGCCGACGGCGACGAAGATGTAGGCGCTCATCGCCTTGGCCCGCTCGTTGGCCCGGGGGAACTCGGTGACGATGATGGCGATGATCACCGACGACGACAGGGCTCCCCCCAGGCCCTGGACGAAGCGGCCCGCCACCAGGACGCCCTGGCTGCGGGCGAGCCCGCACACGGCCGAGGCGGTGGTGAACACGACGATGCCGACGAGGAACACGCGCTTGCGGCCGACCAGGTCGCCCAGGCGCCCGGCCAGGAGGAGGAAGCTCCCGAACGTGATCAGGTAGGCGTCGACCACCCACGTGAGGTTGGCCTGGGAGAAGTGGAGGTCGTGCTGGATGGCGGGGAGCGCCACGTTCACGATCGACGAGTCCAGGGCGTTCATGAACATCCCGAGGCAGACGACGATGAGCGCCATCCACCGGAGCCGGTCCCCGACGCCGGCCGGCGGGCCGACCGCGTTCGGGGGCGGGGCGGTGGCGGTCACGGTCGGTGGGTCTCCTCGATGGGGCGGGCTGGGTTCGGGCCATGCCGGGCCGGGGCGGATCGGGCTGGATCGGGGCGTCCCGGTGGCGGTGTCGACCGGCGGGGACGCGCTGCGAGACTACCGACCGTTCCTTGAGGTCCGTGCGCTGGAGGCCGACGGTCGCACCGGGTCTGCCCTGCGGTCCGGTCGTAGGTTCGCCCGGGGCCGGTTCCCCGGGCAACGTCTGAGCCGCTGCGGTCACTCCCAGCGGAAGAAGCGGGCTGCAGCCGCCGGGGCGGCCACCGCCCAGATCGCGAGTGTCGTCCAGTCCCGTGTCGACACGGCCACGCCGAGGCCGAGGGAGGCGTGGAGCGCGTCGGCCAGCGCCGATGCCGGGAGCACGCGGGCGACGGCGGCGAGCCAGCCGGGGAGCTTGGCCAGGGGGATCAACATCCCGCCGAGCAACAGGAGCACCACGAAGAGCGTGTTGACCGCAGCCAGGTTGACGAGCGGTTTGAGGGAACCGGCCAGCAGCAGGCCGATGCCTCCGAAGGCGACGGTCCCGAGCACCATGGCGGCGACGGCGGCGCCCACCAGCGCGCCGGCCCCCCGTCCGGGGCTCCAGCCGAGGGCGAGCCCGGCCAGCACCAGCACCACGGCCTGCAGCAGCTCGACGCCGATCACCGACAAGATCTTCGCCGCCAGCAGGCGCGGCCGGCCGAGCGGCGTGGCTCCGAGGCGCTTGAGCACGCCGTACCCGCGCTCGAAGCCGGCACCGATGCCGAGCGCCGTCATGGCGGTGGACATCACGGCCAGGGCCAGGATCCCCGGTACCAGGAAGTCGACCGGATGGGCGGTCCCGGTGGGCAGCACGTGAACGGCGGAGAAGAACAGGAGGAACAGTACGGGGATCCCGAGGGTCAACAGGAGGGTCTCCCCGTTGGAGAGGATCATGGTGAGCTCGGCGCGCAGCTGCGCCGTCAGCGGGCGCATCAGGTCCGCGACCTGCGCTCGGGTTCCCCGTCCCCGCCGCCCGGACGCACCGCCGGAGGCTCCCTGTCGGGGGCACCCCCGTCCCCTCCGGAGCCGGTGATGGCCAGGTACGCCTCCTCCAGCGACCGACCGGTGCGCAGATCGCCCACGGCCAGCCCCCGACCGGCCAGCCACCCGGCGAGGGCGGCCACCACCGCCGGGCTCGCGCTCCCCGCCGGAGGACGGAGCCGGTAGCTGCCCGGGGACTCCTCGGTCACCACCGTCCCGCCCCCGACGGCGGAGGCCAGCGAGGCGGTGTCGATGCCCGGGTCGGTCGAGAACCGGACGGAGCCACCGTCGGGGTCGGCGGCGAGGGCGGCGGGGCTCCCCTCGGCCAGCTTGCGACCGTGGTCGACGATGACCACCTGGTCGGCCAGGCGCTCGGCTTCGGACAGCTCATGCGTCGTGAGGATCACGCAGGTGCCGCGGTCGCGCAGGTCGGCCACGATCCGTCGCACGACGAGGCGTCCCTCCGGATCGACACCGGCCGTGGGCTCGTCGAGGAAGACGACCGAGGGCCGGCCGACCAGGGCCAGTGCCAGGGAGAGACGCTGCTGCTCCCCGCCGGAGAGGCGCCGCCAGGGGGTGCGCCGGACCGCCCCCAGCCCCACCAGCTCGACCAGGTGCTCGGGGTCGTCGGGGTCGTCGTAGTAGCCGGCGAACAGCCGGAGGACCCGGGACGGACCGAGCATCGGGTACACCCCCCCGCGCTGGAGCATCACGCCGATCCGGGGCACCAGCGCCCGGTGGTCGGCGATCGGGTCGAGGCCGAGCACGCGCACCGATCCTCCCGATGCCCTCCGGTAGCCCTCGAGCGTCTCGACGGTGCTCGTCTTGCCGGCCCCGTTGGGTCCGAGCAGGGCCAGCACCTGGCCGGCCCCGGCCCGGAACGACAGCCCGTCCACGGCCACCGTCGCTCCGTAGCGGACCACCAGACCGTCGCACTCGACGCCGGTCGACAGGCGGTCGGTCGCGGGAGGCACGGGAAGCCACGCTACCGTGAAGCGGTCATGATCGATATCCGGCTGGTCCGCGAGGAACCCGACGCAGTCAAGGCGGCGCTGGGCCGGCGCGCGGTCGACCCGGCCGACGTCGACCGCCTGGTGGAGCTCGACGCCGCGGCCCGGAGCCTGGTGGGCCGGCGGGACGACGTCCGCGCCGAGGTGAAGGCGCTCTCGCGACGGGTCGGCGAGGCCCGCCGCTCCGGAGACACCACCACGGCCGACGAGCTGGCCGCCCGCAGCCGGTCGCTGGGCGAGGAGGAGCGGGCTCTCGGGGAGGACGCCGACCGCGCGCAGGACGCGGTCCGCCAGGCGCTGCTCTACCTGCCCAACCTGCCGGCGGAGGACGCCCCCGACGGTGCCGGCCCCGAGGACAACGTGGTGGTCCGGCAGTGGCCCGACGAGGCTCCCACCTATGCCGAGTGGCAGCGGGTGGCGCACTGGGACATCGGGACCGAGCTCGGGCTGCTGGACATGGAACGGGGGGCGAAGATCTCCGGTTCGATGTTCCCGCTGTTCCGCGGCTACGGCGCCCGCCTGCTCCGGGCGCTCACCTCGTACGCGCTCGACCGGCACGCCGACGCGTTCGAGGAGATCCGCCCGCCGACGCTGGTCAAGACCGAGACCATGGTCACCACCGGTCAGCTGCCCAAGTTCGCCGACGACGCCTACCATCTCGAGCGGGACGACCTGTGGGCCATCCCGACCGCCGAAGCCCCGCTCACCTCGATGATGCGGGGCGAGATCGTCGACGAGGACCGGCTCCCCCTCTGCCTGACCGCCGCCACCGCCTGCTTCCGCCGGGAGGCGGGCGCCGCCGGGCGCGACACCCGCGGACTGCTCCGGGTCCACGAGTTCGACAAGGTGGAGCTGTTCGCCGTGGCCACGCCCGAGCAGGCGTCGGAGCTGCTCGAGTCGATGGTGGCCCGGGTGGAGACCATGCTCCGCCAGCTCGGCCTCCGGTACCGGGTGCTCGACCTGTGCGCCGGCGACCTCGGCATCTCGTCGGCCCGCACCTTCGACCTCGAGGTCTACGCGCCGGGGGTCGACCTGTGGCTCGAGGTCTCGTCGGTCAGCTGGTTCCGGGACTACCAGGCCCGGCGGGGCAACATCCGCATCCGTCCGGCGGGGGGTGGCGCCCCGATCTTCGCGCACACCCTCAACGGATCGGCGTTGGCATGGGCCCGGATCTGGGCGGCGCTGGTGGAGACCGGGCGCAGGGCCGACGGCTCGGTCGAGCTCCCCGAGGTGCTCCACCCGTACCTTCGGGGCGAGGGGGTCATCCCCGCTCCGGGTGCGTCGGGTCAGGCTCCCGCCGCATCGAAGCGGTAGCCGACGCCCCGCACGGTGGTGATCAGCTGCGGTGCGGAAGGCTCCACCTCGATGTGGGTGCGGAGCCGCTTGATGTGCACGTCGAGCGTCTTGGTGTCGCCGAAGTAGTCGGACCCCCAGATCCGGTCGATGAGGACGTCCCGGGTGAGGACCCGGCCGGCGTTCTCCATGAGGAGGGAGAGCAGTTCGAACTCCTTGCGCCGGAGATGGACGTCGGCGCCGCGCACGAAGACGAGGTGCCGGTCGAGGTCGACCTGCACGCCGCCGGCGTCGAGGATCCCCCGCTCGGCGGTCCGGGTGTGGGTCCTCTCGCCGGTCCGTCCCGCATCCCCACCCGGGGCTCCCGCCTCCGCCCCGGTGCCCTGAAGGCCTGCCGACGGCGCCGGCGGAGGGGTCCGCCGGAGCACGGCCCGCATGCGGGCGACCAGCTCCCGCAGCCGGTACGGCTTGGCCACGTAGTCGTCGGCGCCGACCTCGAGGCCGACCACGGTGTCGATCTCGGTCCCCTTGGCGGTCACCATGATGATGGGCACCGACGAGCGCGCCCGGATCGTGCGGCACACGTCGATCCCCGACAGCTTGGGCAGCATGAGGTCGAGCAGGATGAGGTCGGGGTCGACCTCGTCGAAGAGGCGGAGCGCCTCGCTCCCGTCCCGGGCGACGGTGACGGCGAACCCCTCCCGGGACAGGCCGATCACCAGCGCGTCGATGAAGGACTCCTCGTCCTCGGCCAGGAGCACCCGGGTCCGGGACGGATCCGGGGCCGTGCCGTCCGCCGGGGCCGTGCCGTCCGCCGGGGCCGGCGGCGGATCGGTGCGGTCGACCGACGTGGCGGGGCCCGGGGCCCCGGCGCGGGCTGCGGGGACCGGGGCTGCGGGGACCGGGGCTGCGGGTTCGGGGTGTGCAGGGGTCGGGTTCATCGGTCGCTGGCCGGGGCCCCCGGCATCAGGAGGAGTACTCGGGGGGGTTGGGAAGGATCAGGGTGAAGGTGGAGCCCTCACCCTCCCGGGAGTCGACCTCGACCCTACCCTGGTGGTTGTTGGCGACGTGGCGCACGATGGACAGTCCGAGCCCGGTGCCGCCCGTCTCGCGGCTCCGGCCGTGGTCGACCCGGTAGAACCGTTCGAAGATGCGGTCGAGGTCGCGGGTCGGGATGCCGACCCCGGTGTCCGCCACCGAGAGCCGGACGCCGTCGTCGGTCTGCACCCCGCTGACCCGGACGACCGCGTCCTCGTAGGAGAAGGTCACTGCGTTCTCGAGGAGGCTGTGGATGGCCGAAACCAGCTGGCGCCGGTCGCCCACCACGTGGATGGGGGGATCCGGCTCGAGGAGCTCGATGGTGATCCGGCGCTGCTCCGCGGCAGCCCGGACCCGCTCGACCGCCTCCGCCATGACCAGGTTGACGTAGATCGGCTCGCGGGGCGGGGTCTCCTCCGACTCGATACGGCTCAGGTCGAGCAGGTCGTCGATGATCCGGCTGACCCGGAAGGCCTCGGAGTGGATGCGCGACGCGAGCCGCTGGGCCACTGCGGGGTCGGGCTCGACGGTCAGGGTCTCGGCGAGCAGGCCGAGCGCCCCCATCGGCGTCTTGAGCTCGTGGCTCACGTTCGCCACGAAGTCGCGCCGGATCTCCTCGAGGCGCCGGCGCTCGGAGACGTCGTCGATGACGGCGATGACGCCCAGCGGACGCCGGCCGTCGTCGATCAGGCGGGTGCGGACGGTGATGGTCTGGCGAGGCGGGCCGTAGAGGTCGAGCGTGCGCTCGGCGGAGCCCTCGTGCCAGGCGTTCTCGAGGAGGCCGGTGACCGTCTGGGCGGCGAGGGCGTCACCGTGCCGGTTGTTCATCAGGGCATCGGCCCGGTCGTTCCGGAACGCGACCGCGCCGTTCTCGTCGCAGACGATGACGCCCTGAGGCAGGGTGTCGAGGGCTCGCCGGAGCCGGATGGCGTCGGAGCTCGCCTCGGTGACCGCCTCGGCGGCCTCGCCGGTGACCTTCTCGAGGTGACTGAGGACGGACTCGAGCCCTCCCTCCTCGGGGGGGTCGACGCCGAGCCGGTTGGAGAGCGCGGTCAGGCGCTGGTGGAGGCTCCGGCGGCTCGACCGCCGGCCCAGCCGGTAGGCGATGAGCACGGCGACCACCGCCACGACGGCGACGGCGACGATGCCGATCTCGTAGGACTTCACCGCCCCAGCATGACACCCCCGTCCCGGGCGCCGGGACCGCACCCAGGCAGCGGTAACAAACGCCGGAAATAACAGAAATTTATTGAAACAACACAAAACACTTTCTAAGGTAGTGACATGCACCTTCCTCCCTCCCACCCGACGCCTCTCCACCCGACGCCCGGGGTGCTCCTCCGGGGCGCTCCCCTCCGCATGCCCGTGCCGTCCTTCCGCCTGACCGGCGTGGCGATGCATCCGAACGCGAACGCGCTCCCCGGTGGCCAGCTCCTCCAGAACCTCATGAACGGCATCGGTGGTTGGGCGCTCGCCCTGTCGCTGGTCGGGCTGGTGATCGGTGCCGCGGCCTGGGCGCTCGGCTCGCACGGGCAGAACTACCAGCAGACGTTCGTCGGTCGCCGGGCCGTGCTGATCTCCGCGCTGGCCGCCCTGCTCATCGGGGCCGGACCGGCCATCGTCAACTTCTTCTTCGCCGCGGGCCAGGGGATCCACTGACATGCTGACGGCCATCGCCGTGACCGCGGTTCCCGCCGCGTCGTGCCCGCCGGTCGTGGGGGCGCTGAGCCAGGCCGGTCTGGCCCCGGCGTGCTCCGCCGCCTCGGCGGTGTCGGGAGCCGTCGGGTCGGTGGCGGGCCAGGTCGTCGGCCTCGGCGTGGGATCCGTGCTCGACGGGATCGCCGGGTGGGTCTCCTCCGGCGCCGTCTGGCTCCTCGGTCAGATCGGCACTGTCCTCGCCGCCACCACGTCCGTGCAGCTCGGAGCGTCGTGGTTCACCACCCACTACCGGGTGATGGCCGCCCTGGCGGGGGCCGTCGTGGTCCCGCTGCTCCTTTTGGGGGCGATCCAGGCGATCGCCCGCCAGAGTGCCTCCCTCCTCCTGAGGTCGGTGCTCGTCAACGTCCCCCTGGCCCTGGTGCTCACCGCGGTGGCGGTCAAGCTGGTCCAGCTGGGCCTGGCCCTGACCGATGCGATGAGCGCCTCGGTGGCGGGAGGGGCAGGGACCGACACCGGCCATGTGTTCGGAGCCGTCGTCAGGGCCCTGTCGCCCGCTGCCACCGGCGGCCAACCGGCGGTGCCCAGCTTCATCCTGCTCATGGGCGGGCTGGCCGTGGTCTTCGGGGCGTTTCTGCTCTGGGTCGAGCTGTTGGTCCGGGCGGCCGCCGTCTATGTGGCCGTGCTGTTCCTCCCGCTCGCCCTGGCCAGCCTGGCCTGGCCGGCCATCTCCCACTGGTGTCGCCGGTTGGTCGACACCCTGGTGGCGCTCGTCCTGGGGAAGTTCGTGATCGTCGCCGTCTTGAGCCTGGCGGCCGGGGCCCTGGCGAGCGGCACCGGGTCGGTCCCCGCCGGGGCGTCGGGCGCCGGAGCGTCGGCCGGCTTCACCGGGGTGCTGGCGGGTGCCGCCCTGCTGCTGCTGGCGGCCGCCTCGCCCTGGGCGCTGTTCCGGTTGCTCCCGTTCCTGGAGGCCGGGGCAGTCGGGCACCTGGAGGGCCAGGGTCGGCGCACCGCCCTCACCGTCGCCGGTCCCGTCCGAACCCTGGGCCAGACCGCCCTGCGGCTGGCCGGCGGTGGCGGTGGTGCCGGTGCCGGCGGCAGGGAGATCGCCGGTGCGCTGGCCGCGGCCCGGGGAGGTTCCGGCTCCGCCACCCCTGGTGGCCGCGATGGTGGTGGAGGCGGAGGTGGAGGGCCGGAAGGGAGCGGCGGTGGAGGGGTCCCCGGGGGCCCCGGTGCCGGTCCGTCGTCCTGGGCGACGACCGGTGTCGGCAGCGCCGCCGCCCCCGGCTCGGGGGTCCCGATGCGCGAGCCGCACCGCGCCGCCAGCGAGGCCATGCGCGCCGCCCTCGCCGCCGTGCCACCGGCCGGTCGCGGTGGGGAGGCACCGGCCGGTCCGACCCGGCCGTCCTCCGGGACCGACGGCACCTCCGGACCGGGCGCGGCCGGACCCGAGGACACCGGACCGCGCGTCCCCGGTGCCGGCCGTGGCTGAGGACCCCGGACCGGCAGCCGGGCGGGTGCGCTACCGGTTCGGGCCGCTCGAGCAGCGGGGCCTGATCGCCGGATGGCGGGGCGGTCAGATCGCCGTGGTGGCCGCGAGCCTGATCCTCGGGGTCTTCGCCCTCCGGTCGACCCCGTCAGTCGGAGGAGCGGCCGGGGCGTTCACCTGTGCGGCGCTCGGCGTCGCCGTGGCGTGGTGGCCGGTCGGCGGGCGTACCGGAGAGCAGTGGCTGCCGCTGGTGTTCCGGTGGGCGGTGGCGGCCGCGGCGGGAGGCCGGCTCCAACTGGCCGACGGGCCGCGCTCCGGCCACCTGGTCCGGTCGACGCGGGTGGACGGGGACCCGGGGGAACCGGACGCACCGCGGAGATTGGTCATCGAGGCCGCCCGGGGGCGTCGGCCCCGGCCCGGCTCGGGACCTCCTGGCGCCTTCGCCGGTCTGCAGATCGGCGCGGTCCCGACCGGCCCGGCTCCCGGGGATCCCTCCGCCGGCGTGGTGCTGGACCAGCGCGCCCGCACCGTCACCGCGGTGCTGGCCGTGCGCGGCCACAGCTTCGCACTGGCGAGCCCCTCCGACCAGGACGGCCGGATCGCCGGCTGGGCCCGCGTGCTGTCGTCGATGGCGCGGGAGGGGACCGACGTCCACCGCGTCCAGTGGATCGAGTCGTGCCTCCCCGACGACGGCGCCGGCGTCCGGACCCACCTGCGGGACCGTGCCGTCCTCGCTCCCGGAGACCGTGCCGTCCGGTCCTACCAGGCCCTCCTCGACCATTCGACGCCGGTGACCAGGCGGCACCAGGTGCTGATCGGGGTGTCCGTCCACCGGGGTCGTGCCGCGCGGGCGATCCGGGCCTCGGGGGGCGGCGAAGCGGGAGCCGGGGCCGTCGTCCTCCGGGAGGCGGTGGCCCTCCAGCGCCAGTTGGGCGAGGCGGATCTCACCGTGGAGGGGATCCTCGGGCCGGCGGCGCTGGCGTCGGTCATGCGCGAGGCCACCACCCCGTGCGCGGCCCTCGGGCCCCCGGTGCCCGGGCACGGCCCGGGGCCGGTTGCGGCGGAGCCGCACCCGAGGGGCCACCCGCCGTCCGTGGGCCTGCCCGGTCCAGGCGCGTGGGCGGGGGAGGGAACGCTCCATCCCTGGCCGATGGCGGTGGACCCGAGCTGGGAGCTGGTGCGGACCGACGCCACCTGGCACGTCACCTACTGGATCGCGGAGTGGCCCCGGGTCGACGTCACCCCCGACTTCCTCGGGCCGCTCCTCTTCTCACCGGTACGGCGCTCGCTGACCCTGGTGATGGAACCGGTGAGCCCCAGCCGGGCGGCCCGCCAGGTCGCCCAGGCCCGGACGGCGGACATCGCGGACGGTGAGCTACGTCGCCGGGGGGGATTCCTGGTGACCGCCCGCCAGACGCGCGAACGGGAGGAGGTGGAGCACCGGGACGTGGAGCTCGCCGACGGTCACGCCCAGTACCGGTTCTCGGGCTACGTCACCGTGACGGCGGACAGCGCCGCCGAGCTCGCCGAGGCCTGCGCCTCGGTCGAGCAGGCGGCGGGGCAGGCCCGCCTCGAGCTACGGCGGCTCTACGGCGAGCAGGACGTGGCGTTGACGTGCACCTTACCGCTGGGCCGGGGGCTGGCGTGAGCCGGCGGCGACCGGAAGTCCGCGGCCGGCGATGAGGGGCCCGGGACCGAGGGTGGCGGCCCATGTCGCCACCACCCGCCACCTCGGGGGCGCCTACCCGCTCGCCACGGAGGCGGGGCTCGGACACGTGGGCGTGCTGATCGGCCGGGACCTCCTCGGAGGCTCGTTCGTGTACGACCCGTTCGCGCTCTACCAGCAGGGCATCGTGACGAACCCCAACATGGTGGTCTTCGGCCAGATCGGCCGTGGGAAGAGCTCGTTCGTCAAGTCGTACCTCTGGCGCCAGGCCGTGTTCGGGCGGCAGGCATGGGTGGTCGACCCGAAGGGCGAGTACGGGCCGCTGGCCGAGGCATGGGGTGTCGAGCCGGTTGCCCTCCGACCGGGCGGTTCGGTCCGCCTCAACCCGTTGGACACCGGTTCGCCCGCGGCGGGGTGCCCGGTCGGTGGGGACGGACTGCCGGTGGGTGCCGGGGGGTCGGCGGACCCGACCGACCCGGTGCGCCGGAGCCGGATCGAGCTCACCTCCTCGTTGGCGGTCGCCTGCCTGGGTCGCGAGCTCGTGCCTCGGGAGCGTGCGGCGATCGACGCTGCGCTGGCCGAGGCCGACCGACGATCCCGGGCCGAGGGCCAACCGGCCCCCACCTTGCCCCAGGTGGTCGAGTCCCTGCTCGATCCGACCCCGTCGGCCGCCGCCGAGCTGCGTACCGGCAAGCGGGTGCTGATGGAGGACGGTCGGGACGTGGCCCTCGAGCTCCGCCGTCTCGTGCACGGCGACCTCGCCGGCATGTTCGACGGACAGACGACGCCCGGGTTGCGCCTCGACGCCCCCCTGGTCGTCCTCGATCTCGCCGCCGTCTACAACTCGCCCGCACTCGGCGTGCTGATGGCCTGCGCGGCCGCGTGGCTCCAGGGGGCGGTCCGGGCGGAGCACCGGCACCAGGTGGTCGTGGTGGTCGACGAGGCCTGGGCGATCCTGAGCAATTTGGGAGTGGCACGCTGGCTGCAGGCGTCGTGGAAGCTGTCCCGTGCCCTCGGCATCGCCAACATGGCCGTGCTCCACCGATTGTCCGACCTGGGGGCGGTGGGTGCGGGCGACTCGGAACAGGTCGGGCTGGCCCAAGGGCTCCTGGCCGATTCGGAGACGCGGGTCGTCTACGCCCAGTCGCCGGGCGAGGTGGCACGCGCCGGGGAGCTCCTGGGCCTCACCAGCACCGAGGCGGACCTGGTGACCCAGCTCCGGCGCGGTGTGGCGCTGTGGAAGGTGGGTCGCCGGTCCTTCCTGGTCGAGCACCAGCTGTCACCCCACGAGCGTGGCCTGGTCGACACCGACGCCGCCATGGGGGCAGCGCCGCCGCCCGGACCCGACGACCCGGAGGCGCACGGCGGCGGGCACGACCCGGAGGCGCACGGCGGCGGGCACGACGGTCGGGCAGGGGCCGGGTGAACGCGCTCGCCGCCTCCGGGGTCGCCGTGAGCCTGGTGGCGCTGGTGGCCTCCGGGGCCGTCGGCAACCGGGGCGCCGCCCCGGGCTCCCATCTCCGCGGTCTCCGTCAACGGGGGCCCTCCGGCTCCGGCCACCGACTTCTGCCCACCCGGTCACCCCGGGGTCCGGCTCGGTCAGCCCGAGGCTCCGCCCGCCCCGCCCGGCCGGCGGCGCCCGGCTGGTCCCGGGTCGCCACGCCCGGCCGATGGTCCCGGGCGGGGGGTCCACGGCACGCGTCCGCCCACTGGGCCCGACCGTCCGACCTCCGCCCACTTGCCGTCGGACGCGGTGGTGCAGGAGGGGATGGAGGCCCGCCGCCCGGCCGGCTCGTCCTCGGGTGGGCCGGGCCGCGGCTGGTGGCGGCGGAGCGGGCCCAGTCGGTGATCGTGTTCGGGCCCACCCAGTCCCGCAAGACGACCGGGTTCGCGGTGCCGGCCATCCTCGGCTGGAGCGGTCCGGTGCTGGCGACCAGCGTCAAGACGGACCTGATCGGGGACACCGTCGCCCACCGGCGCACGTGCGGCCGGGTGTGGTGCTTCGACCCTTCGGGCGTGACCGGCCTGCCGTCGGCGGCGTGGTCGCCGCTGCCCGGCTCACGGACCTGGCCCGGTGCCCGCCGGGCGGCCTCGGCGCTCACCGACGTGGCGAAGGGGTCGGTGGGCGGGATGGCCGACGGGGACTTCTGGTACGCCGCGGCCACGAAGATGCTCGCCCCGCTGCTGTTCGCCGCGTCGACCGGGTCCCGGTCGATGGCCGACGTCATCCGCTGGGTCGACACCCAGGCGGACTCCGAGGTGCTCGACCTGCTGGAGAGGGCCGGTGTGCCGGAGGCGGTGGACGCGGCCCGTTCGATGCTCGGGAAGGAGGACCGCCAGCGAAGCTCGATCCTCACCACGTTGGAGACCCTTCTCGAACCGTTCGCCGACAGCCGCACCGGGGGATGGGACCCCATCGTCCCCGGTGCCGGCGGAGAACGGGACGGCGGGCCGAACGGTGCGCCGGGAACCCCGGACGCCATCGACCCGGCGGGCCTCCTGGCGGGGGACAACACCTTGTTCCTTTGCGCGCCCGCCCACGACCAGCGGCGCCTCAGCCCGCTGTTCACCGCGGTGGTGCGCCAGGTGGTCGAGCACGTCTACGACCGCGTGACCCGGACCGGCCGTCCACTCGATCCCCCGCTGCTGGTCGTCCTCGACGAGGCGGCCAACATCGCCCCCCTCTCGGACCTCGACGCACTGGCCTCCACCGCGGCCGGGCACGGAATCCAGTTGGTCACCGTCTGGCACGACCTGGCCCAGATCACCGCCCGGTTCGGCCCTCGGGCGGCGACCGTCGTCAACAACCACCGGGCGAAGGTCTTCCTCTCGGGGATCTCCGACCCGTCGACGCTGGACCATGCCAGCGCGCTGATCGGCGACGAGGAGCTGTTGCTGCCGGCGTTCACCTCCGGGGGCGCGGGCATGCGGTCCACCACCCGGACGCCGACCACCCGGCGGCTGGTCCCGCCCGATGCGGTCCGGCGGGTGCCGCCGGGTGAGGGGATCCTCGTCTACGGCGGGCTTCCCCCCGCGTGGCTCCGCCTGCGGACCTGGTACGACGACCCGGTGCTCGCGGCTCGGGCCCGGGCTCCGGGCGGGCCGGGCGACTAGGGAGCGCGGCAGTGCTCAGGGCACGAGGAGCACGCGGCCGAAGGCTCGGCGGTCCTCGATGTAGGCGTGGGCATCCGCCGCTTCGGCCAGGGGGAACCGCCGGTCGACCACCACGGTGAGGTTGCCGGCCGCCACCTGGGTGATGATGTCCGCCACCATCGCGTGGGCACGGTCGCCCGTCGCCAGCTCCGCCCCGAGGTAGTAGCCGGTGAGGGTGGCGTTGCCGGGGCGCAGCATCCCGACGTCCAGCGAGGTCGCCCCGTCGCGTCCGGCGTCCCCGATCGATACGCACCGGCCCCGGTAGGCGAGGCACGCCACCGCCGCGTTCAGTCCCGCTCCCCCGACCGACTCGAGCACCAGGTCGACCCCGCGCCCCGCGGTCAGGCGGCGGACTTCGGAGATCAGGTCGGAGCGCGCGTAGTTGATCCCTTCGTCGAGGCCGAGTCCCCGGAGGCGTTCGAGCTTGGTGTCGCTGGATGCGGTCGCCAGCACGCGTGCCCCCGCCCGGTGCGCCATCTGGACGGCGGCGATGCCGACCCCGCTCGCCCCGGCCTGGACGAGCACCGTCTCGCCCGCTCGGAGGCGGCCGAACTCGAACAGGCAGTCGTGCGCGGTACCGAAGGCGACCGGGATGCAGGCGGCCACGTCCGTGGGCAGCTCCTCGGGGATCGGCCAACAGAACGAGCGGGACGCGGCACGGCGCTCGGCATGCGAGCCGTCCATGCCGACGGTGACGACCCGGTCGCCGACGGCGAGCTCCCCGGCCCCCGGCCCCACGCCGATCACCGTGCCGGCGCACTGGTAGCCGACGACATGGGGGACGGTGCGGAGCTGCCCTCCCGCCCGGCTCAGGGTGTCGCCCCCTTCGATGCTGATCGCCTCGACGTCGATCAGCACGCCGTCGTCGGGGACCCCGGGATCGTCCACCTCCTCGTAGCGGAACACCCCCGGCCCGCCGGTTTCGTAGTAGACCGCTGCCCTCATCGACTCCCCTCCTTCTGTGTCCCCGTCAGCTCTGGCGCACCGCTGCAGGTCCCCCGCTCAGGCCTCTTGCCGGCCCTCGGAGCTCCGGCGGGACGGAGCTGCTCTTCCCGGTCGTCTGGGCCCCGGCGGTGGATGATCCGGTCTCCCCCGTCCCGTCCCCCTCGTCGCAGGTGCTCGGGGAGGTGCAAGGTGACGAGCAGATCGGTCAAGTTGGCCGGCACCTCTTCCGGGGTGACGAGCGATCCGACCACCATGGCGGCGAAGGCGACGGGGACCGTCCAGATGGCGGGCTCCCCCAGTAGCAGGGCCGGCCACCCGCGGGCGCCGAATCCGGCGAGCGACGCCACCACGGCAAGGGACGACGCCCCCCCGCCGAGCGCCAGGCCCCACATGGCGCCCACCCGGGTGAGGCGGGGCCACCAGATCCCGAGCAGCAGGAGCGGGCAGAACGAGGAGGCGGCCACGGCGAACGCCCAGCCCACCAGGATGTTGATGGGGACCGACTCCACCAGCAGGCCGGCGGTCGTCACCAGCGCGCCGAACAGAAGGGCCGAACCCTGGAACGCCCGGACTCCCCGGCCCATGATGTCGTGAGAGAGCGCCCCGGCCATGGCGATGAGCAGACCCGAGGACGTCGACAGGAAGGCGGCGAACGCACCGGCGGCCACCAGGGCGGCCAACAGTTCGCCGCCGAGGCCCGCCACCATGATCCGCGGGAGTGCGAGGACCACTGAATCTGTCTGTCCGGTCAGGTAGAGGGAGGGCGCCTCCATCCGGCCGAGCACGGCGAACACTGCGGGGAACAGGTAGAACGTCGAGACGAGCAGCAGCACGATCGCCGTGGTCCGCCGGGCCGCCTGACCGTCGCGGTTGGTGTAGAAGCGGACCAGGATGTGGGGGAGGCCCACGGCCCCGAGGACGGTCGCCAGGAGCACCCCGTAGGTGGCGGCCAGACGATGGCCGGGGAACCCGTCCAGGTGGAGCAGGGGCGACGACCACGAGCCCCCGACGCCGGTGGCGGCCGACACCCCCGGCGCCGGAGAGCCGGCCGGGAACCGGAGCGAAGCCCCGGCGCCGACGGTGTGGCCCCCCCGATGGAGTACCAGCACGCCCCGCGTCCGCCGTCCGTCGACGGTGCCGGAGGCGGTCACGGTGACGGCGCGGGTGACGTCGATGCGTGTGGCGTCGGGGAACCGGACGAGGGTGGCGTGGGCGAACGTGGTCGGTGCCGGGAGCTCCACCGAGGCGAGTGGCGGGTGGGTCACCACCATGACGAGGACGATCGCCGGCACGGCGATCGCCGTCAGCTTGACCCAGTAGAGGAAGGCCTGGACGACGGTGATCCCTTTCATCCCCCCGCTGGCGATCCCGGTGGTGACCACGACGCCGAGGACGACCACGCCGACCCAGTAGGGGCCACCCAGCGTGGCCTGCAGGGTGATGCCCGCCCCGTTGAACTGGGGGATCAGGTAGAAACCGCAGATGACCAGCACCATGACGGTCGCCCACCGGCGCAGGCGGGGTGACGCCAGGCGGCCCTCGGCGAAGTCGGGGATGGTGTAGGCACCGAAGCGGCGCAGGGGAGCAGCCACGGTGGCCAACAGCACCAGGTAGCCGGCGGCGTAGCCCACCGCGTACCAGAGGGCTCCCAGACCTTCCAGCATGGCCAGGCCGGCGATGCCGAGGAAGGATGCCGCCGACAGGTACTCGCCGGAGATCGCCGACGCGTTCAGCAGGGGGGGCACCTGCCGGGCCGCCACCATGAAGTCGGCCGGGGTCCGGGCGATCCGCATGCCCCGCATGCCGATGAATGCGGTCGCCACGGTCACCAGCACCACGGCGCCCACGGACAGCGGGGCGGCCATGTCAGCGATCGTCCAGGAGCTCACCGAAGCGGCGCTCCACCCGCTCGGCCCGCCGCACGTACCAGAAGCCCAGCCCGACGAGGGGCGGGTAGATCCCACCGCCGAGGACCAACAGGGTGACCGGGATCCCTGCCAGTTGGGCCCGGGCCAGCCCGGGGATCAGCACCGCCAGGAGGGGATAGAGCGCCAGGAGGAGGATGGCGGGTCCCAGCACGCTGACCGTGGCCCCCAACTGTGCCCGCATCAGGGAGCCCAGCAGGACCCTTCCGTAGTCGTCCTGGCGGAGGACGTCGTCCATGCCCGGTGCGCCCGAACGGTCGGCAGACCGCCGGGCCGGGGCCCGGATCGCCTGACGGACCGGCACCACTCCCGCGACGGCACCGGTCTCCGCCGGGACGGGCGGGACCGGGCGCGCGCTCACCGTTGCTGCCGCTGGGCTCCGCCCAGCAGCCGGCGCCGGAGCTCCGCGGCGTGCCGCCGGCTCACGGGCAGCAGCGTGTCGCGGACCTTGACCGACGTGCGGGCGCCCTCGGATCGGACCTCGCACACCTCGGCCAGGTCGACGAGATAGCCACGGTGGACCCGGACGAAACCGTGGGGGAGCCACTGCTCCTCCAGGGCGACCATGGGGATGCGCACGAGGTGGCTTGATCCGTCCCTGGTGTGGAGGCGCACGTAGTCGCCGGAGGCCTCGGCCCACACCACCTCGTCGCGCCGGACCAGCCGTGTCGTGCCTGCGGTCTCGACGGCGATCACGTCGAGGTGCCCGCCGCCATCGGCGTCTGCTGCCGGTACCTGGGATGCGGGGACCGTCCGGGTGAGGAGGGTGGCCAGCCGATCGGCGGTGACCGGCTTCAACAGGTAGCCGACCGCTCCCACGCCGAACGCGGCGACCGCGTGCTCCTCGTGGGCGGTGACGAAGGCGATGGCCGGTGGTGCCGCGAACCTGGCCAGGATGGTCGCCAGCTCAAGCCCGTCCAGCCCGGGCATGCGCACGTCCAGGAGCACCAGGTCGAATGGTTGGTCTTGGAGGAGGCGGAGCGCCTCGGTGGCGTTCGAGGCCGATCGCGTCGATCCCACCCGCGGATCATTCCGGAGCAGGTAGACGAGCTCGTCGAGGGAGGGAGCCTCGTCGTCCACCGCCAGGACCGCCAGTCCGCCCGCCGGGTCCCTCGACCCCGTGACGACGGTTGCCGCCGTCACGGGACCGCCACCGCTGCCTGGAATTTGGGGATGCGCACCGTGACCTTGGTCCCCGCGGCGACCCCCGTCTCGACGACCAGGCCGAACTCCTCGCCGAACACCGTGCGCAACCGCTCGTCGACGTTGTGGAGGCCGACCGCATCGCCGTCCTCCCTCCCGGAGAGGACCCGCCGCACCCGGTCGGGGTCGGCCCCGGCGCCGTCGTCCTCCACCGTGATCACCGCGTCGTTGCCGACATCGTGCGCGGTGATCGAGAGGTGGCCGGCCCAGTCGTTCGGCTCCAAGCCGTGCCGGACCGCGTTCTCGACGAGGGGTTGGAGGATGAGGGAGGGAACCCGGACCGAGAGCACCTCGGGGGCGACCCGCAGGGTGACGGCCAGCCGGTCGCCGAACCGGGCACGCTCGAGCTCGAGGTAGGTGTCGACCAGCCGGAGCTCCTCCGCCACGGTCACGAACTGATCGCGCCCCCGGAAGCTGTAGCGGGTGAAGTCGGCGAACTGGACGAGCAGTGAGCGGGCCCGGTCGGGATCGGTCCGCACGAACGACTCGATGGCGGTGATGGCGTTGTAGATGAAGTGCGGGGAGATCTGAGCCCGGAGGAACCGCAGCTCGGCCTGGGCGGCCCGCCGTCGGGACCGGTCGAGCTCGGCCAGTTCGAGCTGGGTGGCGATGAACTGGGCCACCTCGCTGGCGAGGCGGAGGAGGCCGGCCGCGGCCGAGGGCCCGGCGGCCACCAGCGCACCGACCACCGCGCCGTCGACGACCAACGGCACCACCACCGCGGCCTGCAGGTCACAGGCGGCGCCTCGGGGACAGGTCAGGTCGGTGGCCGTCAGCACCTGCGGCTCCCCCGCCCCGACGGCCCTGGCCACCGGAGCCTCGAGCATGCGCTGGTGGTCCTCGTCGACTCCGTCGGCGGCGATGACGCCGGCCAGGTCGGCCAGCAGCACCCCGGGGGTGCCGAGCAGAGACTGCAGCTGAGCGGTCACCTTCCCCGAGCCGGCGCCGTGGAGCCCGCCCCGCAGGGCCGGCGCCAGCAGGTTCGCTGTGTGCAAGGTGGCATACCCGGCGCGCTGGGCGGGCGTGCCCAGCCTGCGCTCGCCGCGGACGACGAAACCCAGGACCACACCCAGCAGCACGACCACGCCGGCCACGGCAAGCCACAGCAGCTCTGTCATGATCTCCTAACCACTGACATCGGCCCGGAACGACCAACAGTTCACAGCGGCGACGGCGCCCCCCACGGGCGAGATCGACTCCACGGCCAGCATGCCACAGGGGGTGGGACGCCATCGTGACGGACCGTCGACCTGTACGTGCCGCTACGGTCGTGGCGTTCCGGACGGACCGGCCGCCCGTGCCGGTGCCGGTCGCCCGTTCGTCGTGTAGGGCGGACCGTTCGTCGTGGGTGCGCCGCCGTTCGCAGAGTGCTCCGCCGGACCCCTTGCCATCGGACCGGCCAGACCGCACGATCACAGCAGGAAGGAAGTTCGTCCAGGGGAGGGAACACCATGAGCAACGATGCACCGTCGGTCCGCGACAACCCGCTGCCGCCCACCCACCGGGTGGCCGACCCGGGACCACTGGGACTGGCGGCGTTCGCCATGACGACGTTCGCGCTGAGCGTCTCGAACGCCGACATCTGGGGCCCGGCGGTGAGCACCGCCCTCGCCCTCGCCCTCGTGTACGGCGGGGCCATCCAGGTGTTCGCCGGCATGTGGGAGTTCGCCCGCCGGAACACCTTCGGCGCCCTCGCCTTCACCTCCTACGGGGCGTTCTGGATCTCCTACTACGTGCTGGTGAAGTTCATCCTCCCGGGGGTGGCCAAGGCGGACGTGGCGACGGTGGTCGGCGTGTTCCTGCTCGGGTGGACCATCTTCACCGCCTACATGTTCGTCTCGACGCTGCGGCTCTCGGTCGCCCTGGTCGTCGTGTTCGGCCTCCTGGTGGTGACCTTCGTCCTGCTGACCGTGGGGGCGTTCCAAGGGACCGCGTCGCTGACCAAGGCAGGTGGCTGGTTCGGTGTGGCCACCGCCGCCGGAGCCTGGTACGCCTCGTTCGCCGGGGTGACCAATGAGACGTTCGGCAAGGCGGTGCTGCCGATCGGATCGCTGAGCCGCTGACCCTTCGCACCGCTGATCCACTGCACCACCGATTCGCACCCGGGGACGACCCAGGGGGAAGGACCACCACCATGACCGATACCAACGCCGGGGCCGACGGGGGCACGGGCCCCGCGCTCGACGCCCTGCTCCAGGAGACACGCCGGTTCCCGCCACCCGCCGACTTCGCCGCCCAGGCCAACGCCCAGCCCGGGATCTACGACGAGGTGGCCGCCGACCCGCTCGCCTGGTGGGAGCTCCAGGCGGAGCGCCTCCAGTGGGAGCAACGGTGGGACCGGGTGCTGGAGTGGGAGCTCCCGTTCTCGAAGTGGTTCGTCGGGGGGAAGCTGAACGCCTCGGTGAACTGCGTGGACCGGCACGTCGCCGCCGGCATCGGGGACCGGGTGGCCTTCCACTGGGTCGGCGAGCCCGAAGGCGATACCCGTGACATCACCTACGCGGACCTGCAGGGGATGGTGTGCCAGGCGGCCAACGCCCTCGTCGAGCTCGGTGTCGAGGCGGGCGACCGCGTCGCCATCTACATGCCCATGATCCCCGAGGCCGTGGTCGCCATGCTGGCGTGCGCCCGGCTGGGCGCCCCCCACTCGGTGATCTTCGGGGGGTTCTCCGCCGACGCGCTGGCCAGCCGCATCCTCGATGCGGACGCCCGGGTGGTGATCACCGCCGACGGCGGCTGGCGCCGGGGGTCGATCTCCCCCCTCAAGCCGGCGGTCGACGCCGCCCTCACCCAGTGCCCCGACGTGCGCTCGACCCTGGTGGTCCGCCGGACCGGGCAGGACGTCGAGTGGACCGAAGGCCGCGACCATTGGTGGCACGACCTCGTCGAACGCCAGGCCCCGACCCACGAGGCCGAGGCCTTCGACGCGGAACAGCCGCTCTACATCATGTACACCAGCGGCACCACCGCGAAGCCGAAGGGCATCCTCCACACCACCGGCGGGTACCTGGTCCACACCTCGGCCACCCACCGGCTGGTCTTCGACATCAAGCCGGAGCAGGACGTCTTCTGGACGGCGGCCGACATCGGCTGGGTGACCGGTCACAGCTACATCGTCTACGGGCCCCTGGCCAACGGCACCACCTCGGTGATGTACGAGGGGACTCCCGATGCCGGCGGGCAGGACCGGTGGTGGCGGATCGTCGAGGACTACAAGGTGTCGATCCTCTACACGGCACCGACCACCATCCGTACCCTCATGAAGTGGGGCGAGGCGTTGCCGGCCGCCCATGACCTCTCCAGCCTCCGGCTCCTCGGCTCGGTGGGCGAGCCCATCAACCCCGAGGCGTGGATGTGGTACCGCACCAACATCGGGAGGGACCGGTGCCCGATCGTGGACACCTGGTGGCAGACGGAGACGGGCGGGATCCTGATCTCGCCGCTACCGGGGATCACGGCGACCAAACCTGGCGCCGCCATGCGGCCCCTGCCGGGCATCAGCGCCCAGGTCGTCGACAACGAGGGCAACGAGGTCGGCAACGGCGAAGGTGGGTTCCTGGTCCTCACCGAACCGTGGCCCGGCATGCTCCGCGGCATCTGGGGTGACCCCGCCCGCTACCGGGAGACCTACTGGAGCCGGTTCCCGGGCTACTACTTCGCCGGCGACGGGGCCAAGCTCGACGACGACGGTGACCTGTGGCTGCTGGGTCGGGTCGACGACGTGATGAACGTGTCGGGCCACCGCATCTCCACCGCGGAGATCGAGCACGCGCTGGTCGGTCACCCCCGGGTGGCGGAGGCCGCCGTGGTCGGCGCCAGCGACGCCACCACCGGTCAGGCCGTGGTGGCCTTCGTGAGCGTGAAGGGCGAGGTGGTGGGCGAGGACGGAGGGGCCCTGGTCGAGGAGTTGCGCGCCCTGGTCGCCACCACCATCTCCCCGATCGCCAAGCCCCGTCAGATCCTCCTCACCCCGGACCTGCCGAAGACCCGGAGCGGCAAGATCATGCGACGCCTGTTGCGCGACGTGGCCGAGCATCGCGACCTGGGCGACGTCACCACCCTGCTCGACTCGTCGGTCGTGACCATGATCGACGAGAAGATGCGGTCGGCGGCGACCTCGGAAGAGGAGTGACCCGCCCCGGGGGAGGAGTTCCCCGGAGGGGGCTCGCCCCGGAGGAGGAGTTTCCGCTCGCGGGGCTCCGGCGGCTCAGGCCCCGGCCAGCTCGCGGAGCTCCGGCGGCACGAAGTTGTTCTCCTCGGTCGTCTCGGCCTCGGTGAGCTCGACCAGCCTGGACACGACCTCGGCGGGATCGCGCTGGCCCTCGGTGACGAAGCGGCGCATCGACTCGAACAGGGGTGTCGCCGGGGCGTTGAGGGAGCCCTCGCCGAACCACTCCCACATCGAGTCGGCCATCCGGTCGTTGAAGCCGGTGAGGAAGGGCCCGGGATTGATGAGCGTCACGTCGATCCCCTGGGGGGCGAGCTCCGCCCGCAGGGCCTTGCCCATCGCCTCGAGCGCGTGCTTGGTCATCGAGTACGGACCGAACGCCGGTCCGGACAGCACGCCGGCGATGGAGGACATGATGATGATCCGGCCGGACCCCCTGGCGACCATCCGGGGCAGCGCCGCCTGGGTCACCGCCAGGGTGCCGAACACGTTCACCTCGAACAGGCGCCTGACCCGGTCGAGCGGCACGTCGGCCAGCGGTCCGGTCTGGCCGGCACCTGCGTTGTCGATCAGCACGTCGACGTCCCATCGGGAGGCCTTGTGGACGTCGTCGGTGGTGATATCGAGCTTCTCCACCGTCAACTGCGGGACCTCGCTCCGCAGCGCGGCAGCCTGCTCCTCGGTCTCGGTGGTGGCGATGACGTCGTGGCCGCGTGCAGCCAGGGCCACGGCGGCGCCCCGGCCGAACCCGGATCCCGCTCCTGTGATCATGACGGTCTTGGCCATGCATTCCCCCTTCCCTCTTCGTGCGGCCCACCCTACGACGCCCCGGCCTGGTCGTCCCGCCCGGACCGGTCGTGTCACTGTGACCGGTCGGTGGCCCGGACCGGTCGTCGCGTCACCGCGGGATGGCGGGGACCGGGGTGACGCGCGTACACTACCCAGGTAGGGTATATGACGGCTCGCGGTGCGCAGTGCCTGTGCGGGTCGCCGCCCTGCGGAACAGGTTCCGAACGGCTGGGGGACAGGGAGGAGCATGCGGTCGTGGCCACACCCGGGTACACCGACGAGAAGGCGGCGGTCCTGAAGCGGTTGCGGAGGATCGAGGGCCAGGCGCGTGGGCTCCAGCGCATGGTCGAGGAGGACAAGTACTGCATCGACGTCCTCGACCAGATCTCGGCCACGACGCGGGCGTTGCAGGCCGTCGCCCTGAAGCTGCTCGGTGACCACCTCTCGCACTGCGTGAAGGAGGCGCTGGTGGAAGGTGGTCCGGCCGCCGACACCAAGGTGCGGGAGGCCCAGGCTGCGGTGGAACGGTTGGTCCGGTCGTGACCGGCGCCGATCCAACGTGCAGCCCGGGCGACCCCGGGGACGGCGTGCCGACCTGTCGGACCGGCCCTCTCGACCGCCTCCGGTGGACCGTGCGCGAGATCGCCGGCCTGTTCGGGTCGTCCACTCCCGACGTCCCTCCGGCGGCGGGAGTCGGTGATCCGGCGCAGTCCACTCACGGCAGTTCGGGGTCGCACGGTATGGTCCCCGACGGCGGCGCGGGGTCCGGCAGTTCGGGGTCGTACGGTACGGTCCCCGACGGCGGCGCGGGGTCCGGCAGTGCATCCTGACCTGATCGCCGCGTTGACCGTCGGCCGGGCGATCGACGACGTGGGCCGGAGCTTCCGGGAGGGGTTCTTCATGTTCTGGGCGACCCTGTGGGCGCTCGTGTTCGGCTTCACGCTCTCCGGCGTCGTGCAGGCGTTCGTGTCGAAGGAGCGCATGCAGGCGAAATTGGGGAACCACCGGCCGGCGGCGGTGGGCCGGGCCGCCGGGTACGGCATGGTCTCGTCGAGCTGTTCCTACGCGGCGTCGGCCATGGCGAAGTCCCTGTTCGCCAAAGGAGCCGACTTCGTGGCGGCGATGGTCTTCATGATCGCCTCGACCAACCTGGTCATCGAGCTGGGACTCGTCCTGCTCGTGCTGCTCGGCTGGCAGTTCATGGTGGCGGAGTTCGTCGGCGGCCCGATCATGATCGTCCTGGTCGCGCTGCTGGGAGGCATCGTGTTCCGGCGCCCGCTGGTCGAGGCGGCCCGCCGCCGCCTGACCGGCGCCGGGAGCGCGAACCCCTCGGGTGCGGGCCGTGCCCGGAGCGGGTCGGCCGGGTCGGCTGGGGTGTCGGCCGAGCGCCAGGACGAGCTCGAGCACACGGCATGGTCGGTCAAGCTCCGCTCGGTGTCCGCCTGGTCGGACGCCGCCAGCTACTCGGTGGCGGACGCGACGATGCTCCGTTCGGAGCTGGTCATCGGGTACACCGTGGCCGGCTTCCTCGCCGTGCTCGTCCCCGCCCGCGTCTGGGGCGCGCTGTTCGTGCACGGCCACGGGTTCTGGACGAGCCTCGAGAACGCTCTCGTCGGTCCGCTCATCGCCGTCGTCAGCTGGGTCTGCTCCGTCGGTAACGTCCCTCTTGCCGCCGCACTGTGGACCGGGGGGATCAGCTTCGGCGGGGTTGTCGCCTTCGTCTTCGCCGACCTCATCGCCATGCCGCTGATCCTCGTCTACCGAAAGCTCTACGGTCCCCGGCTGACGCTCCGGGTGGTCGGGCTCTTCTATGTCGTCATGGCGTCGGCGGGGCTGGCGACGGAGGGGATCTTCCGACTGTTCGACGCGGTGCCCACCACTCGGTCGCTGCAGGTGGCCTCCCCGCACTTCGCGTGGAACTACACCACCTTCTTGAACATCGTCGCCGTCGCGGTGGCGGCCGGGCTCTGGTGGCTCGCCCGCAACCGGACGCGCCTCGGCGGTGGCCACGGGTACGCCATCGACCCCGTCTGCGGGATGCAGGTCCGCGTCGACGATGCCCCGGCCCAGGCGGCATTCGGGGGAGCCGACTTCTGGTTCTGCTCCGACCGGTGCCGCGAGCGCTTCGAGGCGGATCCCGACCGGTACGCGGCGGTTGCCGGCGGATCCGGGCCGTCGCCCGGCCCAGAGCACCACCCCGACCCGGGCCACCCCGACCCGGGCCACCCCGACCCGGGCCACCCCGGAGGGGAAGGAGACCAGGCGCGGTCCCCGGACCGGACCCCGCCCGGGGAACCGGCCACCGCGGTCGATCCGGTCTGCGGCATGACGGTGGATCGCGCCACGGCGGCCGCCCATCGGGTGGTCGACGGGCAGGAGTTCTGGTTCTGCAACCCGGGGTGTGCGGAGGCGTTCGACGCCGATCCGTCCTACCGTGGAGCCGGGCCGGCGGTCCCGGCCCCGACGGCGAGCGAGCAGGGAGGCCACCCGCATCCATGACCGTGTACCCCCCGCCTCCATGACCGTGTACCGGACCGTCGCAAGCCCGATCGGGGCGCTCACCCTCGCCGGCCGTGACGGCCGTCTCACCAATTTGGCGATGGAGGGTCAGGCCCGTTCCCCTGATCGGGAACGCTGGGAGCGGGATGCGGATGCCTTCGAGGGCGTCGTCGCCCAACTCGACGCCTACTTCGCCGGCGAGCGGACCGACTTCGACGTCGAGCTCCGGCCCGAAGGGACCGAGTTCGAGCGGCGGGTGTGGGGAGCCCTGGCCGAGATCCCCTTCGGCGATGTCCGCACCTACGGGGAGGTGGCCGCCGCCGTCGGCCGGCCCCGGGCGGCGCGGGCGGTGGGCGCGGCCAACGCCCGCAATCCGATCGCGGTGATCATCCCCTGCCATCGGGTGGTCGCCGCCGGTGGCGCCCTGGGCGGCTACGGGGGCGGGGTCTCCCGCAAGCGGTGGCTGCTCGACCTGGAGGGCGCCGCCTACCGGTGCACCGGGGCCATGTCGCCGTAGCGGTCCCCGGCTCCCGATCCCGGGGGGAGGACCTCGTCGATGCGCTCCAGCTCCTCGGCGGTCAGCACGATGTCGTCCGCGGCGGCGTTCTCTTCGAGGTAGCTCCGCCGCTTGGTTCCGGGGATGGGCACGACGTCGGGACCCTGTGCCAGCACCCAGGCCAGGGCCAGCTGGGACGGCGTCACCCCCTTGGCGGCCGCGATCTCTTCGACCCGCGCCACCAGTTGGAGGTTCTTCGTGAAGTTGTCGCCCTGGAAGCGCGGGTTGAACCGCCGGAAGTCGTCCCCGGCCAGGTCCTCGGGGGACCGGATGGCACCGGACAGGAACCCGCGACCCAGTGGGGAGTAGGCCACGAAACCGATGCCCAGCTCGCGGACCGTGGCGAGCACGCCGTCCGTCTCGGGGTCCCGGGTCCACAGGGACCACTCGGTCTGCAGCGCGGTGATCGGGTGGACCGCGTGGGCGCGACGGATCGTGGCCGGCGCGGCCTCGGACAATCCCAGATGCCGCACCTTGCCCGCCGTCACCAGCTCGGCCATCGCCCCGACCGTCTCCTCGATCGGCGTGGCCGGGTCGACCCGGTGCTGGTAGTAGAGGTCGATGTGGTCGACGCCCAACCGGCCGAGCGAGGCGTCGCAGGCCGACCGCACGTACTCCGGCCGTCCGTTGACCCCCAGCCGGCTCCCGTCGGCCGCCCGTTGATTGCCGAACTTGGTGGCGATGACCACCTGGTCGCGCCGGCCGGCCAGGGCCCGGCCGACCAACTCCTCGTTGGTGAACGGGCCGTAGGCATCGGCCGTGTCGAAGAAGGTGATGCCGAGATCGAGCGCCCGGTGGATGGTGGCGATCGACTCGTCCTCGTCCCGGGGCCCGTAGTACTCGCTCATCCCCATGCACCCGAGCCCCTGTGCCGAGACGACGAGGTTGTGTCCGAGTGTCCGTGTCCGCATGGGTCCGGTCTACCGCATCCGGGGACCTGCCGGAGCGCAGGCTTCGATGCCCCGCCGGTCGGGCTCCGGCCACGGTTGCGTTCTGCCAGATCGCGTTCAGGGGGTGAGCTCCGTCGGTGCCGGGGGGCTGTTCCCCGGGAGGTCGGCCCCGGGCAGGGAGAGGACCTCGCCGGAGAGGAGGTAGACGAGCATCACCGCCACGAAAGGGACGGACGGTCCGCTGAAGCGGAAGGGCGGTGATCCGTCGAAGATCAGGTCGAGCACGAAGGCCGACTGCGCCGGGACGACCTGGACGATCTGGTCGAACCAGATCGACGACCAGCTCATCTGGTGGAGGACGAGGAGCCGTCGGGAGGTGACGGTCACGCCGACCGGACCGAGAGCACGCCACTGCGGCGCGGCGCGCTTCTCCGCCTTGTGCCGCCGTCTGGCGTTGACGACCGCGCTACCGATCGCGCCGGCCGCCAGCTGGGTGAAGCTCCCGAAGGCGAAGACGGACAACTGGTCGGCCGCCACGCCTTCGAGCGGATGGTACCGGCAGGCGTCCACCCAGACCTGGGCATGCTCCATCTCACCGGGCTCGAGTCGCACGCCCGAGGAGACGGCCACGAGGGCGCCGCCTCCCCGGAGGTGCCGGGCGAGCCCGTCGGCGCTCCGGATCCCCTCGTCGAACGTGCTCCGCGGGTACGGCATCGTCACACCTCGTTCCGTGGACGCCCAACGGGCGCCCTGTTGCTGCGGGGCCGCCACCGCCGGGGAGATCCCGGCCACGGCCGTTGCCGGCAACCCTACGGTGGGGGTGTCGCAGACGGCGGGGTTGGGTCCGGGTAGGCGACAGGGGTGTCGCAGACGGCGGGGTTGGGTCCGGGCAGGCGACAGGGAATCCGGTCCGCAACCGGGCCGGCCACGGTGCCTGCTGACGGCCCGGTTCGGTGGGCAGGAGCAGACAGGTGCGGCCGCGAATTCCGGTCGAAAGGTGCATTGTCGCCACGGAGCACCTCACGCACACCTGATCGGTCGCTGACACTTCCCTCATCTTTGTGCCGCATGCTCGTTCCATGGCACATGCACAGAGATCACGCAGGATCGGGACGCTGGCGGCGGTACTGGTCGGTGCCGTGCTTCTCGCCGGGTGCGAGGGCGCGGTGGGCTCGGCCGGGACGGCGCCGGGTGGCGGGACGACGCAGAAGACCGCTCCCCCATCCACGGCCCCTTCGGGGACCGCGGGGCAGAAGGCGCCCCTCGACGGCCTCCTCGACATGGGGATCCAGACCGCCTACCAGACCGGACAACCGTTCCCGGTGACCGACCCGAGCACCCTCGACGCCTACGCGGGGGACTTCAGCGGGATCGTCGTCAACGAGTCGTGGTCGCAGCTGGAGCCGGCCCCGGGCGTCGAGGACTGGGCGCCCCTCGACCAGTCCCTGGCCGCGGTCTCCGCCTGGAATGCCGCTCACCCTGCTACCCCGCTCGGTGTCAAGCTTCGGATCTTCGCCGGTTCCAGCGCCCCGTCGTGGGTGGTCGCGCAGTCCGGCCCGACGGTGACCATCCAGACCAGGGGGGGTACCAAGACGGTCGGAGAGTGGTGGACCACACCGTTCCGGCAGGCGTGGAACGTCTTCCAGCACGCCCTGGCCGCGCGCTACGACCCCAATCCCCTCGTGCGGGCGGTGTCGGTGTCGTCGTGCTCGAGCAGCACGGGTGAGCCGTTCGTCGTGAGCGGGGCGATCTCCTCCCAGCGTTCGCTCGCCGCGGCCGGCTGGACGCCTCAGCTCCAGGAGGCCTGCCTGGAGGGCGCGCTGTCCGACTACTCCGGCTGGACGCACACCCAGATCACCTTCGCCTTCAATCCGCTCCCGACGCCCTCGGGCCCGGACGTGGCCTTCATGAGCCAGATCATGCAGGCGTGTGCCGGCTCGCACGCAGCGGGTGGACCGGAGTGCGTCCTCGGCAACAACGACGTCTCCGCCACGGCTCCGTCGGGGAAGGTCGGACCTGCCTACAGCGAGATCGCGACCCTCGCTCCCACCCCCGCCACGGGTTCCGGCGTGTACTTCCAGACCGCCGGTCCCTCGGTCGACTGCGCCACCATGTCGGTGGCGACGACCTATCACGCCACGTCGGTCGAGCTCTGGCCCCCGAACCACGGCTATTCGGGATACTCAGCGGTGCCATCGGCCACCCTGGCGAGCTGGAACCGGACGCTCGTCTCGGGCGGGGCGATCACCTGCTGATCGGCCACCTGCCGATCGCCGCACCCGGGGAGCGACGGCACGGGCCCCCGGACCGGGAACGCCGGCCCACGGGCACGGCCCCGGCGGTGCCGGCCCGGCACCCGCTCAGGTCAGGACCGGTACTCGGGGTTGGCGAACCCGAACCGGGCGCCGGCATCCCACTCGCGGCGCTGGTTGCCGTAGGCGGGGAACCCGCCCGCCGTCTTGAGCAGGCGGGCGAGGTGCAGGAGGTTCCAGGTCATGAACGTCGTGTTGCGGTTGGTGAACTCGTTGTCCACCCCGGCCCGCGTCCCGTCATCGAGCAGGTCCCCGTAGCTCGGTCCGGGACCGGCCTCCCCGATCCAGCCGGCATCGGACTGCGGCGCGATGGCGTAGCCGATGTGCTGGAGGCTGTAGAGGACGTTGGACGCACAGTGCTTGATACCGTCCTCGTTGCCGGTGATCAGGCAGCCACCCACCCTGCCGTAGTAGAGCCATTGACCCTTGTCGTTGAGCTCGCCGGAGTGCGCGTAGAGCCGCTCTATGACCTTCTTTGTCTCGCTGCTGTTGTCCCCGAGCCAGATCGGGCCGGCCACCACCAGGATGTCGGCCGCCAGCACCCGGTCGAACAACTCGGGCCAGGCGTCCTCGGGCCAGCCGTGCTCACGCATGTCGGGGTAGACGCCCGTGGCGATCGGGTGGTCGACGGCGCGGAACTGGTCGACGTCGACACCGGCCCCCTCCATGATCGCCGCGCTCACGTCGATCAGGCGCTGCGTGTGGCTGACTCCGGGAGACCGGGTCAGTGTCGTGTTGATGAACAGGGCGCTGAGGTCCGAGAAGTCCGGCGGTTGGTCTGCCATGGGGCCGAATCTAGACCTCGATCCGACACCCGGTGGAGTCGAGCTCTGCCCTGCGAGTGGGCGACGTCCCGTGCTGCGCTGGAGTTCTTCGGCGAGGGCCGCGAGGGTGCCCGTCGGCCGGTGACGGAATGGATCAGCGGTGGGGAGTCGTCACCAGGTGCGCGAGGAAGTGGGTGCCTCTGATCGTCTGGTCGCGGCGCAGCGAAAGCGACCCGACAACAAGTTCAGGATCCGAGCTGTTCGAGCTCGAGCGGGGTGTGCTGAGCCAGCACGTCCAAGCCGCTGTCGGCATGCAACACTGTGCTCCCGGATCGGATGGCGATGCTGGAGATCAGGCAGTCGATCATCTTGCGAACGGATGCCCCGTTGCGTCGACATACCCGGTAGAGGGCGGCGTCGTCGTAGTCCGTGGACTCGGTTGTGATGAGTGTTCCCCGTGCAGGCGGCCGGCGAAGGGCGTCCAGGTTCCGCTCATCTCGTGCCCCGGCCAGCACCTCCATCCGGACTCGGATCTCCTCGCGCTCTTCCGCGCTCCGTGCTGCACCTGCCATGCTGGGCCCTCCAACGGTTCGTCGCTCGGGCTCGCCCGGTCATCATGACCGGTCCGTTGCGACGACTGTTGGAACTCACCAAGCTGGTCCGTCACCGGTGAACACCACGCCGGCGTCGTGTTCACGTCGCCACGCCGCTTCCACCGGGGAAGTAGCTCCTACCCGGCCACCCTGGTCACCGCGCTCGGGATGTTGATGGCAGGCCCACCCTGCGGTGATGTCGATTGGGTGTACTGGCTTCCGTAGCCAAACCGGGCCAGTTGGAGAGCGGCGACATGTCACCTCGACGTACCCGACGTCCCGTTCAGCGCTACGAGTGGCAACCGGAGCGCCCTTCAACTGGCGCGGCGTTCGGTGCGAGCGCTCGGTGCGACGGGGATGGCCTCGGAGAGGAACGCGGCTCCGACCCGGTCGCCCCGGAACCGTCGATCTGGCGCGAATCGCTCCGCTCGTCTGGCGTCGTTCTGCGCCCGCACTCTGTATGGGCGGCTTGCGTTGAGGGGTGAGGCTCGACCCGGTCCGTTTTCTGCCCAGCCTCATGCTTGACGGCCTTGGCCCGGAGCCCGCTTGTCTCGGAGCAGGAGGTCGATTACGGTCATCGATGCTGGGAGTCGATATGGATGTAGTTCGTGACTTTCAGAGGGGGGCTGTGCGCCTGCACGTGTTGCACCATGGCGCCGAGCGCGAGGTGACAGGCGCGTGGATGGCGGCCGAACTGGCCGAGCACGGCTACCGGATCTCGCCCGGGACCCTCTACCCGCTGCTCCACGATCTCGAGGATGCCGAGCTGTTGACCTCGCAGGAGCGGGTGGACGACGGTCACGCGGTGCGCTGCTACACCACCACCGAACAGGGCCTGGCCACGCTTGCCGACGCCCGAAGAGCGATCCGTGAACTGGCCACCGAGCTCCTACCCGCCGACGAACCGGAAGACTCGCAGCGGCACCGGACGCCAGGAGCACGCGGTGACCGCCCGACGAGCCTGCTGGTTGCCGAGATAGACAAGCTGATCAGTCGGGACCGGTCCGACGACTGCCGGCGCCGAGATCTTCAACGGGAGGCTGTCACCGAAGTTCTCAGCGGTTTGCGAAGTCTTCTGGCGGAGGGACAGTGACGGCCCTGCTGGTGATTTTGGCGGTCGGCTTCGCCTACAGCATGGGCGCCCATTACACCGGCGCCTGTATGGGCATGCCGCACGCCCTGTCGGCCATCTCGGCCCGCCGGGCCCTGCTGGTCATGGCACCCCTCACGCTGATCGGTGCGACCTTCGCCAGCCACGGCGTGGAGCACACCGTCGGCCACAACCTCCTCACCGGCGCAGGCCTGTCAGTAGCCGGGCTGGTCATCGTCATCGGCATCGCCTTCGGACTCACCAGCGCCTTCAACCAGCTCCGCGTCCCGACCTCTACCATCCAGATCCTGGTCTTCACCGTGGTCGGCGCCGGCCTGGCCGCGGGCATCCCGGTGAAATGGTCGACCATCGCCACCCTGGCCGTCATCTGGGTCACCGCCCCCTTCGTGGCCGCTGCGGCTGGCTACCTGCTCACCAAAGCCTTCGACCGGGTACCCGCCGTGCGCCACGAAGCCAGCAGCCTCGAACAGGTCCAAGCCACCAAAAACACCCAGACCGACAATTCGATTAGGGCCCGTGGCGCAATAACCTGAGCGGTTATGGCGGCAGGATCGAGTAGTTCCAGTCGGGATGCCAGTCATGGCGCTTGATCGGCACTGCTCGGAGCTCTGCGTCGGTGATCTTCACACCGGTCGGGTAGTAGCCGGTATCGAGGTCGGACTGGACCGTCAGGCCGGTGCTGGTGGTGGTTGCTGCGATCAGCTCGACGACGGTGCGGTAGCTCGTGAGGGGCTTGCCACGCCAGTTCATCGAGATGAACGAAAAGAGCCGATGTTCGATCTTGTTCCACTTCGAGGTCCCTGGCGGCATGTGGCACACGGTGATGACCACACCGATCGTCGCCGCCAACTTCGCCAGTTCGACCTTGAAGGCCCGGGAGCGGTAGCTGTTGGAGCCTCCGGCATCAGCGGTGATCATGAGGCGCGTCGCCTTTGGGTAGCGAGCCTTCCCCATGCGTTCCCACCACCGGGCGATCGACGCGACTGCGAAGGCCGGGGTGTCGTGGTCGTCGCCCACGTTCACCCATCCCTCGTTCGCGCCGACATCGAGCACGCCGTAGGGGATCGCCTTGCCCATCTCTGGATCGGGGAAGTCGTGGACGCCGACCCGGGTGGGCTGGCCCTCAGGTTCCCATTCCTTGCCACCGTTGGCGTAGTCGCCGACCAGCTCCTTCTTCTTGCAGTCGACAGAGATCACCGGCTGACCCGCAGCGAGGTGCTCGGCCGCGGTGGCATTGATGTAGCGGAACTGGCCGTCGCGGTCGGGGTGCTGTCTGCCCTCGGTGACCTTCGCGTTGGCCTGGAGGCTGTAGCCCAAGTAGTGCAAGAGGTCGCCGACCAGGTTCGCACCGACCTTGTGGCCAGCCCGGGTGAGCTCGGCTGCGAGCACCCTGGTCGACTTGAGCGTCCAGCGAAGTGGGCTCATCGGATCTCCACGGGACTCGGGCTCCACCAAGGAGTCGAGCGCCACGAGCAGCTCGGGGTCCAAGTCGATCTTGCGCTTGGGACCCGCCCCAGGACGGCGTATCCGCTCTCCGAGCACCGGCCCCTCGGCCAAGTCTTTCGCCCCGGCGATCAAGGTGTTGCGGCTCATCCCGGTTGCCTCGGCGACTCGAGCTTGACCACCACGACCGAGCACCTCAACCATCGACGCTGCCAGCAGTCGACGCTGGCGCTCGTCGAGGAACGGAGACGTCAGCGAGAAGAACCGAGACAGGCCCTCTTCGCCGAGCTCCACAGCGCAAGCCTACATCGCGCGTCCAATAATCGCGCGGACCCTTA